>NZ_CP064924.1 GCF_018336915.1 Acaryochloris marina S15 | reverse complement strand
CATCAACAATACATAGATCAAAAGAAACTCTTGCAGTAATTCATGGGACGAGTGCTTCTCTTCAGATGATACCGAGATAACTTCATGCCGTTCAGATAACTTCTCTGAACGAATTTACTATTGGCAAGATCTAGCAAATAACAATAAGATTCGAGCCATTGATTTACTGGGAAGATGTCCTAGATGATTTATTGGTTACTAAGGAATAGAGTGATAGACCTCTCAATCGTTATACTTCTCTAGTGCCATCATCTCGCAAATACACATTTTGAGTAGTCCTGTGACCAAAGTTCTAAGAAGAAACAGACTAGTAAAACGCGGTTATCAACAGGGATATCTGGCCTAGATGAAATTCTCAATGGTGGACTCATAGCTAATCGGGCTTATTTAGTGCGCGGGGGGCCAGGGACAGGTAAAACGACTTTAGGACTGCACTACTTAACCCACCAGCTGCCCCAAGGGGAAATCATCCCTGCTCATCTGTTTTGGTGAACCGGGTCACCAAATCCTAGAAACTGGATCTGACATGGACTTAGATCTAGAGTCCGTCAGTTGTCTGGATCTCAGTCCTGACTCAGCTTTTTTTACGGAGTCACAAACCTACGATTTTTTTAGCCCTGCTGAAGTGGAAAAAAGATCCGATCACCCAGAAAATTGTGGATCAAGTGACGAAGTTGAAGCCAGACCGAATCTTTGTCGATTCGATGACGCAATTTCGCTACATCACTGCAGATACCTTTCAGTTTCGCAAGCAAGTATTAGCGTTTATCCGCTTTATTCTTGGCCAAGGTGCAACGGTCGTTTTTACATCAGAATGCAGTCCAGAAGAACCTGATTATGATCTGCAGTTCATGAGTGATGGGGTGATTAACTTGGGAATTACACCTACACGGCGTACTGTTGGCATCTCCAAATTCCGCAGCTCAGGATTTCAAGCAGGAAATCACTCTCTGCGGCTTGGCCCCAAAGGCATGTCTGTCTTTCCCAAGTTATTACCTGAAGCTTACAAACGTAATTTTCAACCTGAACCCCTCCCATCAGGCATTCCCGCCCTCGACAAAATGCTCCGAGGTGGCATTGAACGAGGCATGGTGACGCTATTTAGAGGGCCGAGTGGGGTAGGCAAAACCACTATTGGTCTTCAGTTCATGAAGGAAGCAGCAAGCCGTATGGAACGTCTGTCGTCTTTACTTTTGAAGAAGATGTAGAATTATTCTTCGACGTTCAGAAAAGCTAAAAATCCCAGCACGGGTGATGACGGAGGAAGGGTCTTTAGCTATTGTCAAAATTGAGCCCTTGCAATACATCCCGATGAGTTTTCCAGTATTGTTCGCCATGAGGTTGAGGAGAATCATATACGTATTGTCATGATTGATAGCATCTCGGGCTATAACCTCTCCATGCAAGGAGAAGATTTTCTATCTCACCTACATGCATTGTGTAAATATCTAGCCAATATGGGGGTTGCAGTAATCCTCATCAATGAACGGCATTATTAGATGAAGATGATAAAGGAACTGCTGATAGTTTCACTTATCTAGCCGATAATCTAATCTTGCTGAGATATGTCGATCGTCATGAAGATGGCAAGGTCGAATACGAAGAGCATTGGTGTCATCAAAAAGCGGTTAAGTGATTTTGAAAAAACCTTAAGGGAACTGAAGATAACACAGTACGGTGTGGAAGTGGGTCCACCCCTGACGGGACTTCAAGGAATTTTTGATGGCGATATCATCAAGTCTGAAGATGACGATGATGTTTGATTAGGCAGGAATACGGACCTTAAAACTGCTGCCTTTCCCCACTTGAGATTGCAACTCCACCGTACCTTGATGGGCCGCGACGATTTGACGGACTAGGTTCAGTCCCAACCCATTTCCCGAACAGCGATGATTACCTTGGAACTCCCGTTCAAAAACGATGGGCTGCTCGTCAGGAGAGATGCCACAGCCAGTATCTTCCACTCTCATTATTAGAGAATTGTCTTGTTTTTCCAATTGAATCTGGATGGAACCTGTATCGGTAAATTTAATTGAATTACCCACGAGATTCGTAATGACTCTTCTTAGCTCTAACCGTGCACCTGATAGGATGAAAATCATGATTCAAATTGGTGTTGGACTTGGTCACTATCTTTAACTCAAGTCCCTTCTCTTCAGCCAGTGGTCTCAGTTCTTCAATCACTGACTCCGTTAGTTGTTTTACATCGAAGGTCGTATAAGCTAAAGCTTTTTGGCCCGCTTCATATTTATAAATTTCAAGTAATGTATTGGTCATTTGCAACAGATCAGAATTGCTGTCTTTCATGGTGGCAATCACTTTCTGGCAAGGATCCGGGATGGTTCCATATTTCCCCACGCTCCACTAAGGTAAACATCCGATCTGCAGCCACGAGAGGAATACGTAAATCATGAGTAAGGCGATAGACAAACTCTTCCCTCATTACTGTCATTTGTTCTCGCTCATCAATACTATGTTTCAGACGCAACAGGGAGCGAACCCGAGCCAACAACTCCGTAATCTCAACGGGTTTTTTAATGAAATCATCGGCCCTGCATCAAGTCCTTCCACTACATCCGATTGCTCTTGGGCGGTGATCAGCAATATCGGGATAAGGGCAAGTCTTTTGCTTGCGAATCTGTCGAGTTAGCTCTGTACCATTCATTCCCGGCATCATGACGTCCGATAAGACTAAATGAGGCAATGACATTTGAAACTGTTCGAGGGCGACTTGCCATTCTCGGCTAAGCTCACCTGATAACCCTCCGTTTCTAGAACGGCTTGAATAAAGCAAAGATTTCATAAGCATCATCAACCACTAAGATATGGACTTGTTGATCAACTGGATAGGGAGAAGTGACGTTCATAGGGGTGCCTCAGCAAGCTATAGTCTTGATTCTCTAAGGGATGTGGCATACTGAATGAAAGTTCCACTAGTGTATCCGACAACCTTCAGTATCCGCGTCGTCCTATTGGACTAATCTCTATAGACATAATGGTTCATGAATATCATCCGCATCGTAATTATTGAAGACCATACCCTTACCAGAATGGGATTGCTGGGAGCATTGGAGGAGCAAGATATTTTGAAGTTGTAGGGGAAGCAGCTACGGGTAGTGAGGGATTAAAGCTGCTAGAAGACATACAGCCAGATGTCGCTATTGTCGATATTGGACTGCCTGATTTTGATGGCATTGAACTAGTTCAGCGATTTAGAAAAGTGCAATCAGAGGGTGAAGGTGCAGCCACCAAGGTCCTTATTTTGACAATGCACCATCAGGAAGTTGAAGTACTGGCTGCATTTGCGGCTGGCGCAGATTCCTACTGTGTAAAAGATACTGATATTGAGCTATTGGTTGAGGCCGTGAGTACTACTGCTGAAGGGCATTCATGGATCGATCCTGCAATTGCCAGCATTGTGCTTGAGCAGGCTCGCAAAGGGCATTTAGAAGGCACTACGACCACAAATTATAAAGGTGAATTAGATGCTGTCACCATTCATGGTTTAGATCCTGACAAAGCTCAACTTCTTCAAACTTCGCCCTTGACGGAGAGAGAGCTAGAAGTTCTTGAACTAATTGTGGGAGGACATAGCAATACTGCGATCTCAGAATCCCTATTTATGAGTATGGGTACGGTGAAAACTCACGTTCGCAATATCTTAAGTAAACTCTGTGCAAGCGATCGGACAGAGGCAGCTGTTAGAGCCCTTCGAGCTGGTTTGGTTAAATAAATCCTCTTGGAGCTTAGACATTTACTGGAGCTAGGCGGAAGGGGTGTCGGCCTAAACGTTTTGCTTTTTGAACACGTTCATGATTTATAGAATCAAATGAACCAAATTTCTAGGTTTCATAAAATTGCTACAGATTATTTACGCTTTCAGTCTGTTTTGCTATTAAGTTTCTATCTCAGTCTATGGATTCGTAATCACATCAAACCGGCTCAACATAGCTCAGGAGTAGCTGAATCATACCTGAGATCGCCGATAAGGATGCCGTTTCAGTCGCCGTATGGTACTCCGTCGTCGGAATCTGCAGCGTTGTCCCATTAATCGCCCCATCAGTTGCCGAAACTACTCGTCCCAATTCAGTCCGACCCAGGGGATAGGGCTTTTCACGAGTCTCATTCTGGATCGCAATATATTCATCTTTAAACCCATAGGACAGCCCGAACTCTTCACAGCGCTTCACTAATTCTTGAGTCATGGTTGGGGAAAATGGGCCATTAGCATCTTTATGGCGCAACGTAATCTGCTGAGCATCTGCATCTTCACGGGTGGCATAGGGACTGGTATCGAGGACTATCAGTCGCTGGGTGGTCAGACACTGTCGTTGAAACCAGGACAACGTATACCGCCAACTGCGTCCAGTCTCCTCTTGGGCGGTGAATAGCCCAGTCCCTTGAAACCCCTGTCGGAACAGATAGATCAACATTGCAGCACTGACAACGTTATCCAGTTGGGCCGAAATTAGTCCATCTTCAATCTGTAGCCGATCCAAAAAAGAAACAGGCGTTCCTGGCTGGAGAAATCCAGTCCATCCACTTCAAAAATCAGGTTATTCCGTTCTGGGCAAATGTAGGAGTGCGTAATTTCGCCTTGGCCTAAATAGGTGCCAGTATAGGGAAAATGAGCCTGCACCCGCTGTCCTTGAAAGCGATCTTCAATGGTGTGAAGTAAATGCTCGGATGCAGAGTCTCCCATGTTCTCACCCTGGTTCCAGCAATGAAGGCTGCATATTGAAACTCATTCGGTCCAGTACAAAGGAGTCCATGACGATCGATATGGGCAGAAAGAATAAGCTATGGGGTCGATTTCCCTGGGCAACCAATACGCCATGATAGTGCTGTACCTCAATCCCGATTTCTTCTAATTCACGTCGCAAGACCCGGAAAAAAGAGTCTTCGTTACCAACCACTGAAGGTTCTCGAATCAGTGGCTTCAGGATATCTAAGAACTGACTAACCTCCGGGTAAGTATATCCTGCAGTCGCCACTGGCATCAATACATCCTTCCGACCTAACAAATCTAGATATTCCATATCAAAGCTCCTGGTGAACAACAGCAACATCAATGGTTAGTGGCAGTGGATAGTTCATAAACTAGTGGGGCAGATGATATCCCTAACTGAAATGCTGGAGATGGGTGCAAGTGAAGTAGAATCTTGATCCAATAATAGTAATATTTATCATTGTGCTTTGTGTCGCTGCTAGCACCTTTTCTGCTTCTGTAAAATCGTCTCGGGATAATCAGGGCACCTGATCTATTAACAAGACACACATCTAAAGCCTTTATTAGTTAGGAGTTCTAAAACGCTCAGTAGGCTTGAACAATATCCCATCTCCATTCCCGGTGTGGTCTGCTTACTGAGGCCCCAATGTGGTCTAACCAAGTGATGAATAAGGCGTTGTATATCTAGCACTCCCTGAAACACTGATTGGGCCAGGAACTTCTGTTCCCATCGGTTTTTGCCAACTCAACAAAGGCAGCAACCCTCAACTGGCATTTGAATGACATTTAAATGAAATAGCTTTGACACATAGTTTCGTTAAAGTCATTCGTATAAATGAAAGTGTCAGCTACTTGATAACTCATCATAATTGATACTTTCCTATGAAGAGTACAAAAAGAGAGTTATGATACCTCACCCTGATCTACCCATAAACGGTACTCCCCTCAAATATAAACCCCTTAGCGTAACAAAATGTGACTTATCAATAGCAACTTTCGCTCAGCATCGCCTCACTGGACAGTGGTATGACTTGACAGCTCACAAGAGGGCTCTTGACCTATCCTATAACTTTGCCTTCTATAAACGCGGCCTCAAGCAAAAATCACACATACAATCCCTAAGTACACCTAGCAAACTATCGGAGATTTGACTTTTTTCGAGGGAGATAGAAAGGCAAAGTTCAACTACCAAATATATGAGGCAACACTTTTTGAACAAATAAATCTCAAAAACCTTTTTCTGAACAATGCTTTGAAGTAATTTCAATATTTCAAAAGTGTTGCCCTTACGTAGGTGTGAAGTCCAGCCTGGGGTATGCCCTCAACATTGCATAGTCAAATCTTATGATACTCTCCAACCGCAAAGAACGACTAACAAGGAAATATACCTGATTTAAACTTTGGAGAAGTTCTCTTTACTCGACTTGCTTTTTGAGTTGACGAACAAGCCAATAACTAATAGATAATGAGAAGATGGCTGTGGCGAGTCCTGCTAGATCTAATCCCGAAGATTTAGCAAAATCAAAAATAATCAACTTACGAGCCATCGCAATTAAGGCAGTTGCAATCACTAACTGTACTTGCACACCCTGATGATCTAGATATGCCTTGGTATTCTCTAATAATTCTAAAGCAATTAAAATATTGAGGAAAAGGCCAAATATACCTAGTATCATTGAATTAAAAAATCCATAGGGTTTTGTAATTAACTCACGAAACAAGCTATTCCCCAGATCCAGTAAAGCGAATGAAATGACTAGAATCAATCCTAAAGTCAAAATCTTGGCGACAGCACCTTCAAGCCGTTTCAATCCTTTCACAAAGGAATTATCGCTCAACGCTTTGACAATAGTATGCAATAGTCGACGTATACTGTTCATGGAATATCTTACACGTTGTTCTCAATTACAGCCTATTCATCTTCAGTCCTGTAGCTGAATGCCTGACAGATCTTGGTATCCCATAGCTCATAAAACCTTGCACTGTAAAGAGCGGATGCGAGTGAACCAAATTTTGTTGTAGTGTTTCTTTTGAGCTTTTTTAGAAGCAAAACACGGTTATGGATCATGGATGAACAAGGGAGCTGCACATACCTGAAGAGACAGAAGTCAAGCATGTAGTTGCCAGATTGCAGAAAATTTTACTTGAAGAACTGGAAAAGCATCAGTGGCCTGTCACCTTCAGCATGGGAGTATTAATCTTTGAATATCCCCCCAGTTCTGTTGATGAGCTGATTCAATCTGCCGATCAACTCATGTATGAAGCCAAAGATGCGGGCAAAAACGCGGTCGCCTATTCAAATACTAACCCAGGGCTGTTTCATTCTCATAGAGCCGTTGATATGGTAGGGAGTCAGCCCCAATATCCTGAGCCTCCCGAATGCCTGAAATTGCTATTGTCGAAGCCTTTTGCGATCTGCCTGACAATCGTCGCGCTAGAGGGCGAAGACACACTCAATCGTTATGTTTAGCCCTATTCACCCTTGCAGTAGCCGCAGGCAATCGTGGATTCCTCGCCATCGGAGATTGGTTAAAGGCATACCATGCTCAATTGGTTACTTTGTTTGCCCCTCATAAAGGCCGTTTACCTTCCTACAGTACAATTCGGCGTACCTTGTTGCGGATAGAGTATCTCTCGTATGGAGAGTGTTTATCTCGGTTTTTCGAGATTAAGCCCTTGCCTGGAGAAACAATTGCGACTGACGGGAAAGTACTGCGTGGGTCATATGAAGCCATCAGTGATGACCCAAGGTTAGACTCGCATCCAGCGATAATGCTCGTCAGTGCTTATATTGTTGAACGAGGGCTGATTCTGGAACCTTATGAGGTTGACTCGAAAACGAACGAGATCACCGCGCTTCCTGCATTTATTGAACAGTTGGCACTCAAGGGTGTCGTATTTGCATTTGATGCAATCAGTACCCAAAAAAAACAGCCCAGACGATTATAGATAGTGGCAATAATTATCTAGGAGCACTCAAGGGAAATCAATCTGGATTACTTAAAGGCGTCGAAGCTGAATTTAAAGCTCAACAGACAATAAAGCAAATAAACAAGGGACATGGACGTATTGAAAAAAGGACAATCAGTATCAGTCATGACTTAGCTGGTATTCCTGCGTTTCCGGGGTTACAAAGCATAATTCGTATCGTCTCCGAGCGCCAAATCTATCGAGCTAATATCGTTGAAAGCTCTACAGAGACTCGTTACTACGTTGCTTCATTTGTGGAGCCTGTGCAAGTTCTTGCTGACCGAATTCGTGGATATTGGGGAGTCGAAAATAAGGTACATCATGTTCGAGATGTGACTCAAGCACAACGATTAGCTGGCTTTAGCTTAGACAACTTAAAGTCCTTGTTTAAGATGACATAACCCTATATTCAAAAGTCCAAGAAGTCATGCATAGAAAGTCTTTCAGATAAATGAAACAGCCCTGGGATTCTATCAGCCATGACATCACCCTTTATTCAGAAAAAAATGCTTTCCCATTTTTAGTAAAAAAATCCCCTATTAATTATTCATTTGTAAAAGTTGTCAGGGCACTGGTCTTCTAAAACTACAAGGCAAAAGTCGTTTTTCTGCAAGAGTTTCAGATAAAATGGAGGCAGAAGCCTTGAATGCGGATTCAATAAGGCCTAAAGACTATAGATTCTGTTACGCAGCTAGTGCATTAGGTTCAAGTACTAGTTCGTGGAAATATTGGAAGGATTTTGCTAAAAAGTCCAGGCACTCGGATTGCTGGGACTGACGAGAGACAATTTAAGAAGAGGAGAAGGTGGACGCAGCAGTATGAGTGGCATTTCAACATCAATAATAAGCTGAAACTTCATACTATTATTGACTAGCATTAACGGACATTCCCCTTAGAAGAAATTTGAAATTACTATTGGTGGGAAATCTTATGGGAGCTTATTCGAAAACTGCTTTAATTGTCAGCATTATTCTCGGAATAGCAGGAACTGGTCTATTTACTCAATCGCAATCTAAATCAGTTAAAATCTCACTTTCTTCAGACCCTGTTCAAAAATTATTAGAAGAAGGAAAAGAGCAAGCGAAGCAGGGAAACTATCAAAAAGCTATTTACCATTATAATCAAGCCCTTCAAGAAAATCCTCAATATCTAACAGCATTTATTTATAGAGGAATTGCCTATCATGATTTAGGTGAATATCAAGTTGCGATTAAAGACTTCAATCATGCTTTAAGAATTAATCCAGATCACCCGATTGCACTATACAACCGAGGAGAATCACGCTCTGATATAGGCGATTTCGACGGGCCATTATTGATTTAACTAAAGCGATTCAGTTAAAGCCAAACTATGCTGAAGCATACAACGTTCGAGCAATAATATTTGGTTCAGTGCAAGGAGAATGGAAGATGGCATTGATGGATCTAAATCAAGCCATCCGCTTTCAGCCAGATTATGCTGATGCATATTATAACCGTGGGAGAACTTATGCAGCAATGCAAAACGCTTCCCAAGCGATTTCGAATTATACAAAAGCTATAAAGCTAAATGCAGAATTAGCTGAGGCATACGGAAATAGAGGTCTGATTAAAGCCCAAACTGGGGATAAAAATGGTGGATTAGTTGATTTACAGCACGCGGCTGATCTTTTCCAGAAGCAAGGAGATTTGGGAAATTATCAGCATACGGTATTGAGGATTCAACAAATAAAGCAAAATTAATCTCTTAAGGAAAAGTGACTGCTGACCACAAGCTAGATGTAGGTAATGACATACCCCAGAATCAACCGATCGGACTAGTCCAAAAGGAGGATGGAGATGCAATAAATTTCATCCTCTCTGCTGATGGTGAGTTTAAGTAATTTTGCTTCAATGAAGATACGGTTTCAACAATCTTGTGGGTTGCCAGATTACAGCTTTACTCAAGCCATTTATTATAAGAGATTGAACCATGTTTTCTAGCCGTCCCACTCAATGGATTCTTAGCACTACTTTCCTCGTAAGCAGCCTGGCCCTAGTTGGTTGCCAATCTATTCAGGCTAGACCTAATAGTGATTCTTCTCAAACAAATCCTGCGGCAATCCTCCAGCCTGGGAAAAATCAATCCCAAGATTACCTGATGACAGGGATTCAAAAAGCCTTTACCGAAGACTATGTGGGTGCGATTGAAGCCTATGATCTAGCGATTCAATTAACAACCTCGAATTCGGAAGTTTATTACAATCGTGGTGTTGCGTATTTCTCAATTGGTCAGACTGACAATGCGATCAAGGATTTTAACCGTGCCATCGAACTAACTCCCACTATGGCTGAAGCTTATGGCAATCGCGGTACGATTCGTCTGCTGATGAATGATCGTCAAGATGCCTTATCTGATTTCCAGACAGCTGCTCAGTTATTTGACGCACAAGAAGATCATACCTCTGCAAACATGATGCGTGGGTTGATTGAGCAAAACAAGACTCAGCCCTTATAGAATTTTGAAACTCCCTTCAGTATTGGCCCACCAGGCGAAATAACATTCATCTCCCTCCCATCTGTAATCACCTTTAGATCATGACTCATACACTCTCTCAGGCAGTAGGGTGTTCCTCATCTACCCCAAAAATCACAAAACTCTCATGGTGGAAATCTGTTAGACCCCTGAGATACCTATCCTATGATTTGGGCATTGACTTGGGTACTTCCAATACTTTGATGCACAGTTCTCATCAAGAAATCGTGTTGTAAGAATCCTCTGTTATTGCGATCAATTCAACAACTTAAATGAAAATATCAGTGCTGAGTGTCTTAGATTATCATTCTCAATATTATTGACTATTGAATGCAGTTTTTCTGACATTGACACGAGGAATTAACTTTTTCAAGAACTGAATTTTTCTAAAATTCTCAATCAAAATTCTGGATACTTCAGTACTAACACTTTTCTGATTTGAACAGTATCCCCAATTATTAGAGGTAAGCCTTAATGGCTAAGTCAATTCTGTATGATATTGATGCTCGTCAGGCCCTAGAGCAAGGAATTAACCTACTTGCTAAGGCTGTTGCGGTGACATTAGGGCCAAGAGGGCGCAATGTCGTTCTAGGGAGTGAATTTGGTGCCCCTCAAATTGTCAATGATGGCATCACCATTGCCAAGGGAATTGAACTGGAGAACCATCTAGCCAATACCGGGGTTTCATTATTACGCCAAGTTGCAGCCAAAACTAATGATATTGCAGGGGATGGCACCACTACAGCAATTGTTTTAAGCCATGCCATGGTCAAAGAAGGGTTGCGGAATGTTGCCGCTGGTGCCAATCCGATCTCAATCCGGCGAGGTATCGACAAAGCCACCCATTTTATCTTGGATCAAATTGTAGAGCATGCTCTGCCAGTGAAAGACTCCACCGCTATCACGCAAGTAGCAACCATTGCAGCAGGAAACGATGAAATCGTTGGTCAAATGATTGCAGAAGCGATGGCCAAAGTGGGTCAGAAAGGGGTAATTACCTTAGAAGAAGGTAAGTCGATGCATACTGAAATCGAAATTACTGAGGGAATGCAGTTTGACAAGGGCTATATCTCACCCTACTTCGTCACAGATGCCGAACGGATGGAGGTCATCTTAGAGGATACCTACATTCTATTAGCAGATAAAAAGATCACGTTGGCCCAAGAGCTACTTCCGATTTTGGGGAAAGTTGCTCAGACGGGCAAACCCTTCTTAATCATTGCTGAAGACATCGAAAAGGCAGCCCTGGCAACACTGGTTCTTAATCGGCTACGGGGAATTATCAATGTATCTGCAGTCAAGTCTCCCGGATTCGGTGATCGCCGCAATGATCTATTGGCTGATATGGCAGTGTTAACCGGAGGCCAGGTAATCAGCGAAGATGTAGGTCTGACGCTAGAAAACACTACGCTGGAGATGTTGGGGCAGGCACGACGGGTAACAATCACAAAAGATAATACTACCCTCGTTGCCGAAGGGAATGAGATCAGTGTTAAAGCCCGGTGTGAACAGATTTATCGTCAGATCGAGGAAACAGAATCTTCCTTTGAAAAAGAGAAACTGCAAGAACGCCTAGCAAAACTCACTGGGGGAGTAGCTGTACTCAAGGTCGGAGCTGCTACAGAAACAGAGATGAAGGATCGCAAGTTAAAACTGGAAGACGCAATTAACGCCACAAAAGCGGCGATTGAGGAAGGGATTGTTCCTGGTGGCGGGACAACTCTAGCCCATCTCGCACCTCAACTAGAGGAATGGTCTGCTGAGCATTTAGTTGGAGATGAACTCATTGGGGCAATGATTTTAACTCGCTCTCTCTCAGCTCCTCTAAGGCAGATTGTGGAGAATGCGGGTCGAAATGGCTCGGTGATTGCAGAACGTATCAAGGATCTGGCCTTCAATACTGGTTATGACGCTATAACAGGCCAGTTTGTAGATATGTTTGCAGCGGGAATTGTAGATCCTGCTAAGGTGACTCGTGCTGCGTTGCGAAATGCAGCTTCAATTGCCGGGATGGTACTGACAACTGAGTGCATCATAGCGGAGCAACCTGAGCCAAAAACAAAAAACTTGGCACATACAGGTGGAGAAGATGGAAGCTTTAGCTACTAATATTCTCGTTCACTACCTGAATGATTTCAGTCAAACCTTTTAAGTAGCATCACTCTCTATCTAAACTGCTGATTGTCTTAAAGTCATATACATGTAAAAACCTATGTCATGGATATGACAAACTACTCAATTATTCTAAAGAATCAGCCTGTCTTCAGAGATGACAGAATGGGAAAATCCAAAAATCGAATTCTCTGAAGGCTGGTTTGCCAATATTTGCTTAAAAATAATAAATACCTTGCCAAAATTGAGGGACAGACTATGACCATATCGCAATCATTACCCTTCCCTAACTGGTCTTTGGGGGAGAAAATTAAATGCTTTTTAACCTGGGTTTTTATTCTTACGGTCTGTTGGTTAGTGGTGGGGTTCCCAATTGTGGCACTCATTTCTATTAGTGGTGCATTACTGGCTCTAGGTTTGCAGGTTCTGTTACCAATGAGTACGATTGCAGTGGTCGCAGGCTGTATTCTGGCAGCCAACGTGATCATCCTACTGGGCGTAGCTGTTTCACTTACAGCTTGGGGGATACATCCACATCAGGCACCTGGTTTTCTATGGCTTAATCAAAAAAATAAAAACACAGACTCCCGTTATTTTTGCTGCTTGTCCGTTGACTTGCGACAGCCATAGAACAATCGAAGCACAATATTTCGTAAGCGACCATGGTGATGGGTTATGGTTCCATCAATCAGAGCTCGTTCTAACAGATTCTGGGGTCACTCAAATATCGTAAGCGACCATGGTCGCTTACGATGCAATGCATTACTATTGCATCTCATGGCCTAAAGTATGTGAGTTCTTTTCCTGAAATTGCCCAAGTGTCTGAAGTAACTCTTGCAGAGTATAAGGCTTAGGCAAAAAGGCATCAACACTGATAGTAGAAAATTGCTCTGTAATCAGTCCGCTAGTAGCAACAATCTTGAGGTGCGGATTGATGTCTCTCAGTGCTGAGATCGCTTCTTGCCCTCCTAGCTCCGGCATCATCATATCCATGAGTACAAGGTCAGGGTGATATTGCTTGTACTGAGCGATCGCATCTCTCCCATTCGTAGCCGTGACCACTTGATAGTTGAATAGTTCTAACGTGCTCTTGGTCATTTGCAGGATCAGCGCTTCGTCATCCACCACTAAAATTAACTGCCCCTGCCCCTCTTGTAAGTCAGGATATTGAGGTATCTCCATCTCATGATCGAGTTCAGCGGGGATAAACACTGTAAAGGTTGTTCCTCGACCCACCTCGGAATAAAGGTCTAAAAATCCGCCATGACCTTTGATAATGCCCCTCACCGTCGATAGCCCTAATCCTGTACCCTGGCCAACCTCTTTGGTCGTGAAAAAGGGATCATAAATGCGCTCTTGTACCTCGAGTGGTATGCCCATACCCGTATCAGCAACAGTGATCGCGACATACTTCCCAGTCTTTGCATCAATATGTATCTCCGCAAAGTGTTCATCCACTGTTATTGCTTTGGCCGATAGACTTAGAATGCCACCGTTAGGCATGGCATCACGGGCATTCACGCAAAGGTTCATCAATATCTGATGGACTTGGGTTGCATCGGCGGTCACCGTGGGCAGAGACTGGGTGGGAATATTGGCCTGCAGCTCAATGTGTTTTGGGAACGTGCTTCTGATGATCTGTTGAATCTCGGCCAATAGGTGACCGACCTGGAGCGTAATGAATTCCCCCTCAGCCCCCCGTGCGAAAGCTAGAATTTGCTTGACTAATTCGCTGCCGCGTTGAGCGCTATCGTTGAGCATCCGCACCAAGCGGCGGCTCTTGCTGTCTGCTGGGTCTAGGGTGATGGGTAGGAGACCCGCTGAACCAATGATAGGGGTGAAAATATTGTTGAGATCGTGAGCGATGCCACTGGCGAGGGTGCCTAAGCTCTCTAGTCGCTGGGCGCGCAGAAACTGGACCTCGAGCTGCTTTTGCTCAGTAATGTCCGTATCAACGGTGAGGATGAATTCAGGTTGACCCTCTGCATTACAGGCTAACGACCAGCGACTATCAACGACGATTGTTTGTTTCGATTGGGTCACTTTTTCTAGCTCCCCTTGCCATTCGCCCTGTTCAAGAACAGTTTGTACGGCGGTGTCTAGCTCGGGGGAACTTGTTAAATTGAGGAAGGTGATTGCATTTTGGCCGCAGGCTTCTGCTGCTGACCATCCATAGGTGCGCTGTGCCCCCTGATTCCAATACAAAATGCGATTATCTAAATCCCGTACAAAAATTGCATCGGTGGCAATGTCCAGCAATGCAGCCTGCTCCCCAATTGTATGTTCGGCCTGCTCACGGAGTTGTAGCTCATCTTGGAGCTGTTGATTGGTGAGCAGTAGGTTTTGCCGTTGGATTTGCAGCATATTGACCATGTGATGGAGGGAACGCGAGAGCTGGGCCAACTCATCTCGTCCCTCAACGGTCGGTAAGGTTTCATCAGGGCTGCCTTGCCGAATGCGATCAGCAGCAGTGGTGAGTTTAATCGTTACGAACGAGATGCGGCGTGCAATCAACCAACTGAGCAATGCAAACAGCGTTCCGATACCCAGTCCCCAACCCAAAACCTTTGCCTGTAGCACCCGAGCTGGGGCGAAGGCTTGGGTCACCGATCGACGGGCCAGCACAATCCAGCCCAGTCCAGGATAGCTGAGATAGCCCTTAGTCTTGGCCCAGCCAGTCACAAACTCCCCCTGACTGGGCCAAGACTCAATAAAATATCCTGTCCGATTCGTATTGGAGGCTTTAAGGATGGTGATCGGTAATGTTTCACCCTGAACACCTGCTGGTCCCAGCAATACATGCCCGTCTTGGCAGAGAACCAAGATTTCAGCATGATTGTGTTTGGCTTCTGGATTGATGAGCCGATGGGTAGTCTCCTTTGCCCACGACCAGCTTAAATGGACAGCGAGAACACCCTGAAGTTGTCCCTGATCATCAAATAGAGGGGTTGACAAGTCCACAAATCGGGATGATTCATCAGTGGGATTAGAGGGCCGTTTTTCTAGCATCAATGCCTCATGCATGCTACCAACAAAGGGCTGCTTCCGTCCTGCCTGAAACCACGGACGCTGGGCAACACTTTCTCCCTCCAGCAGTCCTCCAGTGCTGGCTTTCACTATACCTGCAGGGTCTGCTACCCCCAGCCAAGAATAGTTAGGGTAGGACTTCTGAAGCTGTTCCAACAGATTCCGCTCAGTGGTTATTGAGACACTCGGTTGACGCAGCACGTCAAGGCTGGCAATGATTTGCAAATCCCGATAGCGCTCAAACATACCGCGATCAAGCTTGTCGGCCACTTGAAAGGCCAGATCTTCTAAAGATTGATTAGTGACCGCTTCTAGTTGTTCCGTGCTGATGTTGCCCACCACTAGACTCAAAACGGTCGAGAGCAGTAGAACCATCCCAAACGTGATCAACAGTAAGCGAGCTTTGAGGCTTTGACGAGGATCAATTGACCGCCGTGCTCGCTTACTCCAATGTCGAAGTGAGTCAGGCCACATAGATAATATTTCTCAGATTTTTTTAGCTGGCCTGAAATGCATCCTTATCTAATATCACTCACCCATAGCTTACCTCGGCTCAACCTCATATTGTGACCCAAGCAAAAGCAATGCTATCAAGGGCTCAGACGCAAAGACAGACAAATCCTAAGATAGCGGCGATAATGGAGTTGATTGAAACGATTGTGGTCTATAAATTTCCACAACTGAGCCGGGAAGAGATAGAGAGTATGTTGGGCTTAAGCGAACTCAAGCAAACGAAAGTTTACCAGGAAGCCTTGGACGAAGGTCGCCAGGAAGGACGACAGGAAGGTGAACAGTCTGGCGCTCTTAGAGAAGCCCAATCCCTCATCCTCCGCCAACTCACCCGCCGCATTGGTGACGTTTCCCCTGAATTACAATCCCAGATTCAATCCCTCTCCCTCGATCAACTCGAAACTCTTGGTGAGGCATTGCTCGACTTTACTGAATCTTCTGATCTGGTGAACTGGCTGAAGGAACACTACACCGATTAACAGGTTTTCAGCTCAGTCAGACGCATAGGCGACAAGTCGGCATGTTGAGCCAAACACAAAATAATTTGCACCACAGAGTATGAATTCCAAGATCACCATATTAGATCTGTGATTTTAATTCCAGATTTTCTACCAAAATCTGTATTACACAAAAAATTACACGAAAAATAAGTCCTTCCCAGCCGGATTCTGAAGTTCTTGCCAGGACTGACTTTGATTAATTTGGTCTTGGTTGGTGGCTTTCTAGGGGATGGACTCTAAGTTGTTTCGCATGGTCCGAGTAGAAGGATGCTCTGGACCCAAGACGACCTCTACTATCTTTAGTGCTTGCTTTAAATTAGATTTGGCCTCCTTATACCGTCCTTGGTTTTTGTAGAGTAATGCCAGGTTATTGAGGCTAGTCGCGACAGAGGGGTGTTCATTGCCCAAGAGCTTCTGTCTCATCTGTAGGGCTTGTGTATAGAGGGGTTCTGCCTCCTCATACCGTCCTTGGTTTTTGTAGAGTCCTGCCAGGTTATTGAGGCTACTTGCGACAGAGGGGTGTTCATTGCCCAAGAGCTTCTTTTTCATCTGCAGGGCTTGTGTATAGAGGGGTTCTGCCTCCTCATACCGTCCTTGGTTGTCGTAGAGTAATGCCAGGTTATTGAGGCTAGTTGCGACATCGGGGTGTTCATTGCCCAATAGCTTCTGTCTCATCTGTAGGGCTTGTGTATAGAGGGGTTCTGCCTCCTCATACCGTCCTTGGTTGTCGTAGAGTGCTGCCAGGTTATTGAGGCTACTTGCGACAGAGGGGTGTTCATTGCCCAAGAGCTTCTGTGTCATCTGTAGGGCTTGTGTATAGAGGGGTTCTGCCTCCTCATACCGTCCTTGGTTTTTGTAGAGTCCTGCCAGGTTATTGAGGCTAGTCGCGACATAGGGGTGTTCATTGCCCAAGAGCTTCTGTCTCATCTGTAGGGCTTGTGTATAGAGGGGTTCTGCCTCCTCATACCGTCCTTGGTTCTCGTAGAGTGCTGCCAGGTTATTGAGGCTACTTGCGACAGAGGGGTGTTCATTGCCCAAGAGCTTCTGTGTCATCTGTAGGGCTTGTGTATAGAGGGGTTCTGCCTCCTCATACCGTCCTTGGTTTTTGTAGAGTCCTGCCAGGTTATTGAGGCTACTTGCGACAGAGGGGTGTTCATTGCCCAAGAGCTTCTTTTTCATCTGTAGGGCTTGTGTATAGAGGGGTTCTGCCTCCTCATACCGTCCTTGGTTGTCGTAGAGTCCTGCCAGGTTATTGAGGCTAAGAGCGACATCGGGGTGTTCATTGCCCAAGAGCTTCTGTGTCATCTGTAGGGCTTGTGTATAGAGGGGTTCTGCCTCCTCATACCGTCCTTGGCTGTCGTAGAGTAATGCCAGGTTATTGAGGCTAGTTGCGACATCGGGGTGTTCATTGCCCAATGGCTTCTGTCTCATCTGTAGGGCTTGTGTATAGAGGGGTTCTGCTTCCTCATATCGTCCTTGGTTTTTGTAGAGTCCTGCCAGGTTATTGAGGCTAGTTGCGACATCGGTGTGTTCATTGCCCAATCTTTGTTGAGTCTGTTCTAGGCATTTTTGATACCAAGGTAAAGCCAATGCATAGTTCCCTTGCCCTTCATAAAATCGACCAATACCGACATAGGGCCACATCAATTCATCATCACCGAGGTGGTCAATCCACTGTCGGATCAGTTCCTCTAGATGGGGAATGCTGGCACTCATCCCTGCAATCACATCAATCGTTGGATTCTGATTAATACCCTGAGCAACTGCAACCATTCCTCTGCAATAAGCGGCTTTGAGGGATTTCCCCTGTTCGGAATCCTCATTCAACTTAATCCGAAAGAACTCCTGAACAATTTGATGGAGTTGGTAGGTACTCTCTTCTATTCGTTTGAGTAGGTTCCTATCTTTCAAACCTTCATCTCTGATGTCTTCTAAGTCATCCTTATCCTGTTCGGATAGACATCCTTCAACCAAAGTCCAAGGAATAGGAGCAACCGCAAACATCCCCAAAAAGCAAGCCAGTTCCTGCTCTGCCTCATTCAGCTCTACCCAGCTTAATTCCAGTGCAGCAGCGACCCCAAACTGTGCGGTCATTCCTGATGCTGGAGTCGTCAGGGCTTTGGCTTGTAATCGCTTGGATTCAAGTCGCTTGATCAGCTTTTGGAGGGACCAGTCTGGCTTTCTGGCTAGATACCGTCCCACTAACTCTAGTCCTAAGGGCAATTTACCCACCCATCCACATAAGGCTTGAGCATCGTCGAGCTGAGCATCAATTCGGTCTGCTCCAACTAGGGTTCTCAGCAGGGATAAGGCACTGGTATCGCTCAGTTCTTTAATGGAAAGGGAATGATCGGATAGACCTAAATCCTGTCGGGTTGTAATCAGTACTTTATACCGTGGGTCTGACGGCGGTAAGTACGGTTCGATGGTCTCAAGGTCCTTTACATCATCAAAAATAATCAGCACCTTTCCGGTGGGCCATTGCCCCCAGATATAACTCACCTGTTGATCTTCATTGAGTCCATCCGGAAGGGCCAGTGCCAACTTGGTCCGGGCAAATTCGATAATTTGGGCAGCTAGAGCCTGGCCTTTCACTCGCAGCCAGCAAAGTCCTCCAGGGTACTGACCCTGATCGAGCTGGGAGATGGCATATTGCAGGGCAAGTTCAGTCTTTCCGATCCCACCCATGCCTGCTAATGCAGTAAGGGCTACTGGATTGTTCTTTTGGAGGAGCTGGTGCAAGTCCTGCAGCGTTTGTTCACGACCGACAAATTCAACGACACCGCTGCGAGGGAGGTTATGAGGGGGACTTGCCTGAGAAGATGACGAGGCTTCTGGTCCCTGGCCCTGATGACTCTCCGTTGGTGGACTGAGTCCTGACGAAGAGTGGTCTACTTTTTTGTCAGGGACTCTACCGCCCTCCGTATTCCTTTGACGACATCCAAGAATGCCTCATCGCGATCAGCCCATTTCGTCACGGGCTTGGCATCTTTAGGGAGTATCTTCAGCTTACTGAAGGGTGACCCTTTCCAGTCACAGGGACGCAGAATAATAGGGATGACTCGGGCTGTGCCTTCGTTATGGCGGTCTATCGCTCGTTGCATCTCAATGTCGTAGCAATAGTCAGAGGCCATAAAGGGTGGGCTGACCAGTAGCAGAATGATTTGAGCGGACTCCAGATGGCCTTTGATTTGAGCTTCCCATTCTTCCCCTGCTTCAATCGCCCGATCATGCCAAGCAGCAATTTTCCCCTGTCGTTTCAGATTGGAAAGATGGATGTCTAACTCTTCTCGTAAATCATCGTCTTTATGGGAATAGGAAATAAAGACCTCTAAGGGTCCATCGGCGTCTGGAGTCATGGGAGAAGGCGCGGGTGTTGGAGGAGTTTGAGCATTGGGTTGATCCTGATCCTTAGTTTCCTCAGTAATGGGCTTTTTAATCAGAACGGGGGTGAGATGTTCTTCAATGCCTTCCATGCGGATAGCGGCACAGCCCAACTTAAAGGCAAACTCCACATCTCGACCAGAGCCCAGGGCATCATAGAATCCCACGGCAAAGGAGATCGCCGCTTTATCCCCAATCGCCCGTTTCATACCGATAACATAGGGAATATGTTCCGAGATGGCCTTTGCTTGCACCTCGGTATAGCAGCCATTGAGGACTACGCAGCGCAGTTGATCGGCAAACAGGCTAAACAGGTCAGCAATCGCCTCACCACTGACCAACTGGGTATTACCACTGACATCCTCAAAGGCCAAGCCCTCATCCCCATTCCCATGGCCTGAGAAATGAACGATCTGGGGATTCAGATCTAGCATGGCCCGCTGAATATCATGGGGGCGAACCGCCAGGCGCTGTTCAAGCTTAAACTCATCTCGACGTTGAGCCTGCTGTAAACCCTCACCAATATCCCTTAACTCCTGATCCAATCGAAGAGTCTTAGTATCTTTGGGATTCGCAGCGAGAAAGAGAATGGTTTGGGCAGTCATGAGGGTAGGGCGGATAAATTCGGGCAGAAGATAGTGGAACACTCAATGATTGAATTGCGACGTCGATAGCCTTCGGTTGTGAGAGAACACCCCAAACGTTGAGGCAGGAATTGAAGGGATATTAGAACGGTTTAAGTCATGAGATAACCTCCCCGTCGTCTGAAAAGCTGGGGCCTTCTAGCCGCAGAAAGTAAAGCTGTCCCCCAGCATCTCCAGCAATGACGGTGCGACCATCTAGGGCAATCTCACAACATTGAAATGCACCTTCTCCCGTGAAGCTCATCACTTCCATGCCGGTCAGCAGGTCCCATGCCTTCAGGGTATGGTCATCAGACGCGGAGACAAGGGTTTGGCCATCGGGGCTGATGCTCACGCCATTGACAGGGGCAGTATGTCCGGTGAGGGTGCGCTGCTCCTGGCCCGTCTCCAGGTCCCACACCTTCAGGGTACAGTCCCAAGACGCGGAGACGACGGTTTGGCCATCGGGGCTGATGCTGACGCCAGTGACAGTGGAAGTATGTCCGGTGAGGGTGCGCTGCTCCTGGCCCGTCTCCAGGTCCCACACCTTCAGGGTACAGTCCCAAGACGCGGAGACGACGGTTTGGCCATCGGGGTTGATGCTCACGCCAGTGACAGGGTCAGTATGCCCGGTGAGGGTGCGCTGCTCCTGGCCCGTCTCCAGGTCCCACACCTTCAGGGTCTTGTCCAAAGACGTGGAGACAAGGGTTTGGCCATCGGGGCTGATGCTCACGCCAGTGACATAGGCAGTATGTCCGGTGAGGGTGCGCTGCTCCTGGCCCGTCTCCAGGTCCCACACCTTCAGGGTATTGTCCCAAGACGCGGAGACGACGGTTTGGCCATCGGGGCTGATGCTGACGCCAGTGACAGAGGCAGTATGTCCGGTGAGGGTGCGCTGCTCCTGGCCCGTCTCCAGGTCCCACACCTTCAGGGTCTGGTCCTTAGACGCGGAGACTACGGTTTGGCCATCGGGGCTGATGCTCACGCCATGGACAAGGGAAGTATGTCCGGTGAGGGTGCGCTGCTCCTGGCCCGTCTCCAGGTCCCACACCTTCAGGGTATGGTCACCAGACGCGGAGACTACGGTTTGGCCATCGGAGCTGATGCTCACGCCCTCGACAGAGGCAGTATGTCCGGTGAGGGTGCGCTGCTCCTGGCCCGTCTCCAGGTCCCACACCTTCAGGGTATGGTCATCAGACGCGGAGACCACGGTTTGGCCATCGGAGCTGATGCTCACGCCCTCGACAGAGGCAGTATGTCCGGTGAGGGTGCGCTGCTCCTGGCCCGTCTCCAGGTCCCACACCTTCAGGGTATGGTCACCAGACGCGGAGACTACGGTTTGGCCATCGGAGCTGATGCTCACGCCCTCGACAGAGGCAGTATGTCCGGTGAGGGTGCGCTGCTCCTGGCCCGTCGCCAGGTCCCACACCTTCAGGGTCTGGTCACCAGACGCGGAGACTACGGTTTGGCCATCGGAGCTGATGCTGACGCCATAGACAGGGTCAGTATGTCCGGTGAGGGTGCGCTGCTCCTGGCCCGTCTCCAGGTCCCACACCTTCAGGGTCTGGTCCCTAGACGCGGAGACTACGGTTTGGCCATCGGGGCTGATGCTCACGCCCTCGACATAGTCAGTATGTCCGGTGAGGGTGCGCTGTTCCTGGCCCGTCTCCAGATCCCACACCTTCAGGGTATGGTCACTAGATGCGGAGATTACGGTTTGGCCATCGGGGCTGATGCTCACGCCATTGACAGAGGCAATATGTCCGGTGAGGGTGCGCTGCTCCTGGCCCGTCGCCAGGTCCCATACCTTCAGGGTCTTGTCCCAAGACGCGGAGACTACGGTTTGGCCATCGGGGCTGATGCTCACGCCATTGACAAGGCTAGTATGTCCGGTGAGGGTGCGCTGCTCCTGGCCCGTCTCCAGGTCCCACACCTTCAGGGTCTGGTCCCAAGACGCGGAGACTACGGTTTGGCCATCGGGGCTGATGCTCACGCCATAGACAGTGGAAGTATGTCCGGTGAGGGTGCGCACTAATGCTCCCCCCGCTTGGTTGAGATGGGGGAATAGACACCGTATCCAGCATTCTCCCGGTCCCTGAGCTAAAGATTGAGTCAATGCGGTCACATGGGGTGAATCTTGACTCATCAAACGCCCAAAGAGCTGACTGGGAAGCTGCTCAGGATGCTGATTTAATACATGGCTAGATAACCGTAACCCACTGTGGACACTGTTGAGGTCTTGGTCCTTGGGTAAGGTTTCATAGTCCAATAGCAGGGCATTGATATCAGTGACTCCCAATTTGCGTTGAATCCAACGATAGTCCCAGAGTAATTGCCGTAACTCATCGGTGCGTTCTGCCTGCTGGAGGTGATGGGCCAAATGCTCAAAGAAATACCCGTCCTTCGGTCCACAATGCCATCCCTCTGGACAGCCCTGGTGATAAGCCTCCAGAAGTTGCTGATGCAATGCCTTCTGGTCGGCTTGCTGGGCTTGTAAATAATCCTGCTGTAAGTCATGGAGGCTGACTTGCCGCTGGGGATAGTCCCCCTCTAGCCGCAGCATGGCTTTACTCGATAAGGTGGTTAGGATTTTGCCCGCATCTCGCTCCTTTAATACTCCGGTATATTGCCATAGGCGAACAATGACTGCTTCAGGAATCAATTCATCGGCTGGAAACACTGCCAGTTCTTGATAGCGTTCGGCAGCGATGGGGTTGGTTTCTGCTAAGACCGTTGCACTGACATGCAGGGCTTTGAAGACATCGGGGTAGGAATAATGACTAAACTGTTTTTGGATAAATTCAAGATCTGAATCTTGTAAGGCACTGAGAACATGGGGCCAAGGGGTTAAATCTCGCACCATTGCACCACATTGGGCCAGGGCTAAGGGCAAGTTGCCACATTCTCTTGCTACTTCCTGGGCTTGGGAGGGTAGATCTGAGATGGGGACGCCCACCCAGGCGGCTAATAACTCCAGCGCCTGATCCTCATGGAGTACCGAAAGGGAAAAGTCAGTGGCCCCTAATCCTGTGATTAATTCTGAGTCACGGGTCGTCACTACCAAGGTACTTTGATGTCCCAGGACATTGAAGACGTCAGCATCCGCGATGCACCAGACATCATCTAGAATCAATAGACTTTGGCGTCCTTGCCATAGGGTTTGGAGGCGGTTTTTCCCTTCATTGATATCTTCAAATACCTGGCGTTCACCACAGAGGGCTGCTGCTAGAGCGATTTGCTGAGCCAGTAGGTTGGGTTCTATCCCCACGGTTAGCCAATAAATACCGTCAGGGAATGCCGATTGAACTTGAGGGTCACGAGCTAGGGCTGTGGCCAACACCGACTTGCCAATGCCTCCCATACCCTGAACACCGACGCGTTGCCCGGTCATGACGACAGGCTGGGCTAGATCCGTAAGGACCTTCTCTCTTAGGGCTTTTAGGGTCTGAGGACGCGGTAAAAAGTGGGGGGGTAACTCTGGCACTTTCCAGAGTTTTTCATGAGTCTGCTGTTCGGGTAAGGGGTGGAGGGGTGCGGATTGAAGGCTAGATTTTTGGACCAACACCGGGGTGAGAGATTCGGGTAAGCCTTCTATTTGAATGGCACTGCATCCCAACTTAAAGGCAAATTCAATGTCTCGGCCTGCACCCAAGGCATCATAGAAACCCACGGCAAAGGCCAGGGCCGCTTCGTGGCTGATGGCCTGCTGCATGCCTACTACATAATCAATATGTTGAGCGATGGCTTGAGCTTGCACCTGGGTATAACACCCATTCAGAATGACGCAGTGGATGTCCTCAGCAAACAGAGTAAATAGACCTGCTAGGGCTGCACTTGCGACAAGTTTGGGATTGCCTGCTTGATCTTCAAAGACGAGTCCTGCTTCTCCTTTGCCACTGCCAGCGAAGTGAATTATCTGAGGCGTTTCATCCAATAATGCCCGTTGAATATCTTTAGTACGTACATCCAGGCAGGGACATAGAGTGAACTGATCTCGATGCTCAGATCTGCGTAACCCGTTTTTAATGTCGCGTAATTCTCGTCCGACTTGTCGCAATCCATCAGGGTTGCTGGCAAGAAATAGAATGGTTTGCTGTTCTGGGCTCGGACTCGTCATTCAGCGTTAATCTAAGGGATATTTTGTTGTCTTTTTTCTATTGGGTTGAGCGTATAGAACTGACGGTCTGCGATAGATTGCTAATGATGACGGAGCGCTATTTTGAAATTTAATTTAATCCCATCTAGAATTATCGGCACTTTTGATATGCTTTACGCATTTATTAAGGATATTTCTGTAATCTAGGGCGTTGGTGGGGATGGAAATTATTGCCTCTTTAAGTGCTTTTTAATGGCTTACTAGTTTGATTTAGTCCTGTCAGCCCCTCGATTTTGATGATCTATTCAAGGGTATTGATCCAAAAGAACGAACCATGCCACTACCTCCAAACCCCATCTGCCTCCAATGCATCGACTATTCCCGGATGGAAGCAAAGCGGGTTCATGGGCCGCAAGGGGATGGGTGCTGGAAGGATAATGCCTGCGATCGCAAACGAAATCACTATCGCCACCGCAAAGAAAGCAATGCCAAGCGCCGAGGAGAATACGCTGACCAGAAAGCAAAAACAGCGCCAGCAAAAACCACTGAAACCTTCTCGATTCCCGTCCTGGCCCCACCCGTGGCTTTGCTCTATCTTTACAAGGAAAAGCCCAAGGATGCTCACCTCCATGCTCTGGCTATCGCTGTCTGGCAGGGGAGTGAGAAGCTAGCGGAAATTGAAGCCGTCCACTGTATGGGGATGACGAATACCCAAGTGAATCGGTATTTGAAGGAGGTGCTGAAGGTGCTGGGCAATCGGTATGGCATCACAGAATTTGAACCCCCGATCCGCATGGAACCGACCGAGTGTGAAATTGCGGAATGTCCACTGAAGGATAAGCGCCATGTTCACTCAGCTTGAGCTTGATTTTGCCAGTGCTTTGGCCTCTGCTTTAGACGAACCAGAGCAAGCTGATATTTCCCTGATGTGTGCCTCACTGGAGCAGCATCTACAGGGCCGTTCTCCCCACGAACAGCTCCGGGTAGCTGGAGATGCGATCAAGGATATGGCTGAGGTTTGTTTGCAGCGGGCAGAGCTAATGATCCAGGGTTGGGAAGACAGATACAACTCAGAAGGTCCAGTGTTGGATGAAGATTTCTTAGCTGGGATGATTCAGCAGACGATGTTTCTGGATGTCTCGGATCTATGTCGTCAGCCGAAGTCACGGAAGAGTCGCCAGGGGTTCACTGGGGTTCCTGTTGAGTCTGTTGTGGGGGAAGTTAGTAAGGATGCGGTTCTAGAGTTTGTCGATGAGCTGGAGTCTGGGGAAGCAGTTGCCCTGAAAGTCAGTCATGTAGAAGATGTGGGGGCATGGGTGGGCGCGATCCGAGAGTATTTGGAAGGGGCTAAGGGGGCGGTGTCGTTTGTGGAGCTGGTGAGGGGAGTTCGATTACCTTTGGTAGCGGTTTGGCTTGGGCTGCTATTGGGTGGATTTAAGATTGAGCAGAAAGGGGATTTTTATGGTCGATCGATTTTGTTGGACTATTCTTCGGG
Organism: Acaryochloris marina S15; assembly: GCF_018336915.1. Classification (GTDB taxonomy): domain Bacteria; phylum Cyanobacteriota; class Cyanobacteriia; order Thermosynechococcales; family Thermosynechococcaceae; genus Acaryochloris; species Acaryochloris marina_A. The sequence continues at coordinate 283,820 of NZ_CP064924.1, read as the reverse complement.
CTTTTCTGCTGACTCTTCAGAGGTGGTTGATAGTCCTAGTTGAATTTTGAAATCGTCGCTGTAGTGAGCTTGCTCCCAATTACTTGCTTGTTTGATCTGATTAGGAGTTATTTCTTTAGTCTCACGAAGATCTGCTCTTTTTAGGTTAGCTCTCTTCAGGTTGGCACTACTCAAAATAGCATCAGTGAGATTGGATTCACTTAGGTCAGCATCAGTAAGATCAGATTCACTTAGATCGGATTCACTTAGGTCAGCATCAGTAAGATCAGATTCACTTAGATCAGTACTGCTAAGGTTAGCACCGCTAAGGTTAGCACCACTAAAAAAAGCTCCACATAGCTTTGTCTTTTTAATTTTAGTACCAGAAAAATTTGTATTAATTAGCTTAGTTTTACGGAGATAGGCATTACTGAGATCACACATACTGAAGACAGTATTACTGAAATTAGTATCGCAAAGATCTACACCACTTAGATTTGAACCATAAAGAAACAATCCTCTAACTCCATCATTTTCAACGTTACGACGGCCGATAACATTAAGGGCAGATTGGATGTCAGCGTTACTATACTCTTCATCACATTGGCATTCAAGGTCACTTCCTAACGATTTTTCTCGAATAAAGGTTGTTAGTACCTCCATCACAGTTATTTGATCTTTAGGATGATCATTAGCAATACGGCCTAGTATATAAATTCCACCTATACGGGCCTCAAGCTTCTTAGAATCGGAGAGAAGTTCAACAGCTTTGCTAAAGCGCTCTGTTACCTGCTTACCCTCTGCAAGTTCACGATTTTTCTCAGCCATTTGCAAGTTCCTCCAAGCAAAGTAGCCTGTCAAAAGAAAGCCAAGTCCACCAAATGATTGAATGATTTTCAAGTAATTCTCACGAGTCGTATTTTCAAGCTGAAATAGTTTCTCGCGGGAAATCGCAGTATTCTCTTCCCTCTCGATTCGCTGTTTGAGCATGGATGCTTGACGCTGGGGTAATTTCCAAACTCCTATCAGTAGAGCGACGACGAGCAAGCTACCACAGACCAGCAAGGGTAATCTTGTTGGGTTTAGACTAGTTTTTTGTGAGGTATCCAAAATAAAAGATCGATTATTCCTATAGAGCCCATTTGAGATCTTAGTGGTTTCTATTTTAGCTTGAAAACGTTTTACAGCAGTAATTCTAGAGATTGTCAGGCAACAATTAGACCAAGCTCGAAGTCAATTGCTTAACCGGTTATGAGATCGCCATTTAAAACATGATCACTAATTAAGTTGGCGTCAATTATCCCTGTATTGACCGAACAATAACAAACACACTAGATCAAGTCCCAAATTAGAAAGGGAGTAGATCTAGTGCGTGGTCAACTTATTGAAACCTACAAAGTGGAAGTTTATAACCGAGCTAGAGACCAATCCTGTACCCAAGCTCAAGTCTCCACCATTGCTGGCATTTCAGAACGCAGTGGCCGACGAATAGAGAAAGGCCAGCACCGCTCAACCACTAAGGCACAAAGAACCTGGCGTACCCACAAAGATCCTCTTTCTGATGTGTGGGACATTGAACTGGAGCCAATGCTCCAAAGAGAACCCAGGCTTGAGCCTCTTACTCTGTATGACTACCTCCAAGAGCAATATCCAGGCTAATATCAAAGTGTCAAACGAACCCTTCAGCGCCAGCAATTCTCATTTTAAACAGAAGCTTATCCAGTAAGGCGTTTAGGGTTGGGATAATTAAAGGGTCGCTGACACCATCTGCAAAAAAGCCTAGAAGTTATATAGGGTAAGCTTTCTAGAGCTTAATATCTCTCAATACTCTTTAGCTCTCTGTAATAATTTAGATTCTGATCTAACGTATTTGCGTTGTTTCAGGACCCAAAAAGTGCTTGATTGCAGCTGGTGTCAGCAACCCTTCAATTGGGCCGAATGATAAGCTCTGCTGATGATCTAGAGGATTGCTAGATATTGGGCGTATATAGTCATAGCTACTAAATACACTTCAGTCATCACTAAAAACTTTGTAAGCAAAACTATTACACTTTTGTACTTTAGCGCAATAGTGCTATTGCTCTTTTTTAAATAAGTTTTGAGATTTTGTCAAAATTGAGCGTATCGTACCTGCTCTTTTTCTCCTAGCGAGTCTTGTTTGAGCATCACCTATGGCTGCATTCATTGCCGATGAATCTTGTTGACAGACATTAAGTGCGGCCTCAAGAAATGTTTCTATCGTTATTTTGTGTTTCTTACAAATAACTTCCAATTCTGCAAGGACATCCTCTTCTAATCTGACACCAACCTTTTTGTCAGCGATTGGTGGAAATGAAGCAAGCTCTGTTGATAAGTTTGCTTCTATATCTTTATGGGTATCGATCGATGGTGGTGGAGTCGAGTTGTTTTCCTCTGCAAGATTCTCGATTAATGCATCCTGTCGTGTTTCAACCTTGACTGAAGGAACTTCTGTTTCCTGGCGAATCTTATCTAAGAGACTCATTAATTTTCCTCCGTATTCAAGACTGGAATTGACTTCGCGTATTTTCCGAGTGAGGGTCTCATTCTTTCGATAAGACTCCTTAGCGGAAATTCTAAATGCTCATATCCCAGTGTTCCTGGTAAAGTTTGCTCGTCTATTGCACGTTTGTAAATATCACTTTCTAATACATGGGGAAGCATTAAATCTTTCCCAACGAGGACTTCCATGACTTCAATGTTGGTTCTCGTGACTTTAGTTGGGTTCAAACCAGTCCATTTCGCTCGAAAAGGTATTGTCCCAATTAATTCACCTGCAGGAACCATTGACTGACAAGTTTCAATTAATCCTTTTGTTCTTTTGAGTGATTGAACACCTTTAATATTAGCTTCGGCACAAATAACCCAGCAGTCGCCACTACCCAGAGAAGTGAGAGCAAGGTGTGAGCGTTCTGGGGGTGGGTCAATGATGATAATCCCAAAATTGGATGTGATTTTTTCTTCTTTCTTTACCTGTTCGCCAACTTGTTGAATTCGATTTCTTAGTACATTGATACTTGATGGTGATGCTGCTAATGAGTGGTTTGCATTCTCTAGTTCATCAGTAGATGGAATAAGAAAAATATTTTCACTTTCTGGAACAGCATGTATGGCTTTGAACAAAGGTAGTTTGTCGGGAGATCGCGTTAGAACTTCCAAGAGAGTTGGGCGATCTTCTGGGTCTACACCAAGAAAAGCTGTAAGACTTGCTTGTGGATCTGCATCCACAAATAGTACAGGGATGCCATAACTCGCTAATATCCTCCCAGTCATTAATGCAATTGTGGTTTTACCTTGTCCTCCTGCTAGCGCTAGAGGAACAAGAGTCGGTGCTTGTTTGGGCATTATTCTGCTTTTGATGAAAGGTACTTTTGCCTGATAGATGTCTAGATCAATAGCATTACTGAACTAATGCAGTATAGTGCAAAAGTAAAATAGTGCAATAAGAAGGTTGCTCTATTCCACTGTAATCATCTATAAAATTCTCTGAAATTATTGGAGATAAAGCTTGTTCCCTTCTGCTACACCTCCTTCAAAAATCTTTGAATCTATACAGTTAGGGGCTTTTAGCATAAGTCTCTTTAGCTAAATAGTAGTTTAGTGCAAAAGTAGTTTAGTGCAATAGAACTTTTGAAATAATAAATATTCGCACAATTTCACTATTAAATTATATTACTTCAGCTTAATTGTTTTTTAGTGCAATAGGACTTTAGTGTAATAGTGCTTTAAAGTAATAGTGCTTTAAAGTAATAGGTCTTTAGTACTATCTTAAAAGCACTATTACCGCTTCCCTCTCCGATAGTCCCACGGCATCACCGGATCACTCTGGCTCCAAAAATTCAATCTCTGAGATCTGGCCTCTTCCTCAGCAGCAACATACTGATCTGCTGTATCAGAACACCCATCCAAGTAACGGTGATACACCACGGAATATCCTTCACGGACAAGCTGAAGCCCAACCGATTTCCCCTCAGAATAGATCTCCGCCACTGTTCGACCATATTGATCAATATCAATTTCCCGAAGCTCGATTGTTGCTCCACTGGGTAGCAATACCTTGAGTCTTTGGCCTGCCTCCGGTCCATACTCCTGCGAGGACTCAGGCGCATCAATACATCCAACACGGACTTTGCTCGATGTACCGTCTTGAGATTGCACTTTGAGGGTATCGCCATCGCCAGTGCTGACAACCGTGTAGGAGATTGTCTTTACCGGATTAATGTCGTTGGTCGTGGTGCTGGGGGGTGGGCTGCATCCTAGAAGGAGAGGGGGAAGGAGGATAGAGAGTAGCTGTCTTAGATTTGGCATTGTCTTACAAACCTTGATCTCGTTCTAGATCCCTTAAGGCTTTATCTGAACACCAGGCTCTCGATTTGGTTGGATTATCCAGAAGTACGCTGACGATCAGACGCTCTGTAGATTCAGATCCAAGCCTCTGAATCAGCTTTGCTTCGCTTGAAGAGTAATTCTGCCATTGCTCCCTGCGTGTGCCTTTCTTCCCTTGGCTATAATCGATAACCTTACCAAGATTGCCTCGGCCCTGCATCCATTTACTCCAGTAAAGAATTAGTGCAATCACGCAAATTATCAGAATTATCCAGTTCATTAGCTGTAGTCAAATCAGGCATAAGTAAAAAAGCTAAGTCAGCTTCCAGTCTTAGTTTTCCTCAATTGATCGAATCATCCATCCAACCACATCTTTCACAATCGTAATGGACTGGCCTGCTATCCCCAAAACTTGCACCGCACTTCGGGCAGACTCCGGTGAAGTACGGATGATTCTTCAGCACCTCTGATCGCTCCACCGAAGTCAGATATCCTGCCCAGTCCCTGAGCAGCTCACCGTTTTCAGAGATTGCCCCTAATGTTTGCCAGTCCTCGATCACTTTCGCAAAATCGGGGCAAGGGTTTTGATCGGGACCACTCGGATGGATGGCACAGACAAGGAAACCTTCAGCGAGGTATCCACTGAAGAGATCGCAACGTTGGCAAGCGGGGTGGATCATTTATCCCAGCAACTTGTGTTCACAACAAAAATGGGGTTTGAATCCCTTTATTAGACCTCTTGCATAACTAAACTAACGATTTGTTATCCAAATCAGTTCACGGCATTTATAAAGTTAGTAGCACATCATGAAATGAATATTGCAAGAGGTCTAATTTTACCTGAATTATTTACTACTCATTCAATTATTCACTGTGTCTCTTAAGGACAAACTCTAGTTACAGTCGAGCTTCCGCGAATACCTTGACTTCCTGCATCTAAACTTTGTGCACACCAGCGGACGGTTGAGCCACCATCTATCTTCTGGGCTAGAGTAATTGTGCCATTTGGGGCCATTAGAACGACTTCGGAACCACCATCTATTTTTTGACCAAAGAAGATGTCTCCCGTTCTAGCTTCGACATGGACTCGGCTGCCACCATCTATTTTTTGTGAAAAGCGAACATCCCCCTCGGCGATAATGCGAATATTAGAGCTTCCGCCATCTACCTTGAAAAGATTCACATCTCCATTTCTCGACTGGACAGTTACGTTATGGCTACCGCCGTCAACCTTCTCAAGAATAATACTGTCATTACGTGTATGGTTAACGTCGGCGATACCATCAAATTTTAGTTCTTGTGCCGTTACTGCTGTAGCGATAAATGACAGAGCAGCGGCAATAAAAATGCTTTGTTTATTCATCATGTTCCTCATTTTTTTATCCTTACTTACTGAGTCCCGAGTAAATTTTTAGGTTCCCCTGATTAAAAAAATGACAGATTTAAGGCTAGGATTCTTTTAGGATTAGGCTACTTTGAGCTATATAAACCACATTAAAAAAAGCAATAGGAAAGCTCAAATAATTAACTTTTACTAGACGATAATTACGTTAAGGAAAGCCAGAAGCTACAGGGTGAGGGTCAGGTGGTAGAAGCGGCGGTTGTGTTTGTCCGCACGAGTCCGTTTAATGAGAGGTATTTGCAATTCTCCATTGCCAGCCTAAAACGATCTAAGCTGCGATTTCCCGCCATTTAGTATAAGAGTACTTACTATAGCGATCTGACGTGAGTTGTGAGAATTATATTCAACCTAAATGGATACTGGTAAAGATTTCAGCCTCTCTACATCTCACGATTGATTTCAGATTGCTATGTATCTACCAATTTTGGTCATCACAGCGATCAGATGTTGGATCTATTTTTAGTAGAGTCAGATTATTGAAAATTTCTAAAAAGCTATCTATGTATAAGTTATGAGTGTAGTTGGCGTCTTATCACAGCCTTGATCGTTTACGGTCTACAGAGAGAAGGTTATAAGTTCACTAACTTATAAAATAAAAACTGATGCTAGTCGAATAAAAAATCTTTAATTTTTTAAATAAATTACTTGTAAATATCAAGTAATTTGCATAAAATGCTGAGATATTACAGATAAATACATAACCTAAATATTCATTCTAAGATTGAAAAACTCTCTTTTTCTTTAATCTTTTACTAATTTAGGTAACCTAGGAGCATGAAATAGTGACAACAAGACTTCATTCACTAATTCAATCTATCTTAAAGAATAGTGAGGCTAATTCTGCATCAGAAGATCTGATTATCTTCGAAGAAATATCTGACTCTGAATCATCAGTTATTAAAGGTGGTGGTGGCGACCAAGTCTGTCCTCAATGTTCACATAGCTTAAGTACAGACTTTAATTATGCTCATACTCAGAATTCGTCCACTTGGATAGATAACAAGCATAGGTTCTTTGCTACTACTCAGATTGAGATATTAACACCAAAGGATTTCTAGCAAAAATACTTTTGAGGGAATTGACAACTTAACTACTGACCATCTTCCAGTAGTCATAACTCAGTGGAAAGATCGGCATATCTCTAGCGAAAGATAAATCAGAAACTATCAGGGCTGATTGCCCTGAACCAAGGAACCACCGACATCCTGAAAGACTGAGTAAGGCTCCTGAGCTATCTCAGTGACATCTCCTAAACCCAATCACCCCCAGACCCTCGCCACCCGCTCCCGATCCAACCACACCCCGATCATCTCCTCGATCCGCTCCATCGTCTCACCTGGCCGCAGACTCAACACCTGCAAAACATCGAATGTGTCCTCCAATTCCAAGGCGCACTCGAAACAAAACTCAGGACTTTCAAACGGAATTCTGATGAAGGGCTTGCCACTGCCCTCGATGGTGATCCAATACTTCCCTGAGCCGCTTTTGGAAACCGTCAGATACTCTAGCTGACCCTTTTGCTTGGTCTGCTGAACCAGATTCTTTTGACGCTTCTCAAGTGCGTGGAATTTGGACTCAAAAGCTCTAGACACTCTGGGGGGTCGGACTCGTCCTGGTGTTTGCCGAGCTGAATACCCTCGCTGCGTTCTCCGAGTATCGGTGGGTTCACTGCGGTCGTATTTGGGGGTGGGGTCAATGGTGCGATCATCATCTTCAGGCTGTGGAGTCGCCTTGCGCTTCACTGGCAGATCGTCTTTCCGGTCGATGGTCGGGAATGATGCCTTGTCTGGGTATGTGGGGGGTGCTTCGGTGTTTGTCGAGGATGTCACCGGGGATTCGGCTGGTGGCTTGGGCTTCAGAGAAATGAGTTGAGGTGGCATTGCAGATATCCAGTGCTAAGGCTGGTTCAGTGTAGCCTTCAGGGATATGGTCTGGGGGATTTCTTGGGAAAGCTTAATTTTGGGGTGGGGGCTGTTCTTCAGGGTTTTCTGTGGATTCTTCAGGGATGGCTGTTAGTCCTAGTTCGGCTTTGAAGTCATCACTGTAGGTTGCCTGTTCCCAGTTCGTGGCTTCCTTGACCTGGTCTGGGGTGATGTCTTTAGCCTTACGCAAATTAGCCCCATTCAGGTTAGCCCTATACAGGTTAGCCCTACGCAAATTAGCCCCATTCAGGACAGCCCTAATCAGGTTAACCTGAGTAAGGTTAACCTTACGCAGATTAGCCCTATACAGGTTAGCCCCACTCAAGTTAGCCTTACGCAGATTAGCCTCACTCATGTTAGCCTCACTCAGGTCAACTGTACTCAGGTTAGCCTCGCTCAGATTAGCCTCGCTCAGATTAGCCTCGCTCAGACTAGCCCCAATCAGGTTAGCCCCAATCAGGTCAACTGTACTCAAGTTAGCCCCAATCAGATTAGCCTCGCTCAGATTAGCCTCGCTCAGACTAGCCCCAATCAGGTTAGCCCCAATCAGGGTAACCTCACTCAATGTACATTCCAGAATTATTTGACGCTGCTCCAGAATTAGTGTCACAAAACCAGAAATGATGAAAATCATTGCTATACATGGATTTGATGCCCTATCGACATCTTTCCTTGCTAGTCAAAATTTCGCTAATTAAATGTCATTTCTTCCCAAAGCATTTCAAATCTTTCCACAATTAGGTGTCATCTCTTATTTTGCAGAAAACACTTGAGGATAAAGGTACACTGATTCCAGCTAAGCAAAGGATCTATGAAGTTTCCTAGAGTAATACTCAACCCCAAACAAAGGAATAACATCCTTGGGGCATTACTCATCATTGTATTTTTGTCTCTGTTTGGGAGCCTAAGATCAACGCTATGGCCCGGTGGCTGGGGGATTGAGAAAGGGAAGTCTGTTACAACTGAAACGGTTCAATCTGACCAAACAGATAAGTTGGGCAAGCCTGTAAAGACAACTAGAACAACCACATTTGACGATGGAAAGACATTTTGGGATTGGATGAGCCTTCTGGGAGTGCCACTGACATTAGCAATTCTTGGGGTGTTATTTCAGCAAATACAGCTAAAGCAAGCTGAAGCAGCAGCAAGAGAGCAGCGAGAGCTGGCTTCTGAGGAAGCAAAGGAAGAAATTCTTCAAGGATACTTTGACAGACTATCAGTACTCTTGGTTGACAAGAATTTGCTGGCTATTTCTGCAAAGGTCCGTGACACCAAGAGTTCAGGCGAAGGAGAATCACAACAACTGCCCGATGGAATACGGGAAGAGCAAGAGCTATTAGATTCTTCATTGGATGTTATTCGAGCCAGGACATTATCTATCCTGCGGAGATTTGAAGATGACTCAGTAAGAAAAGGTAGTGTTATGCGTTTTTTGATAGAAGCGCATATCATTAGCAGACTTGAGCTGAACCTCAGCAGTTCCGAGTTATCCAAAGCCAATCTCTACGGGGCCAATCTCTACGGGGCCAATCTCGAAGAGGCCAAGCTCTACGGGGCCAATCTCAAAGGGGCCAATCTCCAAGGGGCCAATCTCAAAGGGGCCTATCTCAAAGGGGCCAATCTCGAAGAGGCCAATCTCTACAGGGCCAATCTCAAAGGGGCCAATCTCAAAGGGGCCAAGCTCTACGGGGCCAATCTCAAAGGGGCCAATCTCAAAGGGGCCTATCTCGAAGAGGCCAAGCTCTACAGGGCCAATCTCGAAGGGGCCAATCTCAAAGGGGCCTATCTCTACGGGGCCAATCTCCAAGTGGCCAATCTCCAAGGGGCCAATCTCGAAGAGGCCAAGCTCTACAGGGCCAATCTCGAAGGGGCCAATCTCAAAGGGGCCGATCTCGAAGGGGCCAAGCTCAAAGGGGCCGATCTCCAAGGGGCCAATCTCGAAGAGGCCAAGCTCTACAGGGCCAATCTCGAAGGGGCCAAGCTCAAAGGGGCCGATCTCCAAGGGGCCAATCTCGAAGAGGCCAAGCTCTACAGGGCCAATCTCGAAGGGGCCAAGCTCTACAGGGCCAATCTCGAAGGGGCCAATCTCAAAGGGGCCGATCTCGAAGGGGCCAATCTCAAAGGGGCCGATCTCAAAGGGGCCGATCTCAAAGGGGCCGATCTCAAAGGGGTGCTAGAAATCACACCAGCACAAGTAAAAGCAGCTTTGAACTGGCAGATAGCCACCTATTCAGATCCGTTTCGCCAAAAACTAGGACTTCCCAAAGCCAAAAATCCTTCATCTTCATAGGAAGGGGTATGGCAACTCTACCAACGCTAAATTATCACAGATTATTTTGGCGTTGAGCCAATCCCAAACCTGATCTACAGCCCTACCCCAGCCAGTATTCACCGAAGATCGCAGAACCGCAGCCTTCCAGCACAATATCAGTATGCTGTCCTAGGAAATGCTCAAGGATTAGTTTTATGACACTAATTCTGGAAAACGGACAAATAGTTCTGGAATGTACACTCAAGTTAGCCCCAGATAAATCTATTCTTCCTGAAACTTCCCATTCACGCCTTCCTATTACAGTTAAGATTGTTTGGATATCTGTTTTAGGAGTTGTCTTGCCAGATGCATTAACATCCTCTTCATTAGCTGAAATTTCAGTATCCTTCTCAGAACTTTCATCTCTGCTAGCTTGCATAGTTATTTGAGATGAAGCATTTTCACGAACAAAGGCAGTCAATACCTCCATAACAGTCTCTTGATCCTTTGGAGAATCCTTGGCTAGTCTCTCAAGTGCATATATACCACCTAAACGAACTTCGAGATGTTCGCTCCCAAGCTGATCGATAGCCTTGGTGTAGCGATCTGTAATCTGATCCTCACGGCTGACCTCAAGCCGCTGCCAGGTGAAGTAAGCACCAGATAGTACCGTGATTCCTACAAGAATTTGGGATGTAATTTGAAGAACATCTTTTTTGACTTGAGCTATTTGCTTTTCTTGTAAGAACTTGTCAGTCGGATGTATAGCTCTTTCTGGAGCCAAATAGTCATCAATAAAATTAAAAGTCAATCCTGCAACAACTGGAGCAATGATGATGAGCAAAGGCCATCGCTGAACCCACATCCATTGAATGGGCCTAACGAAAATTCCTCTAGTTTTCCTATGCAAAACAGCCCCCCCGAATCTCTTTGATTGGTCTCTAGAGCAGTACCAATACAGCACCACTGGACTAATCAGCTAACTTCTCAGCGTAAGTACTTTGTTCAATATCGTTTGCGTTCTTTTTCAACTCAATAAGGAATCTTTCATCTCCTTGACTGCAGCCACTTGATTTTGTTCAGCTAGAAGTTCAATTGCTTTTTCATAATCTGAGATCGCAAGCCGAGCTAGACCAAATTCAAGATACAGAATAGCCCTATCGAGATAGGCATCTAAATTCTCCGGGGCCAACTTGATGGCTTTTTTATAATCAGCGATTGCCGCCTGGGCAAAAAACTTTCTTGAAAACAGCCGAGACATCCGCTGATACACCAAGGCCCTTTCGTGGTAGGACGCTGAGAATGTTGGATCTAGCTGTATGGCCTTGTCGATATTCGTAAGAGCTTCAGTAAAGTCGCCATTACGTTTCTCAACTATTCCCAAACCTATATAGGTCCGTTTGTCCTTGGAGTTTAGCCTCAGCGAGGCGTTGAAATCTTCCTTAGCCTTTTCAATTTCTCCCAGCTTTAACCGGGCCATGCCTCTTCCTATAAGAGCTTCGTAATCTGAAGGGACAAGCTCGAACGCTTTCGTGAAATATCTGATCTCGTTTTTGGTATCCCCTGTATTACAGGCAACTACCCCTAGATTAAAAAATGCTCGGGCATAATCAGGCTTGATCTTAAGGGCTGCGTTGTAATCTGCGATCGCACCTTCGTGATCTTGCAGTTCGTTTTTGCGATTCCCCGCTTCAACCAATAGTTCTGCGGGCAGCTCGGATGGTTTCAGGGTCTGCTCTGCGTTTGCCGGGAGGATTGCAAGAGTTGCCCAGGTCAAAAAAATTAGCGGGAGATGTCGAAAACTACGCATTAGGGATAATCTTCACTGGTTTAGGGCATTTTACCGCACCTCCGATCACCCCCAGGACAAGGTTACTCGCTCTCGATCCTGAAAGTCTCCCAGATCAGGGAAGCAATTGGAAGCAAGTCGCCAAAGCGAGGTATGATCAACGGCGATTGACATATGCTGATCCGAAAACGGGGGAACACAAGCCACTTAAACGAGTGGTGGGATGGAAGACGAATGATAACGGCACCGTGACATTCGTAAACGATCCACGAGAAGCAGATCAATACGCTTCCGAAATCGCATCCACACTTCAGGCTTGCCAACCGGATCCAACCGCAAAAGCTGGTTGACTCTCATCCGTATGAATAATATTGAATCATGCTGCATTTGGGTTAAAAGAGGTGTGAAAGCTACTTTATCCGAAGTGAGTTTGATTTTGAGGCTACGGCATTCATACATGAGTTGATTCAAATATTCACATGTGAGAGCTGAAGAACCCACTCTTTAAATGATTTGCAAGACGTAAGGCATGAAACGGAATGGCCCTATTCACTAAAAATCAAAAGTCATTTGAATTATGCTTAGAATCGAATAAGAAACAAATAGTGAAAGCTGCATACCAGGATGAAGGAAGAGGGCCTGTTGTTTTGCTTCTACATGGTTTCTTATCTGAATCAAGCTGTTGGAGAGCTGTAACTCAGATATTAAAGAATAAGTATCGATGTATTAGTTTAGATCTTCTAGGGTTTGGTGAATCATCTAAGCCAGAGATTGATTACAAGATTGAGTCACAAGTCTCATATATACATCACTTCATGAAGGCTTTATGTATTGACTCTTTCTATATTATTGGTCATTCTCTTGGAGGCTGGATTGCTGCTAGCTATGCTTTAAAATATAAAGAATCAGTATTAGGACTTGTCTTGGCTGCCCCTGCTGGAATCTCAGAAGAATTAGACAAGTACCAAATACTCAAACCCTTGTCATGGGAAACTCCTATAATTGATTGGGTTCTTAACTTAGTCTCTGTCTTTTCTTCTATTTTCAAGAAGAAAGAGACTGTAAATACTATTAAACATTATCGATATCAGTTGCTTTATGAACCTATTATGAAGGCTTGGTTTCGTCGTATATTTAAAGGGGAAATGAGCACTGAGCTAATTGATAGAAGTATACAAGATATTTCATCAGCAACATTGATTATTGCAGCTGAGAAGGATCTCACTATTCCTTTTTGGTATTGCCAAGCATATGAGGATAAAATCCCGAACGCTCAATTAAAAGTTATTGCAGAGGCAAATCACCAATTGCCTACAGATAATGGAACTTTAGTTGCTGAATTATTTGATGATTTTGTGAATAACTTAATAAATGAAAAATCTGTCATTCCTAATCCTACTTAGTATTGCAAGTCTTGATAGCTTGATACTTGAGCCATTTGTATTGGCTCAAGTATCTCCTGACCAATCATTAAATACTCAAGTATTGAAAAGTAATAGCTTGATTCGAGTTAATGGTGGCAGACAATCAAGTAATAACTTGTTTCATAGTTTTAAAGAATTAAATATAAATAGTAATCAACAAGTTTTGTTTGAAAATGGTAGGTCTATTGTAAATATTTTTGCAAGGGTGACTGGAGGCAGGGTATCAGTATTAGATGGCTTAATTGCGACTCAAAATCCAGCTAATCTTTATATACTCAATTCAAATGGCATCTTCTTTGGAAATTCAATCCAACTCAATATTGGTGGATCATTTTTCTCTTCTACAGCTACAAGTATCCAGTTTGATGATGGGCTTGAGTTTTATAGTGAGAATGGTAATAACTCATTTTTATCACCTACGCAACCAGAATTCGTTAAGTTCAATGGTATGTCTGGTGAAATCGCTTTAACAGGTAATGGTAACCAACTTAATGTGGATCCCGTTACGAGTATTGGAATTGGAGCTGGTAGAAGTACTTCTGGAATTAGGGTAAATCCTGGTCAGCAAGTGGTTGTTTTGGGTAATGGCGTTTCTTTTGACGGCGGAATAATAACAGCTCCATCAGGAAATATCAATGTTGGAAGTGTCAAGGAAGGGGTTGTAGGATTTCAAGGGTTTCAACAATCTAAGTCTGGAAATACTGTTGACTATGCATTAGTCAAAGAATTCAATGACATCAGGCTTAGCAATTCTTCATTAGTTGATGCTAGTAGTTTTCCAAATAACTTATCTCGTAGCTTTATTAGTTTTGAGGGCAAGAACCTAACGTTAGAAAGTGGATCTTTTGTAGTAATTCAAAACGAAGGAAGTATTGGTGGTGGAAAAATACAGTTTAACTTTAAGGAAGCTATTCAGCATATAGGAATCAAGAATAGACCTAGTTTACCCCCCGGACTTACATCTCTGAGAAATACATCAGGTATTATTGGCTCTAGCGTTTTTAGTCAAGGTCCAGATATATCCATCAAGGCTAAAAATTTAACGCTTCTGAATGCAGGTGTTATTTTGAACAATGCAGCGTTTGCTGGAAAAGGTGGAAATATTGATGTAGATATTTCTGATTCAATACGTATTGAAGGAGACGTTCTACCAGATCCGATAGCATCTTTCTCTACAATTTTGACTAGTAGTAATGGAACTGCGACTGCTGGGAAAGTTAATATTAAGGCAGCTCAATTATCTTTAAATAGGCATGGTACAATCCAATCTATTTCGTTCTCTTCATCCCCAAGTGAGTCCGTAAATATACTCGTTAGTAAAAAAATTATACTTAATGGTAATTCTGAGTTTTCAGGACTTCCAAGCTCTATATTTTCATCTTCATTTAGAAGCGGTCGAGCTGCTGATGTCAATATAAAAACTTCAAAACTTTCGATTTTTGATGGAGGATTTTTAATTTCAACTGCCCTTGCATCAGGTGATAGTGGAAACCTTATTGTCAACGCCAATGATTCCATTTTACTGTCTGGGATTAGAACCAATAGTGATGGCGGTGTAGATCCATCTGGAATTGGAACTTTCGCTAATGTGTCACCTACTAATGAACTGATTAGGTTTGGTCTTCCACCATTCCCTTCGGGTAATTTGGGAGTTACCCAGATAACAACAAACAGCCTAAAGATTCAGGAAGGAGCGGTTATATCAACGAGTAATGAGGGTTTTGGAAGAACAGGGGATTTATTTATTAATGCAAATAATGTCCAGCTCAGCAGAGGGGCTATTGAGTCATTTGCAATTGATGATGATGGGGGCAATATAAATCTCAATACAAAAGTGCTGCTTTTGGATGATTTGAGTAGAGTCGCAGCTAACTCTTTTGGGACTGGTACTGGTGGGAATATTAATGTTACTTCTGATCTGATAATTCTAAAAGAATCTGTAATTGCAGCAAATTCAGCACAATCAACGGGAGGTAATATTTCTATTGACACCCTTGGCCTCTTCCTATCCCCAGACAGTACCATCACAGCTACTTCCCAACTTGGTACTCAGTTTGATGGCAGTGTCGATGTGGAAGCTGAAATTACTGACTTTAACCGTGATCCTAACCTGAATATTCAATCTGAACCCCCTGAGCTATACGCTTCCTGTGGCCCCACTTACCGCGATACTCTAGCCTACTATCGGGTTGGCTCGGCGGGACAACCCATCAACCCTGAAACTCTTCCAAGTTCGGAAAGCCGCTGGATGCAAGTCGCCAAAGCGAGGTATGATCAACGGCGATTGACATATGCTGATCCGGAAACGGGGGAACACAAGCCACTTAAACGAGTGGTTGGATGGAAGGCGAATGATAACGGCACCGTGACATTCGTAAACGATCCACGAGAAGCAGATCAGTACGCTTCCGAGATCGCATCCACACTCCAGGCTTGCCAACCGGATCCAACCGCAAAAGCTGGTTAACACCACCAATAATGAATAAACCATTATCCATCCTGCTCGGATTGGGTATCAGTTGCTGCAGCCTTAAACCGCTCGTGGCACAAGAGGCTCCGATCCTCCCAGACACCCTCCCCCTCCCCGAGGAGTCCCCCCCAGATGCTCCAACCACTCCACTTCCACCGACCCTTGAAATCAATCCCTTTCAGTTACCCTCTGGGATTGATCCACGACTAGATCGCAACTTAGTCGTTACCCCCGAGCAGTTCGTCTTTGAAGGGAATACCGTTTTCTCGAATGAGCAATTGCAGGCTGAAGTCGCAGAATTTATCGGCCAACCCCAGACGATCACAGACCTACTGACCGTAGAAGAAAAAATTACCCAACGCTATGCCAAAGAGGGGTACATCAACTCCGGGGCTAATATTACCCTCGGCCAAGAGATCGACCCCTCTAATGCAGTAATCACCATTGAAATCATAGAGGGGCAAGTAACCGATATCGTCATTCAGGGAGCAGATCGTCTTGAATCTTATATTCGAGACAGGATTGAACCCGCGACGGAGGGTGTACTCCGGGAGCAAGACCTTCAAGATGCCCTGAGATGGCTGCAGGTTGATCCGCTGATACGGGGCATCAATGCTCAGCTTACGCCCAGTGCAGTGGTCGGCCAAGCCACCCTCACCTTGGATGTTAACCCCCATAAACCCTTTAGCTTAGACGTTTTTGCCAATAACAATCGTGCCCCCTCTGTCGGCACCTTTGAAAGAGGAGCCACGGCCACCTACCGCAACGTCACGGGCCTGGGCGATAGTGTTGATCTCACCTTTCGCAACACAGACGGCAGCAACTTGGTGAGTGTCAACTATGCCACCCCAGTCAACATCCAAAACGGCACCGTGGGCCTCAGTTTCACCTATGGCGATAACGATATTGTCGAAGAACCCTTTGATCTCATTGACCTCAACACCAGCGCCTTCCAGTTAGAAGCCTCCTATCGCCAACCCATCCTGAGAAAAATCAGTGGCAATCAGATCCAAGAATTTGCCCTTGGTGTTTCCCTCTCCCGCCTGGAGAGCAATGAAAGTCTATTGGGAATTCCCTTCCCCCTTACAGAAGGCGCAGATGGAACGGGCCAAACGAACTCCACCGTGCTACGCCTCACCCAAGATTGGAACAATCGAGACCGCAACGACTCCATCATTCTCAGATCTCAATTCAATATTGGCCTGCCCATCAGCACCCGCAACGCCGATTTATTTGGTGATGGCACCTTCTTTGCCTGGAGGGGGCAAGCACTCTGGGCACATCAGTTTTCTAAATTCACCTGGGTCAATCGCGGTGGAGTGCAGTTCGCAGATGGACCCGTGATTCCTTCTGAGCAATTCAGCCTGGGGGGAGTCTCCACCGTGCGCGGCTATCGACAGGATGGCCTCACCCGTGATAGTGGTTTGTTCTTCTCCTCAGAGCTGCGAGTTCCCCTATTCTCAGGCTCCGCAGGCACCCTCCAACTCGTCCCTTTCATCGATGTGGGGCATGGCTTTAATCAGGGACAGCGTTTCTTACCGAACCCCAGCCAAACTTTAGCGTCCGTGGGATTAGGTCTGCGCTATGACCTCTCAGAAAGAATCAGTGCCCGTATTGACTTCGGTATCCCCTTACTCAATCAGCCAGATCGACGGCCTACTCTCCAAGAAGAGGGGCTATATCTATCCATCACTGGGAGGCTTTAACGTTGAAGCACATTGCCAAAATCCTACTCCTATCCCTGCTGCTCATCCCAAGTGCAAAAGCAGCGGATCTCACCCCCTTAGACAAAGCCGATGCCCTCACCGTCCAGGGGAATCAACAGTTGGATCAGGGGAATCCGAGTGGTGCCTTTACCTCCTTTGAAAAAGCCCAATCGTTTTACCAGGAAATTAACAACGAGGAAGGCATTAGAGGGTCGAGAATCAACAAAGCCCTAGCCCATCAGCAGCTCGGGCAATACCTCAATGCCTGTCGTGAAGTAAGCCTTGCCCTAGCGATTGAGAGGTATTGCCAATCAGACGCTCCTACCACTCCTCTTGTGGATCGAACCTTTGATACGACGGATCTGATTGCCCTACAAAACTTAGGCAAGATATTTCAGGAACTAGGATACCTAGAACGATCCGAAACGGTTCTCACCCTTGCGATCGCAAATGCAAAACAACAAGGCAATCAGGCCCAACAGCTAGCGAGTCAACAGACCCTCGCCAATACCCGGACTATTCAGGTAAGGTCAGCAATTCAGAAATTTCAAATCTCGGGAGAGGCCCTGGTCCAAGCGACCCAAGTTAAAGCCGCAGAGAAAACCGCCAAACAAGCCTTTGCGGACTATGAAGCCTTAGACATCAGCCAAGCCCGACTCGGATGGCTCAGCCTCTATGATGATCTTGATCAGTGGATAGCTTCAGATGGCCCAGGCATCTTTGAGATGGTTGAATTACGGGATTCTCTGCAGTCCAAACGGGGGCAAATCCTACAAACCTTATTGCAATCTGACCTCAATGCACTCTCACCCATCTCACGGGTGTATGCCCATCTGAAAATATCCAAAATTGTCGCGAAACAATCGGGGAAACTCTCAGGGAAACATCCCCTGGTCCTCGCCTTTGAACAGGCCCAGACCGCTCAAAACCTAGCGAACGAGCTGGATAACTATCGAGCCTTGTCCTTCGTCTATGGTCAACTGGGTCGGCTCTATCAGCAGAGTGGTCAGAGCGATCTCTCCATGCGCTCCTATGAGCTGGCCGCCCAGTTCGCCCAGTCCATTCAAGCCTGGGATGGGCTTTACCAATGGCGCAGTGCCCTAGCCCAGCAGTATGAGGATCAGGGGCAAACCCAGCAGGCGATCACCTCCTACACAAGCGCGATTTCGGCCCTTGAGCATGTGCGTTGGAACCTATTGCCCGTCACCTCCGATCTGCAATTCTCCTTTAAAGAACAAGTGGAACCCGTTTACCAGCAATATATGGGACTGTTGCTTGAAACGGATAACCCTGACTTGACGCAAGTGTCTCAAGTCAATCAAAGTCTGCGACTCGCTGAATTAGAGAACTATCTCAAGTGCGGGGAAACTAACTTAGTGCCCCTGGCACAAGCTCAAGATTCTCAACAAGTTGTCGTGCAAATCTTAGATCTTGGGGACCAAACCACCGTCATTGTTGGCGATACCCATTACACCGTAGACCCTAATCAACTCAAGACGACGATTGACGAACTAACAGTTGCTCTGCAAGGGGATAATTTCTATGACATGCGTCAGTCGCAATACCTTCCCCTCTTGCAGTCGCTGTATCAGCAGATCCTTGAGCCTGCAGTGGCAAAAAATCTAATCCTAGAAGAAACCCCCATTAAGTTCCACCTGAGTGGTCCTCTGCAAAATATCCCAATGGCGTTACTCCATGATGGCAAGCGTTATCTGATTGAGCGTAACCCAGTCGCACTATCAAATGGCTATGTCAGAGAGTCTATTCCCCCCTCTCGTCAACCTGGAGCTGTGGTGGGAGGGGTATCTACAAATAGTCCGAGCTTGCAGAAAACAGCGTTAGCCCCCTTGCCTGAAGTCGCTGAAGAAGTGGGAGTAATTCAAGCAACTTTCCCTGATGCCAAGTTGATTCTAAACAAAGATTTCACCTATCAAAACATCCTCAAAAACGTAGAAAAGCCCACTTCAAAAATCCTCCACCTGTCTACTCACGGGCAATTTAGCTCTGACCCTACTCAAACGTTCCTACTTGCATGGGACCGACCTTTGAATGTGAAAGATATTTCTGGTGTATTGGAAGCGGGGAGTGGTGGAGGACTAGATCTACTCTTCCTCAGTGCTTGTCACAGTGCCCAAGGTGATCCGAGATCGTTATTAGGTTTAGCGGGCCTTTCTGCACAATCCGGGGCGAATAATACCGTTGCCTCTTTGTGGTCTGCAGATGCGGCTGCATCAGTGCTAGTGTCTCAAGAGTTTTATGCAGCTGTCAAAAATCAGAAACCCATGAATGAAGCACTGAGACAAGCGCAATTGAAGCTATTAAAATCAGAGTATGCCCATCCCTACTACTGGGCAAATTATGTGCTGGTCCAGCTTTAATTCATCGATAGTAACCCGAAATCAACGAGATCGTTCTTTCTCTACCCATTGTTCAGCTTCTTCCAAGGTCTTAAATTCTTCGGGAAAGCGATCATGGAGAACCTTTGGCAGCTCATCCCAATCTCGGTTGGAATCAATATCGATACTTGAGGGCATAAATGTACCGCAAATGAGTGATGGGTGAACACCTTCCAGTTGATCACTTGTTAGGTTGAGAGTATCCTTCAAAACCGTTTGTATTAAGAGAGTTCTGCTGAGGTTGGCGCTGCTGAGGTCGGCGCTGCGGAGGTTGGCGCTGCGGAGGTCGGCGCTGCTGAGGTAGGCGCTGCTGAGGTCGGCGCTGAAGAGGTCGGCGCTGAAGAGGTCGGCGCTGAAGAGGTCGGCGCTGAAGAGGTTGGCGCGGCTGAGGTTGGCGCGGCTGAGGTTGGCGCGGCTGAGGTCGGCGCTGCTGAGGTCGGCGCTGCTGAGGTCGGCGCTGCGGAGGTCGGCGCTGCTGAGGTCGGCGCTGCGGAGGTCGGCGCGGCTGAGGTCGGCGCTGATGAGGTTGGCGCTGCTGAGGTCGGCGCTGCGGAGGTCGGCGCGGCTGAGGTAGGCGCTGCTGAGGTAGGCGCGGCTGAGGTCGGCGCTGCGGAGGTCGGCGCGGCTGAGGTTGGCGCTGAAGAGGTTGGCGCTGCTGAGGTCGGCGCTGCTGAGGTCGGCGCGGCTGAGGTCGGCGCGGCGGAGGTTGGCGCTGAAGAGGTAGGCGCTGAAGAGGTTGGCGCTGCTGAGGTCGGCGCTGCGGAGGTTGGCGCGGCTGAGGTCGGCGCGGCTGAGATAAGGCCCAATCGTAGTGGTAAAAATCCCTGTTTTAAGTGCATCTGCGGAATGAATAATATTGAGGAGACGGTCTGCTAGAAAGCTTTCTGTATCAGGTTCACCACAGGGATAAAAATAGATATCGGGTTGAGGTGTATCGTCTCTGGAATGGGGATAGTCCTCTGGCTGCGCAGATGCATGTAGCTTAAACAGAAAAATCATCACGTTCAGCCCCGTAAATACATCCACTTGCTTCAATCCAGTGGGGATCTCCTGATCAAGCAGCTGTATCAGTTTCTTCTGGGGAAGATTCTCGTTTGGGGAAGCATCCAAAAATTCGTTTTGGCACCAGCGGCTATAGAAATTGCTGAGTCGCTTGAATAGCTTTACACGGTCAATGTTGCTCTCATCTAGCAGCTCCCATAAATAGGCGACAATTTCTTGACTCAGGCCGCCATAACCTAATACGTCATAAATCTGTTCATTTAGGGCTCGTTCATCTAACCGAAACCGTTGTCGTTTATCTAACTCCGTCCAGGCTTCAAAGGCAATCAGTAATCGCTCTGCAAATAAATACTCGCCAAAGCTCTTGTGGGCAAATTCTACTGAACCCCGTTGATCTCTTTCTCCCGGTTTAAGATAAAAAGTGGTCAGTAAATTATTCAGTGCCTTGTCCTCTGATTGCCCAGTGGTTTCCTGGGCTTGCTTTAGCAATTCAGCGATGGGATTGCTGCTGCCCTTAAACCGCTGCTTTACCATTTCTAGTCGGGCCGTTTCATTGCCAGACTGCACCACACACAACGCCGCTTCCTGCAGTATCTCCCGTAAATCTTCCAAGTTATCTAATCCACAGAGCCGCAAGTTCTCATCCTGCCGCTGTTTTACCAGCACCCAATCCACCGCTGCTCGATAGATCCGCAGCTTAGCCTGAGTATCCTGAGGGCGACCCGTTTGAGTATCGGCAAACATCCCTTGAGTTAGATGCCCCTCTCGATTGAGCCGCGCCAGCAAATACAGCAGCAGCGGCTCACGGGCTAGAGTATCCGTGATGTCTTTGGGACAGGCCGTCAAAAACTCCCTGAACTGATTGACCTTGTCTTCTCCAAATAGGGCTTGCCATTTGTTCAGCCAGCATTCCCTCAACCCATCTCCCATGGGTTCCAGTCGCACCCTCTCCAAGTCTTTGTTTTGGGTGATCAGCCGATCGATTCCTTGCAGCGCTAAGGGGCGTCCTGTTACCAACAATTGATGATGGCTACGCCACTGAAAATCCGTTACCTGTTGCAAAAACTCCTTTAAACCACCCGTGGCTCGCCCCTCTAACAAGAGTTCATCAAAGCCATCCAAAATAATCAAAAATCGCGTGTTTTTATCCGCTAACCAATTAGATTCCCCACGCACGAAATTCACTTGCTCTAAATCTGGGCAGTCTTCTAGGGTTTTCGTTAGGTTATTTGCTAATGTCCGTAAGTCTCGTAGCCGAATCCGCAAGGGAATAAAAGCATCTCCAAACTCCGAGCATACCCAATTGGCAATCATGCGACAAAATACAGACTTCCCCCTGCCTGCCTCACCTTCCATAAACATCACTTTTCGAGTTAGGTTGGCTGGCTGGTCTAAAGTTTTTCTCGTCCACTCATGACTGCAGATGGGATTGACATCACGTTTTACCTTTCCATCCTGGGTTAAGGGCTGCACCTCTAGCCGTACATAAATGTCTTGAAAGCACACCCTAGGGTTACTCTCGTCAAATACTTGCTCTTGCGGGGTGGATTTAATCCGTTTTTCTAAATACTCGTCAATAGCCGTATAGCGCTCTAGCTCCTGTTGCCCACCAGTACGGTAAAACTCTGCCAAAGGTTTCACACTTTCCCCAGCTTCTGCAATAGCCAGATGGAAATACCGATGACTTCCCCACAAGACTTGATCTGCTACTCGTTGGGCTTGGCTGTTGTACAGTCCGCACTGTTGCAACTGTTCTATCAAAGCTGTTCCAAACTTCTCGGCTAATACGGATTCTCGAAATTGGGTAGTAGCTGTCTTTGCCTCAGTGAGGTTCAATTCCTTTCTATAAAATTTGTCGAGCTGTTTCTCCACAACATCCTTGAGAGATAGCTGCGCTAGTGTTGCTTTGATCTGCTCATCCTGTTGCTCCAGCACCGCTTCTAAACTCTGGAGATAGGCGAGTTGGGCGACAATTGCGACTGAATTCTCGAAAGTCGGCTCCACTTTTGCCAAGTCAAGCCCAATTTTCAGCAAGTTTATGCCAACAGATACAAACGGCAGCCCAGAAATAGCCAACTTTGTCACTGGAGTATCCAGGGCTTTGATCAGGGGTTCTGCCTTTTGCAAATAAGGGGCAAGCTGTTGAACCTTATCGGCATTGTCCTGCCAAGCTTTTGAAGCATCCGGCAACGCCTTCATGCCTTCAATGCCTTGTTGGGCCACTTCCCCCCAAGGGATATCTCGTACATCCGTGTTGAGAAACTGCCAAAATCCCTTGAGAGCTTTCATTGCTGATATTGATTACCCTGATTTCTTCAAGATAATAGCTGTATTTAGATGCTAAGTCATGAAGCTATTGAAGAAGGGCATTGCCCACTTAACGACTGAATATAAAACTAAGGGCCATTTCCCAACATTAGACCCTTGGTAGAAATTTATTGGACTCTAGAAAAAGGTTGATCTGTTTGGTTCGCTAGTTCTATCGCCTTATCAAAATACCCCTGGGCAATTTTTAATTGACCTACCTCTTTATGAATTAAACCCAATTGTGAATACACTTCAGGTTCTTGATTCGGGATGAGGGAAAGTAGCGTAGCTACTGCTGCATCTAGCAATCCCAGGTGATAAAACATCATCGCTTTATCTAATCCTCGATCAAGTGGATCAGGAGCGACTTGCTGGGCTGTTAGAATTGCGTCGTCAATTTCCCTAAGCTGTTTAGGATCTACTAATTGCAAATTCGTCTTTTCTTCAGCAACTGTCTGGTTGTTTTTGAGTGCGACAACAGTCAATTTGTATTGCTTGCCATGTATTAAGGAATGAGAATTGGGGATCTTTACCTCCGTGCCATTGATCTCCTTAGACCAGAGCCATTGTCCTCCTTGCTCTAAGGTAACCCGATAGTTAGCATTCGGAATGGATTGCCAAGTGATGGTGGGTTGAGCGGTGAGTTGGAATGTGCCGATCGGTTTGAGGAATTTTAATGCCGTTCTTGAACCCTTTGGCTTGGGGATGATCTTTTTTCCCGTCTCACTTGAAAAATTCGCCTTGGGAAAACATTGATTAGCCTTGAGCCAGTCATTAGGGGGAATGATCGCTCTCAGAAAGAAGCATAAAAAACCAGCCTCTTTCTCCTTTTGTAGGACTTTTAACTCATGGGCACAATAGAGTTTTTTCGTCTTCAGAGAACGGACGACTGGCGGGCATTTTTTTATGGGTTCAGCTTTAGCAGGGTTTGAAGAAATCATCATGGGAAGTGGAATCGTACATGCGATCGCAAATCCTAAATTACTTCTGATAAATAATTTATTCATACATGAATATTTTGTTATTAAGGAATAGAATATCAGAAAATATTCCTAAAGCTTTTGCTCAATATCATCAATAATACTCCTTCGCCATTGACGGACTTCAGGTTGTAGTGAAGGTAAGCTAATGCAAGCTTCCTTTCGTTCCGTAGTGGGTGCAATTTGAGAGAGGAGACAATAGGGATCAGGGAAATCTTGATTTGCCTTGATGGACTGATTTAGATATTGAGATGCTAATTCAGGATCCTTTTGCAGGTAAGCAGCCCACCCCAAATTTTTATAAATGATGGCTTTCATCTTGGGTCTTCTAGTGAGCTTTAGAGCTTGCCGAGCGTACTTCATCCCTTCATTCGCATTAGCATTTAAAAGGGCCAGTCGAGATAGATTGTTGAGTGGTTCTGGGGCCTTGGGATCTATTTCATGTGCAGACTTGAGTAAAGGTTTCGCCTGGTCATTTCTTCCTAGCTTCTCGTAGAGACTCGCCAAGGCAAACTTGTTTTCCCAGTCCTGGGGGTTCAGCTCAATCGCTTTTTGATAATGTTTGAATGCACAGTCATAATTCAGTGATTCAGCACAAACAAAGGCCAGGTAATAGTGAGCTTCTTCGTTATTGGGATTCAACCTGATGGCTTCAGTTAGTGAGGATTGAGCCTCTTCTAAATCTTGCACCCTTAGCGCTGACAAACCTTGGGTGAGGTGATATTTGCTCGTGATGACTTCAGCAGGTTGGGGGAGATAGAACACACCCCAGGCCAGGGAGACGGCTATCCCTATCCCCAGCCCGACATACATCCAGTGGAATTTAAAGGAATTGAAGAAGGGACGGGCACGATTGTTGGGAGAAGACTTGCGGGGAGGGTGAGCCAGGTCAGCCAGGATTTCAGCGGTATTCTTGGGGCGTTCAGTGGGAATAGGATCACATAAGCGATCAATCAAGTCTGCAAGGTCTAGATCGATACTCTCAGCCTGATCTCGCCATGACAATCGATCATCGTCATCCGGTAAATTATTGGGGTGGACTCCCGTGGCTAAGTGAATCATCGTTCGCCCCAAGGCATAGAAGTCGGATTGCGGCATAGCTTTGCCATAGAGCTGTTCCGGGGGAGAATAACCAAATGTGCGTACCATCGTCACATCTGTAGCCCCTTGTATCGGTGATTTGTTGTCTGGGCCGCTTAATTTAGCGATATAGGTATTGGTAATTTTCCGAACAGTCCCAAAATCAATCAATACTAACCTGCCATCCGGTCGGATCATGATATTGGAAGGCTTGATATCTCGATGGAATAGATTTTTCTCGTGAACAACTGCCAGAATTTCACATAGTTGCCCTAACCAATCCTTGAGCTGTGTAGAGTTAGCCTGGCCATGCTCAGCAAGCCATACTTTTAGATCTACCCCTTCAATTTTCTCAATGGCAGTGCAGATCAGCGTGTCTGAGAAATGCTCATCCTGATACTCGAAATAGTCATGGATGTGAACTTTAGGCGTATTAGGGTATTCATATAATCCCATCAGAGCATAGGCTTCCCTCTTCGCAAGTTGCTTAAGCTTAGGGTCTTCTGTATTGAGAATTTTGAAAATTTTTGGAGTGTTTGGGGGATCTTTAGGATTTCCAATAGTATCAACGCACTCAAAAATTTCAGTCTCAGAGGGGTAAAGCTGTTTGCTCGTATCCAAAGAGCGTATGGGGCACAAGAGCCTGTACTTATCTTTGATCAGCAAAGAGGTACCACACCCTTGGCATAAATCAATGCCGGGTGGATTCTCTCGTTGAGTGCAATTTGGATTAATACAGTAAGACACTGATCTAGGTCAAGATAGATGAGGTATTTTGGTCATTATTTATATAATTCCGTAAAATATACTTCTTAATTATGTCTACCATCACAATCTCTATTGATCCTGTATCTGTTACAAGACTCAGTAAATTATGGTTTTGAAGGCGTTCAAGGCTATTGAATATATCCAGCTCAGATATATCTGGATGATTTTCTAGGATGTTTTGAGTTAATGCTAATAACGATATACCGCTTTGAGTTCGATCAATAGATGCAATTGTGCAAAGTACGATGATCTCTAATTCTTTAATATCATTGGTATTGGTAAATAGTTTATTAAGTAGGTACTCAAATTCGTTTAGTGCCAGACTTGTTTTTTGGTTAACTAAGTCAGCCTGCCCTCCAAGTACCTTTGAGACCTTTCTAAGAACAGAATGCAGGAGAAGTGGATTGCCCATACAAGTGTGGACCATCTTTTCCCAGTCGGCATCAAATGTAATTCCATGTGACTCAACGAGCTTCTGTACTTCGTTAGCTTGGAGTGGGCCTAAGTGCAAGCTTTCAAACGGGAAACCCATGTTTTTGTAGTTGGATAAGCCTTCAGGAAAACAATTAGCAGTCAGCCAAACGCAACTTTGATGTTTTTCCTCAATTATTCGCCTGAAGAAAACCTCATATTCACTGGTCTCTTGATTCGTCTGCAGCATTAAATCAACTTCATCCAATACAATTAGGCATCTGTGCCGTTGTAAATATTGGATGAGTATAGAACTACGGTTTAGTTGAGTTTCTTCTCCCTTTGTAGCCCCCAAATGCTCTATTAGGGAGTCCAGTAATTCATTGAGGCTAGGTTTGTAATGGACAGGTAGCCAAATATAGTGTTCGAATTGGGAAGGCTGGTGGAATATTGCGTTTATCGCTTTTGCTGCTAAACAGGTCTTACCAATCCCAGCAATCCCATCAATACATACACATTGAATCGTCTTCGACCATTGTTTGAGTTCTTCTGCTTCACTCTGACGACCTACGAAATTTTCAATATCAGGAGGATACCCTCCTAAGATTTTTCGATTCCTTTTGTCAGGATCTAAGAGTTCAGGATGTCTCTCAAAGTATCTTCTGAGAGACATTTTGGTAATCTTCTCACCAAAATGTCCAGACAGCATGAGCCAAAGCTTTCGACCAGCATCACTGCGTATATAATTCTCGCTGTAGTTAGCTTTAGAATTTTTAATCGCTAATGCGTAATCAATTTTGTCCCAGGCTGCTTTCAGCGCAATGATTTCAGCTTCAGTTTGCTTCCGTCCTTTTTCTTGCATAGAGATGCTATTGACGATCTTTGCCGCTTGAGTAAAATTCATTGAATTCTTTACTTGCACCTAGCATTAACCTAGCATCTGATGGGGGAGTAAACCTAGCATCTACCTAGCATTCACATAGCGTTCTTTAGGCCACCGCATAGTCAAATATTCCTTAACTGTAAATAAATGCTATGTGGGTATATGGAACTTTCAACTGCTGTGCTTTGATAGAAAAACGGAGTATTTTGTGAATTCTCCCAGATTTTCCTTTGCCCTTGGAGTTGTGGATGAAGAGAGACTTATCAAGCAATGGTTTTCAGGACTTGGAAATAATTAGACTGTCTTTGATCACGCTTGATGAAGAGGTCCAACCACGCTGCCAGGTGCATAGTCATGTGGTTGAAGAATATGCAGAAGCCATGTGCCAAGGAGATAAATTTCCACCTGTAATCGTTTTCTACAATGGGTCAAAACGCTGGCTGGTAGATGGTTTTCATCGATTTCATGCCAAGAAAGCCATAGGTGAATTAGAAATTTTGGCTGATGTCTGGCAAGGGAATCAGCAAGATGCAGTGTTATACGCTATGGAAGCCAGTACAGAAAGTGAGTTGAAGCTCACACAGGCTGATTTAGATAGGAATGTCTTTAAACTCATTGGTCATCCAGTCTGGCAAAAATGGAGTGATGAAGAAATCGCTATTCATTGTGGAACCCATGCAAACCATGTGCATATGTCAAGAGAGCAGAGAGTGACCGATCTCTACAATATGGTGGTTGCGATGAATAAGATTGGGAAACCACAGAGCAATGTAAAACCATTGGTAGCCAAGAATTTTGACTTAGTATCTGCCCTCAACATGGACTCAACCACCTTTGGGCCGTTAATCTCAGATTATTTTTTAAAGATATGGGTTGATATGTTGATTGATAACCGTATCAATCAACAATCATCTGTGAATTGATAGTGCTTTACGCAACTTCATACAATAATTGTAATTTTCTGGATTGCTTGTTGCTAATTGGCTTTGATGCTTTTATGACGGTATGTTGTCATCTACCGCTAGGACTTGAATGCCTTCTCCAAAGCCGCTGAGCGAATCCTCAGAATCTTCTATCGAATCAATTGAGATAGCTAAAATTCGCATGGATGGCGGAACTCAGCCTCGCTCAAAGCTCTACGAAGAGGTGGTAGCTGACTATGCCGAGGACATGAAGCAAGGAGCTACTTTTCCCCCAGTCGTAATTTACTATGACGGTAAGGACTATTGGTTAGCTGATGGATTTCATAGGGTCCGGGCTAAAGAAGCCATTGACGAGAAGGAAATTTCTGCGGAAGTCTTTCCCGGAGAACTGCGAGATGCCGTTCTGCACTCAGTAGGGGCCAATGCAGCACATGGCCTAAGAAGAACGAACGCAGATAAAAGACGTGCTGTTAATAGACTGGTGCGCGACCGTGAATGGAAAAAGTGGAGTGACCGAGAGATTGGAAGACGTTGCGGAGTAAGCGGTAAATTTGTTGGAACGGTAAGACGCGAGTTGTCTGCTACCTATTCTCAGATAGATAGTGATGGACTAGATGAGATAGATCCTAATACCCGAATGGCTATTAGAGGCGGCACTACTTTTGAGATGGACACAACAAATATCCGAAACAGACCACAGTCGGAAGAGGGAAAAATACCTAAACGAAAACGCACAAAGAAGAAAACAGCTACTCCAAAAATCGCTGAAACTCAACCTGGGAAAGTTAACAAAGGTGATGTCTGGAAGCTTGGCAAGTCACATTATTTATTTTGTGGCGATCCTCCTTCTATGAAATTTCAAAAACTCTTGCCTCCTGAGATTGGAGTGTTTTTAGTCTTTTTAGAATCACGAGATCAATGGCCTCCTGCAATTCCTGAAAATGCTATGAATGCCTTGTCTTTTTATACATCGCATGGAGAGGACTTTCACCTAGAGACATTAAGAGCGATTACAGAAAACTGCTTGTCTGGGACAACAGATGCAAACGATCCTGTAGTTATGATTAACCTGATCGATCCATCTCTTTTTATCTTGATAGATGAACTGGAATGCCCCTGTTACTGTGCTGAACCTGATCCCTTGCGTTGCTCGGATGCCCTCATTGCATGGTCTGTTACCAATCAGCCGTTTAAGAAGTTATAGGTTTTTGTTGGACCAAGACCTAGCTTTTGACCTAGCATTTCAAAATAAATCCTCATGACATAGCATTGACATAGCTTTTTATTTTTCTACAATCTTCAGTATTTTTAAGATTCCAGAGTCAGACCTAGCTTTTGACCTAGCATTTAGGATATTTATATTAACCAGATAAAAAACTTAGGTCTTAGAACCGAAAGGGATACAGAATATTTCTAAAGATTTACGACTATAAACCCTTTGAAAAAAACCGATATAGACGTGACATAGCATCAAAAAGTCGCTATCAATTTCTACCTGACCCAGCAGGTACTGGAAGCGGAACAGATCATTGTGCTAGCCTCAAAGCCAAAGTGCTACAAGCCTGTGAATTCTTACAAATATGCCCAATTAATATACTCTTATCGACAACATAATAATCTGTTCCGCTTCCGTGACAGCTTGGACAGTGACTATAAACAGGAAAGCTAAAAGGGTTATTCATTGATGTTCGATTTCGGGAAAGCATCCCTTCAACAGTTAGAGATCAATTCAGGATTGATTTTTAGTTGGATGGTAACATTTCTCTTCTGTGCGGGTAGTTCCATCGCTTCTAAAATATACCCCCCTTGCTTCAGCTCCTCAATAGTACGCCAGAAGATCTGATTGTTGCGTGAAGCATTGCTACCTAGCAACTCAAGGTTCTTAAAAAGACACTGCTTTGAAATATATAGGTAATTACCATCTTCTAATTTGTCCCATTTCATCCTACTAACGAGATACATCAGTAGTTTAGATTTGTAATTATTTTTGGCATTGCTACCCAACTTCTGACTCAAATCCAAGCTGTTTGGAAAAAGTACATAATCTCCCTGCTTAGTTGATGAGTCATAGAATTCAAGCGTGATGGTGTAGGCATCCGCAAGGCCAGAAGTATAGTCCGCTGCAGTAGCGAGATCGAAGTTACGAGGGGTGTTATCAATTTCGTAATCATTGATGCGCAGGATGTTCTTGATCATAACTTTCGCACCAATGTTTTTCCCTTTCCGTAAGGACTTAGCAAAAACGAGTTCAGTGCGATGCAGTGCTACTAGATCACAATTTAACTGGGATCTTAATTTTGAGGAAAAACCACCATCGGGTGTTCGCTTGTATCCCAGGCTTTCGAGTAATTCATTGGATCTAAAACTGACTCGAGGACCGTTGTTCTGTTCAGAGGCAGCTTTATACAGATACAAAACAATGGCAACTTGACGTGGATTCAAAAATGAGAGCAAAGCAAGTAAGAGTCTTTGCACTTTTCGATCTTGTATCTTCTCGACCCCTTTGCTGAGGCCTTCCTTGAGACATGACTGAAAGTCAGCGAGGTCGTACTGATGTTGTAAGTCTTCCCATTCTTCTGAAGTGAGATTTTCTAATGGAATTCGCCTAGTTAGTGCAACTTCCGACTCCTCCTCAGAAGTTGATTCAACTTGCATTTCAATAAAGTAACCATTACTATCGGATCTAAGAATGGGAAGAGAAACATCAGGATTTTTCAAAGACGCTCCAGCTCTGGGCATGACCTGGAGTAAGGTTCCATCTACTGGGAATTTCTCTAGAGATTGTTTGTCGACCACAACTTCTCACCTGATCTCAGAATCCTGTAAATCTTAACAGGGTTAACTTAATGTGATTACCATTATTATCGGAGGAAATTTTTCTTTACAATGACCTGCAACTCCGGCGTATGAATTTGAAGGATTCACCTGCAACTCCGGCGTATAAAACTACCTGCAACTCCGGCGTATAGAGAGATGATTCACCTGCAACTCCGGCGTATAAAACCACCTGCAACTCCGGCGTATAAATTTAATGACTGCTGTTATCAAACTCTTTATAAAAAAGATATCTAGAGGTTGACCTGCAACTCCGGCGTATAAAACTACCTGCAACTCCGGCGTATAGAGAGATGATTCACCTGCAACTCCGGCGTATAAAACTACCTGCAACTCCGGCGTATAAAACCACCTGCAACTCCGGCGTATATGACAAAAACACCTATTGTTTACTCACTTTGATAATGTTACTCTCCCTTCAAAGTTATGAGGATAAGAATATGGACCCATAAAATGACAAACCCCCACTTGGCAGAGAGGGGGTAAGGCATATCAATTTGATAGGGATGGAAACCGAAGAAATTGTTTGACGACAGTCTTTAGTTTCCGAGCTTAGTAGTGCTTACATTTTAAAGCACTAAAGCTTGTGTTGGCAAGTTTTTGGGCCATTTACAGTGACCTCCCTATCTGGACAATTCATAGGGAGATCATCGTGAACGCGGAATCCGCATTTTATGACCACGAGGATAGATCTCGTGTACCTCATCGACGCACACAAGACCCTTTACCAGCTGATCCAGTGGGTAAGCATTTGGCTACCCTTTTCCCCAACGGTTGGGACTGGATCTTTGCCTCGGCCCCAGAGCCAGGAGATCCAGTCGATTGGGCAACTATCAAAAAATTCCCCCTCTCCCCCGTGGAGATGTGGAGTCACCACCAAGACCCTGAGTGCCTGATCGGAGTTAGGCCCAGTGCCCAAACCCGTTGGCTCGTCCTCGACATCGACAAAGACAGTCGCTATCACTCATCGAGCGATCCCCAGTGGCTACCTCAGATACGCCATGCCCTAGAAGACATTGGTATTTGCCGCTCACTCCTTTGCCAAAGTAGCCACAGTAGTGGACTCCATCTATACCTCCCCCTCCCTGAAACCGTCAGCAGCTTTTGGCTGAGCAACTGTATCAAGCTCAACCTAGAAGCCATTGGCATCAAGTTCTATGGGGGGCAGTGCGAACTCTACCCCAACCCCAAACGCTACGTACCCAAAGGCAAAGGATTTAGTCTCTTTGCCGCCTTCCGACTCCCCATGCAGCCTGGAAGTGGTTTCCATCCCCTCGATGCCGATCTAAATCCTCTACCCTGGTCCCTGGAACATTGGCTTGACGCCTTCGAGCTATGCGCCGATGGCCAGGACATGGGGCGTCTCCATCATGCGATCTCAGATGCACAACAGAACTTCAAAGTCCGTAAATCAGGCCATGCCAGCTCCCTTGCCACCTGGCAAGAGCGGATCCATGAAGAGAAAACCCAAGGCTGGACAGGCCCAGGCCAAACCAACGAGAAACTCAAGATCCTCGCCTGCGAAGCTCGCGTATTTATGGGCATGGACTCTGCAGAACAAATCGCAGAATACGTATGCCAAACCGCCCAGAACACCCCCGGCTTCTATGAGCATTGCCGCCACCAGCATGAGATAGATAGAAGAAGTCATGAAGTAGCGATCTGGGCCATGCGGTATTACTGGCCCACCGGCACAGCCCCATGTAGAGAAGCCAAATACCACGATAAGCAAGAAGCCCCAGCAGACTTCGGGTACCACCAAAGCAAACGAGAAGCTGCCCAGACCCGGATCAAGAACGCAGTCTTAGAACTGAAGCGAGTCGATAAATTCCCCCCTGGAATTACTGCTCGTGCCCAAGCCATCTCAAAACTAGCCCACTGTAGCCAGAAAACCTTATACAGACGGTCAAACAAGGAATTATGGCATCCACATCATCTAGTTGAAGAAACTCCTCAGAAATCCCCAGAACCCATGCAGGAAGGGGAAATTACACAACAAGGGTCAAACAATCATCACCTTATAAACCAGCGAAAGCTGGAACTACTGATATTAAAGGATCTTTTACAACTCTATATAAATGTAGGGTTTGTAATGATAACGATGAAGATCCAAGCCACCGTCACCCTGGCCCTCAAAGGCCAAAGGGTGGCGAAAGTGGCGCTTACAGATTCCGAAGTCCCAGATCAGGGGGGTTTGGGGGGAAATTCTAAGGTCGTTCCCATTCAAAATTGGGATCAGTTGAAACTCTCTTTGCCACCGGGTTTGCAAAACAAAATCGGCAAAGCCAAGCAGCAACAGCGACGACAACAGGAAGTGGTACAGCTGCGCCAGCAGAGGAAGAAACAAAGAAGGCAATCCCCAGTTGAACCTGTGAGTTTGGTCCCAGAACCATCCCCACAAAACCTGAACTTAGAACAGCTTCCCTTGAAACTGCTTGAGACTCAAGAACCCACACAGGAAAGGATTGTACGTCAAAGTGAACAACAAGAATTTGATACTTGGTATCGAGCAGCTCAACGATGCAGGCTAGTCACTGACTACTCCTGGAGAGATGGGGAGTATTGGGTACTGACAGAAGAACAGTGGCAACCCTATGCAGAAATAGCTGCCGTGTTCACCTTGAAATCGATGAATAGAATGTTTGGAATCTCTATGGATATCGAAAGTGAACGAGGTGACTAAAATTCTGGTTTTTTTCTTAAGAAAAACGATTTGGCCTTTGAACAAATCTTGGGCAAGAGCAACAGTATCCATATCAGCTAAAAGTCGGTTACGGCACCTTCCGTTACACAAATTTAAGTCGTTTGAACCTTGGGTGAATAATGGCTGAAAGCTAGGTATTGAAAGAAATAGGGTGATTGAACTAGTGTTGTCGGTGTAGCTGCTTTCGAGCTGTCTTTACAGATTGCAACAATTATTTTGACGTGAATCCGTGTTTGCCGTTATGGTGACCCCAAGTGAAATAAGTGATTATTCACCCGTCCAAATTTTTTAGTTTTCTATTTCCACTATTGCCCACAAAAAACAGCAAAGGTCTAGCCTTTGCACTGTCTGTTTTTAAAAAATCGATTCTTACCAGGATTCTCTGACAGGATTCCTGTTCGTTTCTGTATTGCACAGAAATATTTCACTTAAAATAGCAAACCACGGCCTGTCCAATTACCACATCGATCAAGCCGTGATTCTCGCTCCCTGACAGGAGTTATCACTATGGTATCCACAAACCCTGAATTGGGTAAGCCCCTTGGTACTGATCAAGGGACTCAACTCTATGTCCAGTCCAGTTCTCCAGGGATTAACGAGAACTGCCTAGATATTTATCTACAATTAGCGGTCATCGCTCAGAGCTTTATACCTGATATCACAACATTGGATACCTATGAGGCCCTGTATCAGCTTGGTTGTGATGATCCTCAGTTAAGCCGAGAGATTGATGAACATATTGCTTCTAGATTAAAGCAGAGTGCATATCACCCTGATGATCGTTTCAGATGTCTATTTCAAGGCCCCTATATTCAGGCTCAGATGCTACACCACCACCTTTCTAAAGAAGGTGCAGAACAAATTGTACGTAAATTGCTTGAAAAGCCACCAGTACAGAGACTATTTCAACCCCAAACTTTGCCTACTACTGCTGCGTAGTAGCCTCTGAATTTTGGGCACCTGCCCTCTTCTCTAATAGTTTGATTAAATCAATCTTTCAACATTCACGCCACACAGGAGTTGAAGAATGCAATTTGCGATGGCAGAAATTGGCGATACTCATCTTTTAGTTAATGCAGATGGAACGCCCATCTCGCACAAGGATAGTGATACTCCTATCTTTCATATACTCCCCAGGCTCTTCAATCCTTTTCATAATATTGGCTTGGAGAGCATCAGGTTAAGCAAGGTAGAAATATTCCTACCCGGATCTAAGGAAGCCCTTTCCGTCTTACCAGAGAAAGTGGTGATCCGACGCCCCTATCCGAATATTACTATGTGTGTTGCTGGCACTTCAGATAGAAAGATGGGTTGGTCTATTCCCCTGGAAATGGATACCCTTCCTCAGTGGTTGAGACTGGAATGGCTTATCCAGCTTCCGGTTGATTGTGAACACAGTCTGATGACTATTCACCATCAATTTAAGCTGGACTTCAACCTCACCCAGCAAGGTCATGTCTTTTCAATGGATCAGACCAGCACTTTTTATGATCCGAATGCACGGGCTGTCAGCTTTTTAGATCTAGATCATATAGAAGAGAGCTTTACGAAGGGTGACGAATCATTCAAGCCCTATGTATTGGACGAATCATGTGGTTTTGGTTTTGCTTATTTTCAGACCCTAAACCTGAATTCTTGTGCTTGGTCAGACCTGATTTGCGATCAGATTGAGGACATGGCATTAGAGCGGGATATTGAACCCGCTACTCAGTTCACTACTTATATAGAAGAACACCATAACAATGCCTGTTGCGAGATTCTGGCAGCAGATTTCTATAACGCCATCAGACTAGCGCGTGAACTCATCGTTCCTGAACAGGCCACCTACTTCAACGACTCTGAAAAACACCCTGCCATCAAACTTATCTGCCAATGGTGGAACGATCTTGCCCCAGACCCTGCGACTCGGATAGCTGCCCAGATCCAAATCGACGTAAGGATTGCAGATGACAATCTGTATTGGAGTGGCATGGACGAAAAGCCCCCTTGGCCGATCGATGGAGAATGGCGGGCGAAATCTAGAAATGCCTGTGCCCGGTGGGATGAATTTGTCTTAATTGAATTCGCCCAGTCTAAAGCTGCCAATTTCTATAATGCTCACTCATTTCAGGTATTCAACGTAGTAGGCCAAGACTTTTGGAGTGGCGATGGCGTTGCTGGTGAAGAAGCCCAAACTTGGGACTTTGCTCGGGAAGGATTAGAAGCTCTGAGGTCTTTCCCCGAGCGCTTTCCCGTTGCCTGGGAAAAGCTGAAAGCAGCCCTATAAGAATCAGACCTCAACTCATCTCACTCATTCCAGTCACCCTCCTGTGGAGGATCGACCCATGACGATTGCTACTATTGCCAGTCCCTATTCGGACGGCATCCGCTTACCCGAATATCTTGTCCAGCTTTTGAATCGCTTCCCCATCCCCAGTCCAGAGAAGGAATTGGAGCTGATTCAATACGCTAAACGAGGCCATGAAACCTCTTTGTCATGGCTGATGATTGGTCATGTTCGTTTGGTGTCCAAACTAGCCAATCAATATGCCCAAACCTTTGAGGATGGCCAAGATTTACTGCAAGAAGGAATGCTGGGGATTCGTCATGCCGTTCGGAAATTCGATCCTACTAAAGGGTGTAAGTTCTCCACCTATGCCAGAGGCTGGATTAGAGGATACATCCGCAGATATTGCTATAAGAACAGACCTGGACAACTGAAACTGCCTGAAAAAAAGCAGATTCATCTCGATAGGGTATACAGACTTCAAAATGAGTTTCCCGATGCCAGCTTGGAAGAGATTGCCCAAAAAGCAAAGCTGAAACTGCAATATATCGAAGATTTGATGCGATGGGGCCGTTCATTCAAGGAAATCCCAGAATGGCATGAATTTACGATTGACGATGCATCATTTTATGCAGATGGTGACGATTATGATGAGTACTTTGGTGATGAGCTTGAGGACGAGACCAACACCAATCTCGTCCTAATTAAAGCCCCTCGACCTCCGAAATATCAAATCCCCGTCCATCTTCTCAAGCAGTGGTTCCGGGTTGGCATGGCTCAGTTCGTGAAGGTAGCCCAAGGTCAGTTTTCTCAAGGTTTCAGCAACTACTCTCAACCCACAGCACTAGAAGCAGGCCAAGAGCGAGTCAATCTCAGCACTTGGCCTGCTTCTCTTTCTATTTCTTATCAAAACAACATTCAGCATTTTTCATCTTCCCCACATCTTTCCCAAACTCCCCCCGCTCCAGAGTCCCTGTCTGCCAAAGCTATTGAATTCGTCAAAGGAGTTATTGCCCATGCTCAGAAATCTCTTTTGGTTCTTTGTGGGGGTCGCAGTGACGGGCCTGCTGATCGACCGGGGCATCAATCTCCCCCAGCGGATCAGCGATGCCGTGGATTGGGAGAGCCTAGAGCGACTAGGGGAAGACATCTGGGATTCTGCCAAACAGTAACCGAGTTTATCCAAAGACCATTAGCTGCGATATCTCAAAGCATTCGAGGATTTCCATCACGGGCTGGTCCTGACTCCAGCCAACAACCACAACGAGGGGCTGTCTTTGATAGCAACCCTCCTCCCCAGCAGACAAACTTGCCAAGGACAAACACGATGTACAAGACGATTGCCGCCATTATTGCGGCCTGGTTGGGGCTGCTTATCTCCCCAGCTACAGCAGAAACGATTAAGATTGCTCCCGGTCACGGTCACCTGATTGACCTCAGCTCCAGCGGGTGCCGAGTCTCTAAAGCCTATATGGGCACTAGGGGCATCTTTGACCTGAGCTTGGATCTGCCCCAACCCCAGACCCAAAAGATTTACCTGACCTGGAAGCCGAATGCCCAGGTGAAATCGACCAACTTGATTCTAGATTTAGTGGGCTGCAACCGCTCCTCAATGGAGTTAACCATCAATCGGTCTGACAGTGCCCCCAGTACTGCCATCACTCGGATTGGAGCGCCCACCCCCATTGCTCAACCCCCTGAGCAATCGCGAGTTCTCACAGGTCGCCAGGGTCAGCCCCCTGTGAGAACTCGCTTCCCTCAAACCGTGGCATCAGGCCAACCTTTGACCTTGAAGCCCCAGGTCAAGACACTTCCTAAGCCGAAGACCGTTAAACGTCCCCCTGTGCGGCGCATTCGTCTCACACCGAAGGCAAAGCCCGTCCCCGTGGCTAAACGAAACGTGTCCGATAGTAGCATCACTCCACAGACTCTTTTGAAGGGGCTAAACGTCGCTAGAGCGTCAGGCAACAAGACATATCGCTATCGCTCAGAAATGCACTGGCGCGTCAACGGCATGATCCGTCAGATGCGTTGGGGGAAGTCTTCTGAAGACGCAGCAAAGCTAGCCAATGTATCCCCTGACCAGCTCCAGACCTTGATTGATTACGCCCAGCAATAACACCTTTTCCCAATGACCCATCAGAGGCAATTGCCATGAGACTCCTTAGAACCTGTTATCACCGCCTTGATCGCTTTCCTTGGTGGTCAAGCCAACTCTTCCTCGTCAGCATCGGGATGGGGGTGGGCTTACCTGGCATTGTTTGGGCAGGCATTATTCAGTTTTTGATGCTGCTATCGGGACTGCTGTGGAAGCGATTAGCGGGGTCACCCCCAGTGCATTATCTGCTAGGTGCCTGGGCCTTTATTCTCAGCATCCTCATCCATAACTCTGCCTTTGCCCAGAACATCACCATCACCGAAGCGGCCTGTGTCGAGATTGGCCCCATTAAAGGTGCAGCCTCCACCATCAAACAATTACTGGGACAAGTCACCGTCGGGTCCATCAACTTCGCGGGGATGACCTGTGTGATCATCGGGGCCATCGTTGCCTTTGTATTCGTGACTGCCGTGGCCTATGGAGGCAACGCTATTTTCCAGCATAACCATAACGGCACGGGGTATCACGAGATGCTGCGGCCTTGGATCGCCATCTTGATCTTTGCCGCCTTTCTAACGATGGCAGCATTCATGTTCTTTGGCGTATAGGAGAGAGAGTTTTGACTACTCCCCCACCTAAAGGAAGGGGATTCCCCGGTCACCCAGAAAGTTTTCTGTTTCATAGCAGTTGCCATCAAGACTCATATGTTCCATCCGGTCTTACACTCGCTCCACAGACATCAACCCAAGTCCTTGGGCAAGAATGTTATGTGCTGCGTTGATATCCCTGTCGTGATGGGTGCCACATTCAGGACAATCCCATTCACGCATCGACAGGGGCAGCTTGCTTACTGTGTGGCCGCAATTAGAGCATCGCTTGGAGCTGGGGAACCACTGGTCAATCTTGACCAGCTTGCGTCCGTACCACGCGGCCTTGTACTCAAGCTGTCTGACCAGCTCACCCCAAGCACAATCACTAATCGCTCTAGCCAACGTGTGATTGCGGACCATGCCTTTTACATGCAGACTCTCAACCGCGATCACTTGATTTTCGCGTACCAGTTGAGTGGTCAGTTTATGCAAAAAGTCTTGTCTCGAATCCTTAATTCGAGCCTGAATCCTAGCCACTCTCAACCGTGCTTTATATCGGTTGTTCGACCTTTTCTGCTTCCGAGCCAAAGCCTTTTGAGCTTTCCTAAGTCGCTTGTACAGTCGATTGAAGTGTCTAGGGTTCGCTATCTTCTCTCCAGTAGAGAGCGTCGCCATGCTGGAAATCCCCAAGTCAATCCCCACCTTGCTATTGCAGGGCTTCAGGGGTTGAATCTCAGGGTCATCAACCAGCAAGGAGACGAACCATCGCCCTGCAGCATCCAATTGAATCGTCACAGTGGATGGCTCACAATGCTTCGGGATCTGGCGACTCCATCGGATCGGCAGGGGTTCTTTGCTCTTGGCAATATAGAGTGCACCTTCGACATACTTAAATGCCGACTTGGTAAACTCTGCACTCCCACCGTTCCGTTTCTTTTTGAAGGTGGGATATTTTGCAATCCCATTCCAAAAGTTTTTGTACGCCCCCTGCAGATGCCTAAGGCACTGCTGCAAAGGTACACAACTTACATTGTTGAGAAAATGCAAGCTATCGTCTTTCTTCCACTCCGTCAGGATGGCAGAAGACTGCTTATAGCTGATTTTCTCTTGTCTTTCGTAGAAGGCTTCTGTTCGATGGTGCAGCATTTTGTTGTACACCAAACGAACGCACCCCAGAGTTTGACGCAACAGCTGCGCTTGCTCTGGGGTGGGGTAAAACCTGTATTTAAAAGCCTTCTGCATATCTCACATTTTAGTGCAAATAATGTAAGGCTGCATTATTGCTCCTTGCAGTCGCGCTCCTATCCCTCCCTGGCCTGAAGGCGCAGGGTTTCACGGAGAAATCTGATGAATCGAGACATGCTCAACGAGGGAGATGTCAACACCATCATGGGCACCAACGTTTTGTTTGGAGGCGTCCATCCCATCGTTCTCCTTGCGGGAGCGATGTTGTTCTTTCTGATGACCCCCATCATCTTCAAGAACCTATTTATCGGCATCCCCCTATTCATGCTGGCGTTTGTGCTGATGTTTCTGTTTTTAGGGAATAACCCCCCACAGAAATTGCAACGCCGCACCGTCCCCAAGCAATACCGTTCCGGTCATCCCACCCTAGAGTATGACCGGGCGGGCCTGCCCAAAATGGAGCTGCCCTCTGTGAAAACCAACTACAACTTTATCGAATCAAACTACAAATCCTTCAAGAGCTTTGGGCAGATGGCCTATGAAGGTCTAGACATTGGCTACTACCTGCTGCAACGGGGGAAGCGAGAGCTGATGTTCATCTTTGCGTTTCGAGTCAAGAAAGGCCAGGAGCCAACCCTCACAGATGACATGGCATGGAGTGGTCTCAAAGGGGGCACTGCTGCGGTCACAGGGGCGACAGGGATTGATTTTAAGTCCTATTGGCACATCCATCGGAGTGCGGATGAGCCAATGGTGCAGTTGGCTGATGAGTACGAGACCAGTAATGACCCCCTCTCCCAAGCTTTAACCCAGAGTGCAGCAGAAAACCTAGACCGCTTGGAAAGCGAGGGGCGACTCGTCAAAAGTGACCTGATCTACTTCGCCAAGTACCGGATGATTTTGGGGGCTGACTTTGAGATTAACCAAGGCTGGATGGATGCGATCGCTGAGAAAGTGACCCTCGTCCTGTCCACCCTCAAAGATGACAACTTTGACTCCTTACCGGGGTGGGGAAAAGCCATTCGTCAAGCCTATGTGCGGGGCTATCGTCGGGCCTTGATTGCCCTCACCGCCTCTGATGGCTTTGGCTTAGACGTGGAAACCTTGGGGGTTCAGGAGATCATGGATATCCCCTATCAAGCCTTACATCCTGGAGAGAGCGCCCCCCTCGGCCAATACATCCGCACGGATGACCATTCCCAGCAGCCTGAAGTCATCATCCAGGACTACGGAGACCATGACTTGGGAACCATCTTTGAACCCTATCAAGGACTCCCCACCACTCCAGACTTCACCCGCTCCACGGTCTATATTCCCAGTACCGGGAAGCATTGGGCCTTTATCCGTTTAGGTAAAGTGCGCCACTATCCCGTCGATGGTCAATCCGTCCCTCGGGGCTATCTGAAATTTTTGTGGACTCGGCTAACCACCCCCACCCCATTCTGGGACTGCCAAGTGATTACGGAGCTAACGGAAGACCCCTCCGACATCGAGATCAACAACATGGACTTGGTGATGAAGAACTCCATGAAGCGGATTGCCAAGGGCCTGCAAGAGCAAAGCCCGGATGTCACCGCTGAGATGCGCTTGACGGAAGCCAAGGAACTGCAAGGGTTCATAAAAAGCGGCTGTCGTCCCTTTTGGGCTAGCTGCGGCATCTGGGTCTATCGGGATAGTAAGCAGGAAGTGATTGAAGCATGTAACGAGCTGATTGACCGACTCAAGACCGTACCCACCGAACTCGTCACCGAGCAGATAGAACAGTATTGGTTTCAGTCCTTCCCCTTTGAATGGAACAGCCTACTCACTAAACCCTTTGTCCAACGGCCCAAATACCTCAACTACCAGGCCGTGCCCCTGCTGCCCCAAGTGCAGATGCCGAAAATGGACGACAAAGGGCAGATGTTTTTGGGTCAGGAACTGCCCTGCCCTTGTACCTAGATTTGCTCAACAAGTCCCCAACCACACGGCCATCTTCGCCACCACGGGGAATGGAAAATCGGGAATCTTGTCGGGAATCTTGTTCAGCTACATCCTCAATCGCCGGGTCACCATCGTCTTTGAATACCCAAGGCCCAACGGTGAGAGTACCTATACAGATTTAGTCAACACCTTTAATCGGATTGGCGTGAGTGCGGCCTACCACAACGTCAAAGAGCATGTCATCAACATCCTAGAATTGCCCGATATGCGATGGGTGGATGCCTTGCCCAAACCCGGTGAACCGGGCTATAAATCCACCCTCGCCACGAGGGCAGACCTGTTTGAATCGGCCTTCAACAACCATCTCGCCATCCTGCAAGCGCTGGTCATGGGCACGACGGATGATCCGACCACAGAGTTAATGGTCAGCTCCTTCCTCTCCCGTTGCTATGAAGCCTTTCATCACATCCCTGAGATTCAGCACCGCTATCAGGTCGCTAGTGAAGCCGCCTTTGGCACCCCTGAATCTCAGCAGATGCCCATCTATGAAGAATTCGTCGGCTTTGCTGAGAACTGGTTTATCCAAGAAGTGATGCGTGAGGACATCTCCGACCTGGAGAAAAATACCATTGGCCTAATTCGTACCCAGCTTAAAGGCGTCCTGTCCAAAGCCCTAGGTCGTTCCATCAACGGCATCTCCAGCTTTGATAGCAACGTCCAATGCCTCGTTCTCGCCATGACCAACGTCAGCGACTCCATTGACTCCTTGATCTACTCAATGGTGGGCTTTAACCTGCTGCTCCGCAAGGCCATGAGTACATTAGGGTCTGCTCTGATTACCGACGAAGGCACCCGCATCTATAAATTTGCCTCCTATGCGCGGCTGTCCGGTCGAGTGCCGTCTGAGGGCCGCAAGTGGGCCTGCAACTATATTGTTGCCGCCACAGAAGTGGAAACCATCTATCAGTCCGTCGCCGGCAATGAAATCTTCACCAACCTGCAAAACATCTTTTGTGGGGGATTGCAGGATATCTCCATTAACCGCCTGTGCAACGATTTGGGATTTAGGCGAGAGATTTTAGAGAAATATGTGGGTAAAGGGATTTCCCATACCCGGCAAGAGAGCTACTGGTATTGGAAACGAGACAACCAGCATGTGGAGGTCAGCTTTAACCCCTCCAGCATGTTGATGGGCCTCGTCGCCACGGACAAAAAAGAAGTGGAATTGAGGGACCGCATCTTAGAGCATTATCCCCATGACCCGATTACAGGCTACCGCATCCACGGTGACCTCCTCGCCCGCGCCCACCGAGCGGGCCTCTGCCCATCCACCATCACAGAGGAACAGTATGTACCCCTTCCCCCAGCGTCTGAAGAAGCCCCTGCTGATCGTGATTCTGTGGGTATCCGTTAACCCCCCGATTCATGCCCAGAGCTTTACCCAGCCAGATTATGACTACAGCAGTGTGATTAGCAACACCGCGAGTCAACCCGGTGACAGTCCTTACAACGTCGGGGATATCTATTCCAGCTCGGATAAGGGCAACGGTCAACCGAAAGGACTGCTCGACCGAATCTTGAGCAAGAAAGCCCAAAAATCCCTGTTCAAAGTGATTGAGCATGGGTCTAAAGCCCTCAAAGCCGCCAAGATTGGCCGCAATGTCTACCGGGCCGTCACGGGTAAACGACTTCAGCCCGCCCTCAAAGGCGTCACCGATATCTTGGTGCTATATGGCATCATCGATCCCCCCCAAACCACGGCTCAAGGGGGCAGCTCCACGGATGGACGCCCCATCTATAAAGGGCCATCCTATGAAGATAATCCGTCTCGGTTGGACATCGAGCCGAATAGCCCTCGTGAAGTCTATGCCATCGCCCGTAATGTCCGGGCCATCGGTGAAGAGTTCCATGAGAAGCTGACCCAGATAGTCCTCAGTGAC
Organism: Acaryochloris marina S15; assembly: GCF_018336915.1. GTDB lineage: Bacteria > Cyanobacteriota > Cyanobacteriia > Thermosynechococcales > Thermosynechococcaceae > Acaryochloris > Acaryochloris marina_A. The sequence continues at coordinate 240,242 of NZ_CP064924.1, read as the reverse complement.
GAGGGCCAAGAACTGATTCAAGCAGAGGAAGCCACCGCTGCCCTCGCCCAAGAAGAGGCCATTGCCGCTCAAGATAGCATCACGGAAATCGTGGGGGTGAGTGAAGAACAAGCGAGTGCCAATGTCTCCGCTGCTGAAGAAATCCAAGTGCTCGGTGCCGAAGCCCAAGGAGATAAAAGCTCCCAAAGCATTTTGAAACGCCTCTCTCTCCAGCAAGCCTTTAGCTCCAGCATTGGTGCCCAGACCTCCCAGCAGCTCACCGGGCTGACGGCAGCATCGGCCCATCAGAACCGGAGCTTAGGGGCCATCGCCAGCCAGAACCTCGTGCAGACCCGCAAATTGAGCAAGCTAGAACTCCTTCAGGCATCGGGGAACCAGCAGCGTACCCAGACCAATTTCATGTTAGAGGCATTGAAGAATGGAGAAGACCTTAAGCAGGATATCCAGGTCGCGAGTACCAAATACTCCTTCTTTACCCCGCAGATCCCTGGACTGGGTGAACCGGAATCAAAATAAGGTTCTGCTACTGGCTTTTCTGTTGTCTCTAGGCTGGGTGCTGTTGACTGCCCACCCGGCATGGGGCAAGGAATCCCTCAATTACAATGGCCTCGATTACCTCCAGCGGATCACGGACAACATCACCAAAACCGCTGCCTGGTGGGATGACCTGTGGGATGGCACCTTTGATCCTGACAATGCGGGGAATACCATCAACAACCGGGCCGTTATGGATGTCGTCCGGTATGTACTACTGGCGGGATTTATCACCTGGAGCTGGAAGATTGGTCGCAAGATCTTTGAAAGAGGGAGTGATATCAGCGACTGGGTGAAGTTCATCATCCCCGTGGTCTTAGTGTCCTTCTTCCTCGCCAACTCAGGACAAGCCATCTACTATACCGCTCATGGGATGCGGCAGATCGTCAATGCGGCCCCTGCTGTGGTCGCTAAGGCCCAAGTCGCAGGTTTTAATGTCCGTCTAGCCATTAATGATGCCCTGTTCTCCCAAGTGACCCGGACGGTCATTTCCCAAGAAGCGAAGAAATGTGCCCAGCTCCATCTCCCTGGGGTCAATCTGACAGAAGAAGAGAAAACCTTGATTGGCCTCAAGAAATTGGGCCGCAGACTAGAAACCCGTCGGCAAGCGGGGCGAGAGCTGACGGGAGAAGAAATCGCGACGGTCTACAAACAAGCCTCCATGAATCAGCTTCAGTGCCTCCAGTCTTTAGATGTCTTTATTCAGGAGCAAAAAGAGACCATTAAAGAAGGATGTCCTGACTGTAAGACCGCATTGGAATTAGCGGAGCGGAGTCAGGAGACGGCTCAAGAAGCCATTAAAAGGAATATGGAGGGCCTAGCCGTCAAGGGCTTTGATATCGCCGCGTCAGCCGCCTACAAAACGGCCCTATTCGCCATCAATCCAGGGTTAGCCTTAGCGGAGATGATTGCTCCAGACTGGCAGCAAATCTTGACGGAAATCGCCATGATGATGGCCTGGGTCTTCATCGCGGGTCAGGAATTGTCCCTGCTACTTGCCGCCTTACTTGGCCCCGTTGCCTTTGCCTTGGGCACGATCCCCCACGGCCAGAATGCCATCGTGGAGTGGCTGCTGTTTTTCGCCCGCGTCCTGCTTGTGCGCCTCGCCTACGTCATCCTGATTGGGTTTGTGGCCGTGATGTTAGCGGGCGTGGCTGCGACCCCCTTAATCTTCCCCCTATTCTTCGGCATCTTTGCTCCCTACATCGCCTACAAAGCTGTGAACGATGGGGTGGGTTTAGCAGGAGATGCCTTCCGCTCCAAGGCTACTAGTGCCGCTACAGCGGGGGCAGGCATTGTGACGGGGGGACTGATTACCCTCAACAGCGTTATGCAGACCAGAGCGATGCGAAATCGTTAGGAGAAACCACCATGCTCACCAAAATCACCATCCCGAAAAACCCTTTGCAAGCCGTGGAGAAAGGCAAGTGGATGCCCTATCTGATCATCGGTTTAACGGTACTCAATACCGGCCTGCTCTTTCGAGTGGGCCTCAGCAGCAAGCAGGCCGCTCAACGAGAACTCTCCAATGTGTTCGTGCAGCTTCCCAACAACCAGACCGTGGAAGCGAAGTCCGTAGACAAACGACATCGGGAAACCTCCCATATCCAAGACTTTGCTCATAAGTGGGTGAGTGCGGCCTTCTCCTGGAGCAAGGGAGAGGGGAAGACCGAGGGCAAGATTGAGTACCCGGCTCAATTCTATGACGTGTCCTACGCCATTGACCTGTCTTACCGGGTGGGGTGGATGGAATCGATCCACAAAAAGTATGACCAGGACTTTCCCTTCCGTAACTACACCTCTGGCAATTGGGAAGCTCAAGTGCAGATTCTAGATCGGCAAAAGGACATCGTTGTCGAACAACTCAAACCGGGACTGTGGAAAGTGACGGTGATTGCGACCCGACTCCATAACCGAGATAAAGAACGAGACTTCATCGAGCGGTTAAATCAAGAGTTGACGATCCAGGCGGTTGATTTTGTGAAAACCGAAGACCAAGACCAGACCCAGCTTGCCAAGTTGATGCGCGTGGGCCAGGAATATGGCCTGCAAATTATTGAAATCCGAGACGTAAAGGTGACCTTATGAACACGACCCAAAAAGCCAAACATGCTAGAGATGTACTGCTCAAGCGCAAACCCGCCCCATCCGAGGGAACATCTAACGCGAAGCAGGATGATCCTAAAGAGACCCGTACACCAGCGGTATCCCTCGCTAACCTAGCGATGCCAGAGACAAAGACCACCGTCCCCAAGAACAAGCTGTATAAGCGGCTGTGGTTTCAGCTTTTGCTCCTCACCGTCGTGGGGACACCCTTTGCCTTACTCGCCACGGGGATGCTGTATGGGAGCGCCCCTCAACAGGCTGAGTCAAACCCCCAAAGTGAAGAGACGGGTTCTACGGTAGCCCAGAGTCAAGAAGAAGTACTCACCCAAGAGAATGCGGATCTGAAGGTGGAACTCGCGGCATTGCGGCAGTCCTTGGACGGTCAGCCCGTTTCTCCTGCTCAGAAGGCGGGGCCAAAGCCCGCAGCCGTTCCCCCGACTCCCAAGCCTCAAGGGAGACCTCCCAGTCCGACCCATCGAGTGACCCGACCGATTCGCTATCAAAGCGCCGTTCCTCGGACCCAGCCCAAGCCCCGAATCGTCTACAGGGACAGACCCGCACCCAAGACTCAACCCGTGGTTGCGGCTAGACCTCCAGCACCTAGACCACAACCTCAGCCCGTTGCTCAAGCTGCCCCCCAGCCTGCTAGTAACTTCAGCCTCAGCAAACAATCGGCTTTTGCCCCTAAGCCCGTCCAACCTAAACCCATTCGTCCCATCAAGGTTTCCACCTCTCACCCCGTCCGTAAACCGATAACCACGAAACCCATTGCTCAAACCCCACCAGCCCCACCCCAAGGCGTTCTGGTCGCTTCCCTCACGGGTGACTTGCTGGAGGATAACCAAGTCGTCACGGATTCACCCACGGCCCTATACCCAGCAACCAGTAACCCATTGGGTAAAGGATTGATTGCTGCTGGCACCACGGCTAAGGCGAAGCTGGACAATCCCATTACCTGGATACCCCAGAACAGTGACGCGATCATCGGTCAGCGGTATCTATTAACCCTCAGTGAAGACTTAGGGACAATGGCGAAGAAAGGTTCCAAGGTCATTGCTGAAGTGACTAGTGCCGAGGGTGACTTTTTGAGTATGCAAGTCGTGGAAGTCAACCAACAGCCCATTGAGCATATGGATCTAACGGGTGAGTCACCAGAGTCCAGGAAGACCCCTGTTGCTGTCATTCAGTACAAGCAGTCTCCACATCTGCAAGCCAAGCTCAAAGGTCAGGGTGAAGGCTTTGGTAACAAACTACTCAGGGCGGGCCTGAATGTGGGGATTGACCAGCTCCGCTCCAGCAGTGTGGGAGATAGAGCCTCGTCTGTCGTCAATAGTCTAGCCCCTAGCCGTTCCTCCAGTGGTTCTCGGAATGGCCTCTATCACTTCAACAAGGAAGTTGAAATCTATTTCATGGAGGGCGTGTAATGAAAGGTTGTCTCGTCATCGTTCTGATCGTCTTAACGCCCTTCCTATTCCTTGCAGGCCCCATCGGTTGGATTTTGGGGGTTATCGCCTGGATTTTGCTCCTGAAGTAAATCGCTTCCAGGTTGCCAATTTAATTCGTCAGATAGCGGCTCCACCAGGGGCCGTTTTTCGTAGATAGTGATTCTAACTCTCTTTCAAAGTTGCAGCGAAACGTTTGCGAAGCAGGTCATGGACAAAACGGTAACGCCCACCAGTTCGCTGAATGAACCGATGGTTTTCTGCATGTTCGAGGAACCTTGCGTAGTTCCAGGGGGCTACTCCTGATTGGTAGAGGACTATACGCAAGGAAATGTGTTGTAAAACCGTTTTCAGCCCTCCAATCAGCCCTCCAATCAGCCCGACAATCAACCCGAAACTCAGCCCGACACTCAGCCCTCCAATCAGCCCTCCAATCAGCCCGAAACTCAGCCCTCCAATCAGCCCGACACTCAGCCCGACACTCAGCCCGAAAATCAGCCCGAAAATCAGCCCGACACTCAGCCCGAAAATTAGCCCGACACTCAGCCCTCCAATCAGCCCATTTTTGAGAGAGTCTTTAATTCCTTGATTAGGATTTATTTTATCTCGAACATCAATTTCAGAAGTTTTTATTCCTCCAATCAGCCCGACACTCAGCCCGACACTCAGCCCGAAAATCAGCCCGAAAATCAGCCCTCCACTCAGCCCGAAAATCAGCCCTCCAATCAGCCCGAAAATCAGCCCTCCAATCAGCCCGAAAATCAGCCCGACACTCAGCCCACGAAAGGAACTACTCCAAGAGAAGCTTAGCTTCTCTTTTGTTTTTATACCACTCAGTTCCCCACTCAGCCCTCCACTCAGCCCGAAAATCAGCCCTCCAATCAGCCCGAAAATCAGCCCGAAAATCAGCCCGAAAATCAGCCCGACACTCAGCCCGACAATCAGCCCGACACTCAGCCCGACACTCAGCCCGAAACTCAGCCCGACCATCAAGCGATACTGTTTACGAGCTTTGGGGATATCAACCCATGAAGGTTGCAGTTGCTCGATTAGAAATTCTGTTGTTTCCTCAAAATCTAGTTTGGTCGCTAACCAACTCAGGTAATAATGTGTTTCCTCTGGTGTAGGTTCTTTCCCTGGAGGGTATGCTCCTTGATTGTTTAGATCATGAACTTGCTTATGGATATATTCATCAAGCAAATCTTCTGAGCTATGAATGTTTTTCCCCTGATATGCAACCACCAAAATAATCAAAAATAATGGTGAATGAGCTAATTCCAGGAGTTCAGGCTGACTTTGAAGTGCATCCCATAATGAGGCTCGGTCTAATCTCTGAAGATATTCTTGGATCTGCTTATCTTCAAGTGCTTGTAGGTAAATCGCTCCATTTAAGCGCTTTAGATATTCATTTTGTGCTTCGAGAGCTTCATATTCCTTACGCCGACAACACACAATAAGGGGTAAAGAGAAATTATCTAGAAAAGCATTGATTTTTCGTACACATTGAATCTGTTGTGCTATTCGGCGTTTATCTAGATCTTCTGATGTGACTTCATCGTCTTTATCCACTCTTCTCAATTCGTCTAAGCCATCCAGAAGAGGAAGCAACTGCTTGTGTTCGATCCAGTGCTTTGAGATAACCAAAGGAATGCTGTACTTTTTAAGCAGTTGCTGACTAAGCCAATCAGCAAACTCCAGTTCTGCATTCCACTCAGATAGTTCAAAAATCACTGGAATTGGCTTTTCTGGGGAATGCTTTGCTTGAGTAAGTAGATCTTTAGCTAGTACTAGCAGCTCATTTGTCTTGCCAGAACCGGGTTCACCTAAAATCAATAAACGCCCCTGAATATCTTCCTCTTCAAAGAGTTCTAGCGTTGAGGTGTGATCACTAACAGGTTTGGGTGGAGTGGTTTTCTTAAAAAGATTGAGTGTGCGGTTGATGAAATTATCAGGAGATTTGTCGGTTTCTTTTTCTTGATCAGGTTGTAAATTACCCTTTCCAATCCTTTGTCTTTGCACCTCCCCCATCAAATCAATCCGAATCTTGTGATGTAGGGAGTCTTCCAAGCGTTTTACAACCTGCTTGAGCAAGATTTCAATCAGATCTTGCCGTGCTTTTAGTCGTTGTGCTTCTGTGATCTCTGGTTTCTTGCGAGAGAAGTACTTTTGACCAAAGACGATGATTTTATCTAGGTTGCCTGTCCACTTAGCGATCGCTGCTGTCGCTAGGGCTATTACAGCAAACCCTGCAATCCCCCATCCAATCATCGGAATATTGTTGAGGAAATCTAGAATTTGCTTGGTTTTAGAGTCATCTGCTTTTTTAGCTGCGGTATCAGCTAGCAACCACAACCAAGACATTGTATTCCAGTCATTCAATCCAGCAATCACCCCACACCCCGATAATGCTTTAAACGGCCACTTCTCACAGCATCGTAACTTGAGAGAGTCAGCACACGAAAACTTCTGACCTATACACTCAATGGATCGGCCAACTCGATCGGTGCCTCTGCTTACTCACCTTGCGCTGCCGGGTGATGATTCCCTAGATTTTTCCCCTTAAGTAAATCGCCTTCAATTTCCCAATTTAGTTCTTCAAAAAGCGGCTCCAATCGGGGCCGTTTTTCCTTAGCGGTACATTCTTATATCGCATCAAAGCCTTCCCTTATGAAACAGAAACTACTTGCATTTTTCCTGGCTAGCCTGCCCTCCTTAACGCAGATAGCCCCTGTCCTTGCTCAGCAACAGCAACAGACGGCTGCACTCAGCCCGGATACTCCAGTCAACTTACCGGGCCTCTACTATGACCCAGACCCTGGCCCTTCCCCGACATTCCAGCAGCTCACGAGTGCAGAGCAGGCAGGGTATGTTGAAATCCCACCCTTACCCAATGGGGTGCAGCTTCCCTACCAGATTGATCGGGCATGGCCCCAGGGGGCAACTCCTGACCAAATCCTCAAATTTGGAGACTTGCAGCAGAACCCTGTCACGGCTGGGTTTACCAAGCTCACCTTGAGAGATATTTCCGCTCAGCAAGGGACAAATATCGCTGGGGTGCCCATTGGAGATGTGCCCCTCGTTTATGGCCTGACGGTTGATGAAGTCGATAACCTCTACACCAAGCTCAACAATGGCGAGAAAGTCACCGTTGATGATGCCGCCCCTGCCATTCAAGCAGCATTAGGAGTGTTGCATGACCCGTCTCAAGCGGGGAAGCACCTTCAGCAAGCGGCACTGTCCACGGGCCAGAAAGTTTTGATTACTAAGCTCAGTAAGATTCCCGCTCTCAAAGGCATTCCTCTCCAAGACCTAACGCGGGGGAACTGGCAGGGGGTAATTTCTAAGGCTGAGCAGATTGAGTTAGCGGGCATTGGTAAGAAGATTGGCCCAACGCTCAAGAAGCTGCCCGTCAATCAGATTGTCCCTCTCGTCGGTGATGTCATTAATGGCAACTGGCAACAGGTGAGGAAGCGGGCGCAAGCCTACATTCTGGCAAAGGGGACGAATATTGCTGTCAAGGAAGTGATCAAGGCTGTCCCAGAGCTGAAAGATTTACCCTTGGGCGCGGTTCCCGATCTCGTCAATCAGCCCATTGAGCAGACCCTACCCAAGATTGCTGACTTGGCGATTGAGGAAATACCTGGGGTAGAGGATGAACTGATCAACTCTGTTCCGGGTCTGTCTGAGATTCCAGTCAATAAGCTGCCCTTTGGCTTGGCCTTTAGCTTCCTTGCTGGGGACTTATTTGCCCGATTTGATATCGCCTACAGTGGCGTAGAAGGACCAGAGGAGCCATCCGTTCAACATGCCTTATCGGGTGGCAGTGAAGACCAGAAGTTTAGACCGATTAAATGCACCCTTGGCAAAACCAAAAACCAGAGAGCAGACAACTGTCCTCACTTTGAGATGCGGAAGTTTATTAGCTCTCCTCTCGCCCAAGTAACGGGGGATGATGATATTGAAGGTAAGCAATGGGTACAGGGGCACTCCAAGGGCAAGAACGGTCAAGGCGTGAAGGGTGGTAAGGGACTCATGAAGTGGGTGAATGGGGGTTGGGAACCTGCAGGCATCCATCCCTTTGGTACAGGCTCCAATACTAAGTTTGTGTTGAAGAATATTAAAGAATATCCTGATAAGCCCAGCACGGCGAGGCTGCATCTTGCCATCCAGTTCTGCTACTCCATCCCGATTCTGGGAGAGCAGTGTACCCCCCACTTCATTGTGATCCCCACACCGTTCACCGTCCGGGAAGGGGGCTTGTTCCTAGTGGCGAGTCGAAGAAGTCTGCCTGCTGAGATTGCCAAGTTCAGAGACCGGGCGTTGACGGCAGCGGGCCTCAGTCAGGTGTACTGTGACCCCAATCAGCTTATTGCCGCGTCGGGCCAGAGTGATGTCTCTCCATCGAATTCAAAATATGGTCACTTAGCCTATGCAGAAAACACGGGTCAATTGGTCAACGTGATCTCCGTCGATGGAGTACAGGAAACCCTAGCCCCAGATGCAGCCCAAGCCTTTGAGCAACTGAGAGCAGATGCAGCGGCTCAAGGGTTGGATATTAAAGCAGTATCAGGCTTCCGATCCGTGTCTCATCAGCAGGCTAATTGGGATAGAAAGTTGGCGAACCAATCTGCTGAAGAAGTTGCCAAGTCAGTTGCTCCACCTGGATATAGTGAGCACCACACGGGTCTAGCGGTGGATGTAGGCAACAACCAGAATGCCAGCCTGAATGAGTCTTGGGCACAGACACCTGAATATGCCTGGATGCAAGCCAATGCCGGGAAGTACGGGTTTGAGTTGTCATTTCCCCAGGGGAATAGCCAAGGCGTTATATTTGAGCCTTGGCACTGGCGGTTTGTGGGGACAAGTCAGGCGCAACAGACCTTTGCGAATGCGGCTGGGAGTCAGAATAAAGGTACTACTGCGTCATCTAATGGCGTCCTTCAACCGATTGATGGAGCGTCAGGTGCGCCGCAATTGCAGGGTATTCCGGGTAGACCAGGTTCAGTGAGTCGCCAGGGAAGCACAACCTCAACCCCTGCTGATCCTGACCATAATCTCAGGCAGTATCTCGCCCGAATCAGAATAGGCGAAAGCACTGACGGGACCAATTGGAAGCCCAATTCTGAGACAGGCGCTTACGGTATTTACCAGTTCACTCCAGAGTCTAGAACTAGTCTTCTGCAACGAACAGGAATAGATGGCTGGACACGAGACCGAGCGGTTGCGGCTCAAGCAGCGGTGGAGTGGATCAAGATTATTGGTGCTGAGAAGAATGTGGATCTGATGGCCGCGATTCAGAGAGGGGATTTTGCCCTGGCGGATCGGGTGTTGAGGCCACTACAGTGGCCTTCGCTGCCGGGTGGTCCTCAACAAAGTGCAGTTTGGAGCAATCCAGCGAATTTTGAGAAATATGGTCCGACTGGGGATGCTTCAACGAATGAGCCTGTTGGTGTGGCGTCTAGGAGGTTGCCTTGTAGACCTAGTAATGGCCCTGGTCAGAGCAACATTGACAATAGTAATTTTGTACAGGGTTCGGGGGTTGCGTCAGGTAGGCTTTCCGATCCCTTGGCTAAGTACGATTACAAGCTGACAAGTAATTACGGCCCAAGAATTAGCCCAACCACAGGAAGGCAAAGCTTCCATCATGGAATCGACCTTGCCCATTATGAGGGGACACCTTTTGTCGCTGCGGATGGCGGGGTAGTTGTCGAGAGTAAATGGAACGGCCTTTATGGAAACTGGATCCTGATTGACCACGGGAACGGCTTGGCTACCTGGTATGGCCACAACAAAGTTAATTACGTAAAAGCGGGGGATACTGTAGATCCCGGCCAACCAATCGGGGAAGTTGGATCAACAGGAGGATCAACAGGGCCTCACATTGATTTAGGCGTAATCGAAGGCTACGTTACTGGCGATCGCAACTCGGGAGTAGAGGTAGATCCCCGTAAACATTTCAATCTGCCCCCTGTAGGGACTTTTAACACACCACAATAAAAAAGGAGACAAAAACCATGAAGAAACTTTTACCGTTACTAATTTTAATGAGCATAGTCCCGGCTATGCCCGCTAAGGCAAATCCCGCCGTTAACGAGTGCTATAACTCACTCATCGAAAGGCCAGAGGCACGCCCAGAAAGCGCTGTGGTTGCAATGACTGTGGAGCATGAGGGGAGTCAATACCACGAAATAAGAGAGACATACAAAAGACCTCAGCCAAACCCTAAAGGAACGGTTTTTATCCGTACTGACTCAAGCGGGGCCTGTGAAAAAATCATGTCCTTCCATGAGGGTTCGTATCCTGAAATTTCAGTTTACAAAGAACGGCTTGGCTCTGAAGTTCTTGCTAAGTTCCAGCAAGCGTTCAGGCAACAGCAGCAGGAACAGGCTCGATAACTCAGCTTTGAAGTTAAAATTTTGGCTTGCCCCTACAATTTGCCTATATCCCTGTTAGACAGCTAACAGGATTTTCCCTGCCCCCAAATCCACTACAGGTTCAGGCTAACCCCTAGCAACACTGTCTCTCCAGACACCATCCTTGGAGATCTCAGTGTTTAGATTGCATGACCAGACCGATCTACTTCCGTCTGTTTTCCGGGTTAATGAGCTAACCCAGCCGAATTCTGCTGACAGAGATATATATTCAAGAGAGATCAGTTTTTCACAATTCTGTTAGGTGATAGGTATTTCTGATGGTCCTGAAGGTGGATCAATTTTTAATAAATGTTTGCTGAGGTGCCAGCTACTTTTACCAAGAGGCTCTTCATTCGACCATACAACTTCATAATCGTGACCGTCTTGTCCAAACCAACGTCTTTGCTTGTCTTTGATTACCCCGATGGCTTGGGCTTCAGGATGATTCTCCAAATAGCGTTTGATATGTGATAGAACTCCTGCTCCACCTGCTGCTCCTACCGCAGCCTGAGTTGTTCCAGCAACTGCTATACCAGCACCGCCACCGACAATGCCAATAGTAGCAAGAAATCCTCCAGGCAAAGCTAGTGGAAGCATAACAGCACCAGTTAAGGCACCGGTTGTAAGCGACATGTTCTGATGATGCTCACGGTGTGCTTTAGCACCCTTCTTAGTCAGAACAACCCAGTCACCAATAGATAGGTTTCCGCTATGTGGGGACATATTTACTCTTCCAAAAGATTTAATCGTGTCAATATTGAATTCTATTTATAGTGTGCCCACGCAAAAATAGAGATTTGAACTACAGATATAGTTTTCTAGAAAATCAGTCTTGAAAGTATTTACTATTTATTTGTTCTTTTTAAACTTAGATTTTCTTCTTTATAACTTCACTATCTAAATTACTTTTATCTGTTTATCGAGATATTATCATCTTAAAATCATCTACTTGTCCCAACGTTTATAAGAGAGGGGCAGACGGTTCAGGACGTCTCTATAAAACTTCCATTTGGGCATGAATTTATCCATCAATGCGATGAAATGGGAGTTATGGGTTGGCTCTAACAAGTGAACCATCTCATGAACAACCACATATTCAAGAAAAGCAGGGGGCTTCTTCGCTAAGTCTAGATTGAACCGAATCGTTCTTGACTCTGGACTACAGCTTCCCCATTTAGTTTTCATCTTCCTGACGGTGAAGTCAGCCACTGTCACCCCCATAAGCTGTTCCCATTTAGCGATCAAGGGAGGGATGGCTGACTTGAGTTGCTGACGATAGGACTCATCAATGATGGCACGCTTCTTAGCGGCATCGGCCCCTGGGCGGACTTGCAGGGTCATTTGGCTATGGTTGTGATTGAGGTTAGGGGGAGCATCCTTCTCCACTACGTCTAGGAGATAGCGTTTGCCCCACAGATAGTGACTTTCCCGGTTGAGGTATTCGCGGGGGGCTTCCCGTTCTTGAGCGCGTTGCTTACGCTGTTCCTGTTTAATCCATCGCAGTTTAGAGACAGCAAAGAGGCGGATGGTGGCTAGATCCATTCGCTGCGGTGCTGAGATCCGCACATTGCCGTTGGGGGGATAGACGCTGAGGTGGAGATTCTTGATGTCCTTTTTCACGACGTCTACGGTGATATCGCCCAGTTCGATGGTTTGTCTTTCATCCATATTCTGCAAACCCTGCTAATACTCTAGTTGCGCCTTGATAATCAGAAAAATCTGTTCAACTTTATCAACATCTTGAAGAATCCCATAAAGTGCGGTTTTAATCTGCTGCTCTTTTGGACCCCCGTTGTCTCGCCATGCGTCGGGGCGCACTCTCCTGATCGTCTCATCGATTTGGGTAACGCATTCCAGAAGGTCGGCTTCCTGTGACTGGTCGGTGGAGGTAGAAGGATCTGAGTCATTCTCTGGACCTATGCCGAGGGCATCTTGTCTTAATAGGTTATACAGTGCTCGACGACCGGGGGTGTTAAGTTGCTCCGGGGTATCCTCAGATTGGCCTGCATCCACTTGTTTGACCAGTTCTGCAACCTGCTGCAAATAGTCTTCGTACTCAATCGCTTTCTGTTGGCGCGCTTCAATAATCTCGTCGAGGAGAGCGGACATTTTGGCATAGTAGGCAGGGTCACGGAGGCTTTCTTGGACGATGGTGCTGCGGACGTTATTCTCAATGGTTTCAGCGACGGCTTGGTTATTGCGCTTCAGACCTGGAGGTAGGTCATCAATGGCTTTGTCGATGCCAACTTTGGCGATAATCTCTAGTAACGGCATCTCATCGAAGGGTGAGATTTTGCGGGATTCACTGGCTTCGATGTAGGTGTCGATCAGGTGGCGCATATCCGCTTCATAGGCTTTGAGATCGATGGTTTCATTGCTGGCTTTGCGGATGATTTCCCGGAGGTTGAGGGTGTCATCGAGTCGTTTTTTGATGCGGGCGATGTCCGCTGGGCCGTAGCCTGCGGCTTCTAAGGCATCGGCGATGTTGGCATAGGCTCGGACGAGGGCGGCTGTGGCTTTGTAAAGAGCAACCCGCTGGGGTTCACGAAGTTTGAGGTCTTCTGGGAGTTCAGTATTGCCACAGAAGTAGTGGATATAGTCGAGTTCGTCCCGAGGAGGTTGGACCGGTTCACACAGAAGGACAATCTCTTCGATGGCATCATCCAGACGATGGCGACCTTTGGTGAGGTGGTCTTGCAATAGAATTTCAGAGTCACCGCCTTCGAGGTCGCCGTGGTCGAGGTCGGAGGTGTAGACCGAGATGGCGTTTTCAACTTTGCGGAACAGGTCTTTGTAATCGACGATGTAGCCAAAGTCTTTATCATTGCCATCTAAACGATTGACACGACAGATGGCCTGGAAGAGGCCGTGGTCCTGCATGCTTTTGTCGATGTAGAGGTAGGTGCAGCTCGGGGCATCAAAACCGGTGAGCAGTTTATCGACGACGATCAGCAGCTTCATGTTGGCGGGCTGGTCTTTAAAAAGCTCTTTGGATTGGTCTTCGTAGGTTTCGGTTTTAGTCTTATTGGGTTGGGCAGTGATGTTGGTGAGCAGCTCGGTGTAGAGGTTGAAGATAAACTCTTTATCCGTTTCAGTGTTGGCTCCGGTGTCTTCAGTGGTGATGTGTTTAGTTTGGGGATTGTAGGAGGTGACGACGGCACATTTGCCTTTGAAGACGGTCTTTTGGAAGAGTTCGTAGTACTTGCAGGCTTCGTAGATGCTGGAGGCAACGAGGAAAGCGTTGCCACGATCATTGCTGAGGCGGGGTTTGACACCAAAGTCGAAGACGATATCACTGACCACCCGATTCATGCGGGAGCGGGAGCTGAGAACTTTTTGCATGGTGCCCCACTGTTCTCGCAGAGCGGCTTTTTGCCAGTCGTTGAGACCTTTGGTTTTGGCTTCGAACCAGGCATCGACTCTATCTTCAGAACCGAGTGTTTGGTTGATATCACGGGCTTCGTAGACTAGATCGAGGACAATTTCATCAGCAACGGCTTCGCTGAACTTGTAGGTGTGGATATAGCTGCCAAAGGTTTCGATGCTGGTGGCTTTGTCTTTTTTGAGGAGGGGGGTGCCGGTGAAGCCGATGAAGGTGGCGTCGGGCATCAGGGCTTTCATGGTGCGGTGGAGTTTACCCCTTTTGCTTTGGGTGCGGTGGCATTCATCGACAAAGACAAAGACTTCGCCCACGGTGGGACTGGGTTGCGCTTCTAGATCTGTGATGAACTGATCGAAGTTTTTGACGTTGCGTTTGCCGAATTTATGAACCAGGGAGCAGAGGAGGCGAGGCTTGGCTTGGCCGAGTTGGGCCATCAGGTCTTTACCGCTGCGGGTACGGGAGATGGTTTCACCGGCATCGTTGAAAACGTTTTTGATTTGTTTATCAAGTTCGTCACGGTCGGTGACGATGACGATACGGGCGTTGGGGTTATTGGCGAGGGTCCATTTAGCGAGGAGGACCATCGTAATGCTTTTGCCACTGCCTTGGGTGTGCCAGATGATGCCGCCTTCTGAACGACGCACATGGTCTTGGGCGGCTTTGATGCCGAAGTATTGGTGAACGCGAGGCAGTTTTTTAGTACCTGCGTCGAAGAGGACAAAGTTATGGATAAGGTCGAGGAGGCGCTGTTTGTTGCAGATTTTGAGCAGGTACTTGTCGAGTTTGTAACGGCTGTTGTCTTGTTCGTCTTCCTTCCATTTGAGGAAGTATTTCTCGGGGGTACCGATTGCACCGTATTGAAGCCCTTCGGTGTCGTTGCCTGCGAAGATGATCTGGACGGTGCTGAAGAAGGCTCCGATGAATTCAGGACGTTGGTTTGTGAGGCTTTGGCGGATGCCATCACCAATAGAGACGCGGCTGTTTTTGAGTTCTAGAACGCCGATGGCGATGCCGTTGAGGTAGAGGACAATATCGGGGCGTTTTTCTTTGTTACCGTAGACGGTGACTTCTTCAGCAATGGCAAAGTGGTTTTGCTCAGGATTCTCCCAGTTGATGAGTTGAACAGTTTCGGTATTCTCGCTAGCACTGGGTTTGACCTGGACGCCATAGCGGAGCAGGCTGTAGATCTCTTTGTTGTTGTCGTAGAGGCTGCGGTTGGGGTTATCGGCTTCTATGTGCAGAATGTAGAGGGCTGAGCTGATTTGCTTGGGGGTATAGCCTTTTTGATTGAGGTAATTGGTCAGTAGCGGGTCTTCGATGTTGCTGTTGCTTTCACGATATTCCCAATTACCAAGGTAGTCGTAGCTGAGTTCGTCGCGGAAGAGGTCAACGACTCGATTCTGGGTGACTCGTTCAGGTTTGCCGATGCTCATACGAGGCGAATCCTCCCGGTGAGTAGGTTGTGCATCATGCCTTGTTTGAGTTGGCGGGTTTTTATTAGCTTGGCTTCGAGGGTGGCGATTTCGGTGTCCATGTCGGAGAGGATGGTTGCGATCGCTTCTTGTTCTTCTGAAGAGGGAAGAGGTAGTTTGAACTTAAACAAGTCTTCTAGCGTGATGCTAGCTTGATTAGCATTACCTCTAAAAATTATTTCAATATAGTTTATATATCTTTCGGTTCGAAAATGATTCAGCAAAAAACACTGAGTTTCTGCACTGTATCGTTTGGCCCGGATCAACACTGCATTCTGGTTCAATAAACTACCAGCATGCTGCTGTGTAACTAAAATTGCCTTCCCAACTAGAGAGTCGTACATCGGTGGTTTTGAACCAACTGTCGAGAAAATAAGATCGTACTCTCGTAATTTCCACTTCCTATATTCGTAGACTGAATTAGCATTTATAAAAACAGCATTATCATTATTAATTGTGTCAAAAGTTGTATCACTAACTCTGACGATTCGAACTCCACAATCTGTATATTCTTCAGACTTAAAAGCATATCCTTTTGTGTAATCGACTAAATTGCCAAAATTTTCTAAATCCCAATCTTCAGGAATAACCCCAATCTCAGTCTGCTTATAACCTTTCCCCTCCCCAAATCCTGGTAATCGCCGCTTGCCTGTCAGCAATTCCTGCATGGTGCCTTGTTTGATGTGGCGCTTTTTGGCGATGAGTTGTTCTAAGGCTTCGATGAGGGCGTCGGTGTCGCTTAGAGTAGTTGCGATCGCTTTTTGTTCTTTTATCGGAGGAACAGCTAATTGAACACCAACTAAATCTGCCTTTTTAACATGTACAAATGATGCTTTGAAGCCATGTGCATGTTTCTCAATATCTTCTTGAACCTTTAGCAAAGTCAGAAACGCATATTGATGTGTGAGTTTATCCTTATTTGCAATGATCTTAAATATATGCTGATTCAATACTCCACATGGCCCAGGCCATATTCTTGCTCCGAAAGATGACCCTTTGGTTCCTGACCAGGCAAAAACAAGATCACCTACTTCGAGTCGATGCTTATCTTCAATGTATGTGGCGTCAGAACAATAATTAAAGGAAGCATTTGAATCATTTAAATTTTGAATTCTGATAATTGGTGTACCTTGATCTGTCCAGTCACTTGGTTTGAATGCTCGTCCATTTATCAGACGCATAGATTGTCCAATCGTATCTAATTCCCAATCTTCTGGAATAACCCCAACCTCAGTCTGCTTATAACCTTTTGGTAATTTCTCACTACTCATATTTCCCCCTCCAATTCCCGCGACAGCTCAGCCTCAATCTCTTCAATACTCGGTAAACTCCGATCCAAAGGCTCCGGCAACGCTCTCACCAGCTCATACTCCGCCACCCCCATCGGCTTCTCCATCCCCGACAGCGCATACTCAGCTACCAACTGATTCTTCGTCTTACACAACAGCAACCCAATCGTAGGCCGATCATCCTCCGCCTTCATCTGAGCATCCACCGCACTCAGATAAAAATTCAACTGCCCTGCATGTTCTGGCTTAAACGCCGTTGCCTTCAACTCCACCACCACATAGCACTTCAGTCGCGTGTGATAGAACAGCAAATCAATAAAAAACTCATCCCCCGCCACCTCCAATCGCACCTGACGGCCCACAAACGCAAACCCTGCCCCCAGCTCCAGCAAAAAGTGCGTAATGTGGCGAACCAATGCCCCTTCAATATCTCGTTCCTGAGCCTCATCCCCCAACCCCAGAAAATCAAAGTGATAGGGATCCTTAAGTACCTGCACCGCTAAATCTGCCTGCGGCTGAGCTAATCGCTGCTCAAAATTGGTCAGTGCCGCCCCTTGCCGGTCATGCAGATGATTCTTAATCTGCTTTTCCAATGTCGAACGACTCCAGCCCTCATCCAATGCCTGAACTGCATACCACTCCCGGACTGTTGGATCAGCAACTTTTGTCAGCAAAGTCACCACATGGAACCAAGGAAATTGGTCAGCAGCTTGCTGACCAATTTGCAAATTCGGACACTCCTCAGCAAAACGGCGCATATACTTCAGGTTTGAGACTGAAAGCCCTTTCATCTCTGGGAAAGCTTCTCTTAAATCAGTCGATAAGCGGTTAATGACCTTCGCACCCCATCCCTGCTGCCGCTGCCGCTCCAAAATATCGCAGCCAATTGAATGATAGAGACGAATTTGTTCTGAATGTGCTGCCAGCACCGCCCGCGATCTCGCACTCTGAATGCGCTGCTTCAGACTGGCTAACCAATCCCCATAATCTGGTGGCAACACCAATGGTCCTTGACTCATAGCTTGAAACCCATCTTTACCAAATGGTCCGCCACCGTTGCTTCTAGATCTGTCACCTTATTTGTCAATACTGGCAATGCCACCTCATACCGTTCCGCTAACACTTTTACCCGCTGCGTCAGCCCTTGACTAACCCGATCCATCTCCCCAGCGATAGCCGACCCAATCCGTGCCAGCCATTTATCATCCACCACCAGGGTCTTAATCTCAGCCTCACTCAACAATGGATAGCGGTCATAGACCTGCTGATCTAGCTTCGCTTCAGCCACCTTAATGGCCTTCTTCAAATCTGCCTGCTGATTGCATAACTTCAGCCAAGCTTTGAGAACGGCTTCCTCTGCCTTTGCCTCTGCATCCCCCTTGATCTGCTTTATCCGCGCCGACACATTGGCCTTATTCACCTTCTCCAGCTCAGTAAATGCCCCCTCATCCCCGCTATGCTCTTCTTCTAACTCTGTCATCTGTGCAGTTAGAGACTCCAGTTTCGCCGTCTGCTCATCAATGGCAAGCTGCTCTGCCGAGAAATACCGTGCCACCATCAACGCTTTGGGCACCAAATCACAAGCCCATCCCTTATCGGACTCTTTCCCCTTCTTGTTCACCTCAATGATGCGGTAGGTCTCTGCCTGCCAACCCTCTGCTGCAATCAAATAGCAGTCATCCTGCATGACCTCAGCCCAGTAATCCATCAGATGCTGATAGACGTCATACCGATCGATTAAATCCTTGCCAACATAATGCTCTAGTAAATCCTCTGACAGTTTCCCTATCACGGTTTTCGGTTTGCAGCCTAGTTCTAATTCCTTCAACATCAACACACTGCGCTGTCGCCAATCCTCAAACAGCGCTGCCATCTCCTCCACAAAAGCCACAAATTCAGGATGCTCAAAGATCGCGGCCTTGATCCCATCCTTGGTCACTGCCAAATCCAAATACCCTGGACGATTCTCTTGGAATAGCGCCTGTTTGAGCTGGGGGCAAACGGCCCAGTACTTTTGCAAGGCATCCACGTCCACTTCAGGAATGCCACCCTTTAGGTGTCCCGCAATATCTTGAATATCTTCAGCCTGCTGACTATCGATATAGCGTGGAATATTTAGATTAAACTCATTGCCCTCAATCTCATCCAAAGGCACCAGACGCGAGAACTTATCCACCTCAACCTGGCGATTAAACACATCCACAATCCGATGGATATCCATATCCCGCAGTCGGTTTTTATTTCCATCTTTCATAAAGCCCGCACTGGCATCGATCATAAAAATGCCTTGGCTGTTTTGGGCCTGGGCCTTATCAATCACCACAATGCAAGCCGGAATTCCTGTCCCATAGAATAAATTGGCAGGAAGGCCAATAATGCCTTTGAGATAGCCTCGCTGAATCAGATTACGGCGAATCTCTGCCTCTGCATTGCCTCTGAACAATACGCCGTGGGGCAAAATGCAGGCTCCCTTGCCGGTGCTTTTCAGCGATCTAACAATGTGGAGTAGATAGGCATAATCCCCTTGTTTATCGGGGGGGATTCCATAGATAAAGCGATCATGGGGATCTTGATCGGGGGAAACGCCATTACTCCATCGCTTATCGCTAAAGGGCGGATTGGCAATCACATAGTCAAAGGTCTTCAGTGCCCCTTGTTCTGACAGATACAACGGGTTAGCTAGGGTATTACCCTGTTTAATCTCCGCTGTAGGGTTGTCATGCAAAATCATATTCATCCGCGCCAACCCAGAAGTCGCCGCATCCTTCTCCTGCCCATAGAGGGAGACGGACGTAGTGGCCTCGTCGCTGACCTTGAGTAGCAACGACCCTGATCCACAGGTCGGGTCATAGACCGTCGTACTGGGACTGGTCTCGGTATCCCGGATGCCCATGATCTGGGCAATCACTCGACTCACCTCTGCCGGTGTATAAAATTGCCCTTTGCTCTTGCCGCTCTCAGTCGCAAAGTGGCGCATTAGGTATTCATAGGCATCCCCGAGAATGTCATCCCCATCGGCTCGGTTTTTACTAAAGTCCAGCCCTTTATTTTCAAAGATGGCGATCAGGTTGGTAAGCCGATCCACTAACTCTTTGCCACTGCCCAACTTCGTTGCATCGTTGAAGTCCGGCATATCGGACAGCTTATTTGCGGATGCCAGTGGTCCAATGATCTTTTTATTGACGTCATCACCAATGTTGCTAGTGCCCTTAAGAGCGACCATATCGGCAAAGCTAGCCCCTGGTGGAATCGTTATTGGAGCATAGGGGACATCCGCGTATTTATCGCTGACGTACTTGATAAACAGCATCACCAATACATAGTCTTTATATTGGCTGGCATCCATGCCACCCCGCAGCTCATCGCAGCTAGCCCAAAGTGAGCTGTAAAGTTCTGATTTCTTTAATGCCACAGCGATCCCAATTTACTCACTTTTAGAGCTTGTCCTTCAATATTGAACCGCAGACAAGCCCTAAAAGGGCAGTATGCAATAAATATCTTCGAATATCCAGATCGACTTTATTCTGTCGGCAAGCAGCGGTAAAACTTGGTGCCTCTAAGCCGAAGAGTTCTCAATCGCTAATGTCAGGCATATTCAGCGTCTTGATCAGTTCCGCAAACGACACCGCACCCTCAACACTTCTCCAGCATCTTCACGGGCAGCGTCATTGCTAACCCTTCTAGAATCGCCATCTGACCCGGCACACTAATCTCATTCCAGACAGATCCCCACTCTTTTGGTTGGAGCCAGTCAAAGAACACTTCATTCAGGCTCGGTAGCAGCTCATTAATGGGCAGATCCGCCAACTTATCTAATACACCAGCAATCGCTTGATGGGTCTCTTGGTCTGGATTTTGCCCATTACTTAAATTGTTCATTTTGCTGTTTAGACCTTCTAATAGCGAATTGAACAGACGCCAGTATCGGGCAATCGTGCCCCTTGGGATTTGGGTCATGCCCGCAACGATCTGCTGGGTGATTTTCTCGCCTTTAGCCTGCAACTGGAGAATCGCGGATTCGATAGCGATTTGCACCCGCTCCGTTTTCTTTGCTGCTTCAATCGTTAGATCCTTTGCTTGGACTACCTGGATGGGGGTATCCATTTCAATATTGGAAATCAGCACCACTTGTAGAGATTCCCCAGGACGCCGATGTGCCCGCAGTCGTCCAATGGCCTGGTGAATTTCTGCGAGGATGGAACGGTCTATAAATGCGGTGAACTCTGGATCATCGTCTTCTGGGTAATAGCCACAGACAATCGCAAACTCAGCGGCGAGGTCATTGAGATTGCGGCAGGGAGTGCCTACCAATACCAATGTCTGCACGGTGAGAAAATCATTGACCCCTCGGCTATCCCGCCACCAGGCCCCATCCTCTTCAAATCGCTTGAAATCTAGAACCCTGGTGGTTTCTTGATCCATGTCCCGGTAATGTCCAGCCAGAGCCGCAGTCCGCTTCACCTGATCACCCCCACGACTCATGCCCATGCGCCCCATGTCTTTGACCTGAATGATTTCCAGGTTGTTCGTAACTGGGACAGCTTGGCGCACCACTAGGATTTCATCTGGAGAACAACCCAGCTTCAGGGCTAAGTCTTCACGGGATAGCGTGGCATCAAGAAACACATTGGCTTGGGCTGCATGTGCTAAGTCCCGGTGCCTTGGATTAGGGGTGTTGAGGATCAGGCCGTAGTGACTGACTTGGATACAGCCTGCACTACCTTGCAGTATTCGGATCAGGGGCACTAGCCATTGCTTGATGACTTTATCCCTGGCCTGTTCTGCCATCTCAGAGTCCCGTTCAGAGAATGCCTTTCTGAGTTGCTTGGGTAAGTCTGCGAGGTCCACCCCATAGTCTGAAGTGGTATTCAGGAACCCCAGGCTAGGTATGAGGATTTGTGCGATTTCTCCTAGCTTTACCCCAGTCATATCGGGGAGTTTCGCTTGTACCTCCAGATGCTTCAGTCCATATTTTCCCAGGTTTTCGGACCCGTCCAATAATGGTAGAAGTGCTACTAACAAGGGCTGCACTAAGGCAAACACTTCGGGATAAAGAATGAGTGTTGAGATGGTCTGCTGTAAGTCGTTGAAGGTGACAACTACCGATTGCTTGACCTGGAAGTTCTGCCCTGGCTCATCCCAAATCAGCAAAGCTTCTTCTAGGGGGTAGTCTTCTGGGTCAGGCAAGCTATCAGGGTGTGCCCTTAATAGAGGTGAACCCAAGACAGTACGCCGCTGGTTCAAGTATCCATACCCCGGTCCCTCTGCATTGATGCAGGCTTCCCGAGCAGTGCAGGTTCCACAGATGAGACTGGCTGTATCTGCACCGGGGATATTCTTGTCCCGCAGGGCATTCAAGACTCCAATCCGACTACAGTTGGCAGGTACCGAATAGGCATCGCCCTTAGCAGAACGCTGGAGTCGATTACCGACCCGACTTAGCCCCCCATGCCGAGCTTCTAAGTCACACCAGCTGTTACTGCGTTCTAGGGTTGGTACGGTGGGATTGCGGTGTTGGTCTGACAGGTAGATGACCTGAGATACCTTGAAATCAATGGGGTTAATCTTCCCAGAGTCATAGCTTTTGCCTGTACCCGGTTGGGACTGGTCGAGGATATAGGGAAACCCTGATGCGCTGATAGTTTGCCAGGTCTGGAGTCGTTGGCCCGGTTCGTATTCGTGGACTAGAGACGTTGCTGTATCGAGAGTCCCGTTATCTTCAGCGCGGCTATGGATGCTGCTCCCTGAATGGTCTGTCGATGTTGCAGAACGTCTTCTAATGCGCCTTCGATAGTTCTCCAGTCGAAGTCTGGAAACATGTTGCTGTCTGCGATGGGTTCTAAGCAGTCGTGCAACACGGGGATGGGATCGTCTAACTCGACGACTTGCTGTAGGTAGTATTTCAGCACTTTCGTCATATGATGCAGTTCGCTTCGTTCCGCAAGGGTTAGGGGTCTGGGTTTGTTGTTCATTAGAATTAGCAAACCCTTGAGCGGTCGATAAAGGATGGGTAAAAGCTGTGAGAGCGTCTTGGAGCTTGTGCAATAGCTGATTGCACTGGGCTGCAATCCGTTTAAAGTCAGCCACTGACAAATACTGAATCTGACTAAGGTCTTCCAGCTCATCGATGTCAAGATGGATGCGTTTATCTGTTTGCTTCCACCATGCGACCCTGACACTGTAGCCCCAATCTTTGAGAAGTTCCCAAGTTGCCCGGTATTGTCGCAACACTGACTTGTTCTGAATCGCCCCTGCATCTGGGTAGAACTCAATAGTGGTTGTGCCGAACTGAACCAGAGCTGCTTTCAGGGTTTCAGGGGATGCTGCAAATAAACCACCAGCCGCGCCGATGGTGATGAGTCCCAGTCGCTGAGCGAGGTGGTGAGGTTTAGCCCCAGTTCCCTCAACAAGTGCGATGGCATCACTTTGGGGCTGCTCTGGTTGGTGGACTGCTAGGGGTAGTTCACCAGTGGGGAGGTGTGGCGTAGGTCCGTTGGGTCGTTTCTTGGTCTTCCCGGTAAGCCAGTAGTATTTAAGTCTATTCTTGGAGTCACGAGATCTAACTTGGAAACCGACAATCAGACCGTCTGTATTTAAGATGGGGCAGAGATACCCCGGTCTTGGAGTATTGAGCGACTTCCCATCTAGGTTTACCCCTGGCAAGGTATGGGGCAGTTCGATAGTGAGCGGTTGCCACTGTTCAACGGACTTCACCCCCCAGTCTTCGATTTGCTCATTGGTAAATCCACGACGATGCAAGTCTGCCCGATCCGCAGGGTGGAGGGTAAGTTGGCCTAGGAGCTGGCGATAGAGACGATCTCGTTCAGGAGCAGGGAGGGATTGGGCATGGCGTTGAGCCTCAGCTTGGGCACGTTGCTCTCTGAGTATGCGTTGCTCTTGCCATAGACGTTCCCGGTCTTCCTGGCTGAGATCTTGCCCGTCATCGAGGACGTACTTACCCCAGAGTCCATCTTTGGACTGGCCCAGGTAGCGATAGCCAGCAATCTGACCTGAGAGGGTCATGCAGAGGTTGAGTTTATTGGTCTGTCTACACTTGCCTTGGATATCCCCGCAGAGGTTGCAAGGGTTGCCCTTGCGGGTGGGAGTGAAGGATTGGGATGAGTGGTGTGTGGGCATGATTGGGGTTCCCTAGAAATGTGACGTAGGGAGCCATTTGGTCAGAAATTGCCCATAGCAATCTTGACCAGCATGTATCTTGAGCTAAGATGGACATACGGCTCCTTTGGAGACCCAAACCATGCTCAGTCAAATAGCATTGAGTTCGAGTTCCTCGAAATATTGGGAGTGCTTGGACGCTTAAAAGCCCTACTGTTACAAGCAGTGGGGTTTTTTACGTTTAATGGGCTTACATGGCTTTCACCTCACTTTCACCTTGGAATAACTTTGTATTGAACGCTTCTGGGGATAAGTGTGGAGATGTTTCAAGAATGCGTTCAGAGTCTTATTGGGTAAATATCTCACTGCTATTTGTTGATGGTAAGTTTTTATTCCTAAAACTTACATAGCGAACATTAGGACAGAGATTTAGATAGAGTTATTTTTTGCATCTTGCATATCTTGGAAGGATGGTATGCAAATTCTGAAATTACTTCTTCAGAAGAAAGAGAAGAGAAAGATAAAAGCTAAACTTTACCTTCTCCAAGAAGATCTAAGACTGTGCATTGCAATGCAGCACAGAGTTCATCTAACTCAGGGCCACTAATCCTAGGCATTTCATTCACGTTTTTCCATTTACTGATGGTATTTACATGAAGTCCAACCCTTTGGGCTAGATCTGCGTTAGTGATTTGGCGATCAGCCATGATCGCTCGTAACTTCCATTTAACCAACTCTGCAATAACCATAAGAAACTCCTTCTTATAAATATCTTGTAGTGTCCATATTTAGCTATGAGGATAGCACACAAGAAAAGTGCTAATAAATGATATTTAGATGTGTATAGATTGTATATAAATATATTAATACACAAGAATATATTTACTACACACAAATTTAAGTGTATTATGTATGCATAAGCGGTTGAACACACCGCTCGAACAAAAAGTTCCCTTACCCAAACAGACAACTGAATAAGCGAGTTCTGCTGAGTGCTGGTCAAACTGCTGATACCGCAGCCACCGGGGATAGCCCGATGCCCTTCAGTGCTACAAACTGAAATGATTTCAAAAAACTTTCATTCAAAAGAGCCGCTGACTTTCCTGGCAGATCCTCAGCGGCTCTGTCCACGTACAAACAATACGAGGTAACTAAAATGTTAACCGATACTCTAACCGAAGCTTGGCAAACAAAAACTGACTATGAGCGATACGAGCAGACTTGGATTGCTCCCAAGCAGCATCTCAATATCCCGACCCAAGACGGCTACCAACACCAACCTTTGGATTCTGGAGACTCACGCCATTTCGTCCCTGATGTTCATCCAGAGGATACCTGGAATTAGATCCAGATAACGCAGAGGGGCACCCTTGCCCCTGGCTCGTTTCAGATAATTTCAGAGGACTCAACATCATGGCAACTATCGAAGCAACTCAAGTATCCACCATCGCCCAATTCAATGATGAATTTCGCCAAGGCAATCATTCTCTTGGTCGAATCTTCACCACCCCAAGAGTTGATGGTCTTTCCTCCGACGATCAGCAGGAACTCTTCAGGCTGGTCCGCACGTTCGATGATTTCAATCTCAGTAATGACCCACGAGGAGAGCATAATTTTGGGTGCATCGAATTTAAGGGTGAAGTCTACAACTTCAAAATCGATTACTATGCCCCGAACCTGATTCATGGTTCAGAAGACTCAGGGGATTTAACGAAAACAACCAGGGTTCTAACGCTGATGCACTCCAGCGAGTAATAGCGTCTCCTCCCGCTGCACCCTGGCTTTCGGGCTGGGATGCTTTGCCATGTCCTTTTTGGGAGAAAACCCATGTCTTCTAAAATCAATGCAATCCCTTTAGCCAGAAACTATTGAAGGTATCCCCTCATGCCCAAAACAATCCTGATTACAGGTACGTCCACTGGCCTTGGTATCAGCATCGCAGTGCAAGCTGCCCAGGCGGGACACAAGGTATTTGCAACTATGCGAAATCTCAAGAAGCGTGATGTCCTTGATGCCGCAGCAGCAGCAGCGGGAGTCTCGCTTGAAGTCCTGCGACTTGATGTTCAAGACACAACAACTGTAAACGCGGTGGTTGATCAGATTATGGCTCAGGAAGGTCAGATCGATGTGCTGATTAACAATGCAGGTGCAGGTTTTATTCGCTCAACAGAACAGGCTAGCGAAGAAGATATTCAATGGGTCATGGATGTAAACTTCATGGGTGTTGTGCGTTGCACAAAGGCTGTGATTCCACATATGCGTAAACAGCGTAGCGGCCACATCATCACCGTTTCTTCTGTCGGTGGTCTGGTCGGTCAGCCATTTAACGAAATTTACTGTGGTGCCAAGTTTGCGGTAGAAGGCTATATGGAATCCCTGGCTTCCTATGTCACGCCAGGTTTTGGCATTAATTTTACGACCGTTGAACCCGGTGGCATTAGCTCTGAATTTGCGGCTAATGCCCTTAAGAAAATTGAAGAAACGGGTGGCATGTTGGATGATGAATACTCCCCAATCCTGCAAAAGTATATTGGTGGAGCGCAGAACCGTCAGGCTGGCTCGGATATATACCAAACACCTGATGAAGTGGCTGCTGTTGTCATGGATTGTATAGAATCGGAAGAGCCACCCATTCGCACAAGGACATCCCAGTGGGGCGAAGAATTTGCCAGTCTGAAGACGGGCCTTGATCCTGATGGTAAGAAGCAACAAGCCAAGGTGATTGAAGCATTTCTGAGCTAGTGGTTTAGTTTCAATATGGATCTGCTGCCCTACCCCCCCTCCCCCCAACTTTTTCTTCTCTTTCCCTCTTTTAGCCCAGAATTTTGCAATCTGTACCCAAATTTACAACTTGATTTTGGCTAGAGATGTAACTTAATAGCCATAGAAAAGTTAGCGCTCAACAATACTCATCCCCATTGATTTCTGTGCGCTCCCCTTATTGATTGGCTTTTAGGGCTCCATCTTCGGCTACTCCCTATTACCCCGACTGCTCCTGGTCGGGGTTCTTTCTTTTCCCTAGACCTAGTGGGCATCCTGAATTGGTATCTGGATTTCCTTCCGAATCGATAAAATTATTTTTCATGAAAATTCATCTTGCCAAAATTATGGTTTGGAATGGCCTTAACTTCCAACTCATCGACTTCGAGCAGGCCCAAACTCAGGAAAGCCTTGGGGCGGTCATTAGAGAATATGTCGCTGCTATGGATTTGAGGCTGGTGTATTGGAGCAAAGTTTGATCCTATGGCAACCCAAGCTGATAAGGAATTGTTGCGCTCAGTTCTGGAACCTAGGAAAGACGGTGCGCTGCAACAGATTACGAAATCTTGTGCCGCTGGTGCAGACCCGAATGGAATCTGTCCTGAAGGGAGCACTCCAAGGGGATACGTGCGAGCCGGGAGCACACTTCTAACCCATGCTATCCACGAAGGGTCATTCAGGGCAGTAGACAAACTGCTGGAATGTGGTGCTGATCCCAATCTGGAGGATCAAAACGGCTGGACACCCTGGACAGCCAGCACTTTAGTTGATGAATCCCCAAGGAGTAAGATTCAGGCATCGTTACTTCGGTCTGGAGCAAGAAAGGACGGTGAACACATCGGGCAACTCGCTCGGGCGATTCTTTCTGGTGAAGTTGAACAATCCTTGAAGCTCCTTGAATCAGATCGAGACTTAGAGGTCTTATCCAGTTTTCGTGTCGATTTAGTAGGGCGTCAGATAGCGAATAATAATGCACCAATGTTAGAACTTTTGCTTGAACGCAACATGCCCTCAACCTCCACCCATTTACTCAATGCCATCAGGAGGAATAGTCTTAGCTTAGTGGATCTATTGCTCCGATATGGTCTACCGCCTGAATGCCCTGAAGAGAACGAGACACTTCTCATGACGGCTGCAGGCATGGGCAATCTGGCAATTGTGCAACACTTGGTAGAAGCTGGTGCTGATGTTAA
The DNA here is from genome assembly GCF_018336915.1 of Acaryochloris marina S15. GTDB lineage: Bacteria > Cyanobacteriota > Cyanobacteriia > Thermosynechococcales > Thermosynechococcaceae > Acaryochloris > Acaryochloris marina_A. Next base: position 212,535 of record NZ_CP064924.1, on the reverse strand, counting down.
TCGGTGCGACCATGATGATAGCCAAATAACGGCTGCTTGGTATGCAGAGAATGCAGGGAACACGGAGGTCGCCGCATGGTTGACCAAGCGTATGAACAAGGGGAGTCTGTAAACCCAACGTATGGGAGCAATCCAAAGTTGTGTGTTCTTCGATCAGGAAGCAATTGGGATAGCAACCCACTTCCCACCTAAAACTCATTTCTAAAAGCACCCCTGGCCTATGCGTCGGGGGTTTCGCGTATCTACAGGAGGAAACCCTTATGCCCGTTTCCATTCTCCCAATCCTGTCTCTAGTGGATGCATTGCAAGGAGTAAAACAATGACCCAGGTATTGACCGCACAAGTCCTTTTTCCTGCTAAAGAATGGGATACCCAGTATGGTCCCCGCCTCAACGCCAAAATCAAAGTAAACAATGGCGAAGAAGCCAAGTTATGGGGACCGCCCGGTGATGTAGCTTTGCTTGCTCTCCGTAGAGGCCAAACCATCCAGATTGCCAAAGATGGCAAAGGCAAATATAGCCTGGTTGAGCAAGCCCTAGTTCCAGGTCAGGTCCCAGTGGTTGAGGATGTGCCTCTAGATGATGGAGAGCTGGATGGAGAGGCCAAGAATGCGATTGCCAGCTACATCACCCACCGAGCAGCCCTGTATTCCTTCTGTTATCAGGAAGCCTCCAGGGAACTAGAGAAGCATAGGGCAAGTGAGGAGACCATAAAGTGTGCGGCCAGCACTTTGTTCATCGCCACTCAGAAGAAATTTGGGATTTGAGGTGATTGGTTAGGGGTAGGGGTAGGGGAAGGGGCGACATGGAATGCGCAAATCGCCCTGAGATGATTGGTGTCCACAATCGCTCCAGAATTTACCACGGCAGCAAAATAATCTGTTCGATGTTTATCAATCTTTTGCTGCTGAGCAAATAGACCAATAAAAAGGCGGCTCTCGGTTAAAGGAATTGCCCTCAGTTGAAGCAGCTATTGCTTCCATTTCTCAATGGAGAATTTACCATGCAAACCAAAATTAGTATGCCGACCCGGATCAACCTTGGAGATTGGAATGTGCAGAAGAAGGCAGGATTCTATCTACTGAAAACACCTCATTTGAATCACTGCTGTAAATGTCGTGAGGTCAAGGTTGCAATCGCGGCCTTACCCATAGGCAATTCCATTCAGACAAATTTCAAATGGCTGTGCCCGAAATGCTCACTTGATTTGGGTATCCAACCGACTCAGGAATTGCTGAGGAAATTGCCGACGATGAATACGTTACGAGGTCGGGGATGCAGGGTAGGAATCAACGAGTCCAAGTACGAAGATTATTTACCCTTTTATAGGCTTTAAAGTTATGCACTAAGCTAAGTTGGCTGTCTGAACAGGCAACATCAAGCAGGGGGTAAATTATGGCATTAACCACTTCAACTAATCCCATTGCAGAATTGGCTGCAAAGCTGGAAAAGGATCATGATTTAGCCAAGCTGCTTAAAGAATCATTGCAATTAGCAAAGGCGTCAGCACAAGCAGGACTCGACCCTGTTCTTTTCGATGCGCTTTCTTGGCCAGTGGAGATCCCTGAGTATCTCACTTACCTGAAAGAGTTTTCGCAGTGGATTCCTCAGCAAAGCACCGATAAAGCATGGACAGCCCCAGGTACCGATGAGCAGCAGGAAGTCTATGATCGCCTCTGCCACTTCTATTGGCTGATTGACCAAAAGGTTGGTACTGATAGCAAGATCGTCGAGAACAACGAGTGGTTTAGTCAGTGGCTGATTGCTTATGCCAACTTGTGGGGTAGCTTCCTCGATACAATCGAATCTTTTAACGAGAATGTTTTAGAGTCATTCATTAAAGACTCACCCAAGTATAGGGTAGGGGATTCAATGGTGAATGGTCGGCCTAATTCCCCGAGTGGCTGGCTGACTTTTAATCAGTTCTTCGCACGGGAACTGAATCCTGGTTTACGCCCAATTGCTAGCCCTGCTGACAATTCGGTCATTACATCGCCAGCAGACTGCACCTACCGTAATATGTTTCCTATTGGGCCAGATTCCAAGATCCCGGAAATCACAATTAAGAAGACTCATAAATTCGCCAGTATCGAGGATCTCCTCCACGGCAGTCCTTATGCAGACGCATTTGCCAATGGAACATTCGTCCACTATTTTCTCGGCCCCTACTCATACCACCGTTTCCATACGCCCGTCGCGGGTCTGTTGCGCGAGTGTCGTGCAGTGAAGGGGCTTGTTTACCTGGATGTGAATCTGTCTGGCAACCAATTTGATGCTCCTGACAGTTCCAAAGGGGGGTATGAGTTTGCCCAAGCTCGTGGAATTGTGACCATTGACACGACGGGTTCTGCATTCGGTGACGTCGGCATTGTGGCAGTTATTCCCGTTGGCATGTGTCAGGTTTCATCCGTAAATATGACAGCCACCGTTGGTAACAATATGCTCAAAGGTGATGAGTTTGGTTACTTCCTCTTTGGAGGATCTGACATCATTGTTCTGTTCCAAGAAGGTACGAATCCCCAGATTTATACCAGCAACCAATATCGCCACTACGGTACAACGATTGCTACTTGCAATAAGAGGTGAAATACCACTCAAATCAACGTGTTTATTCTTCTTCCTCCTTGGTCGGCTGTCCATCAACCACTCGGTACGCTCCATCCTTCAATGCTTGGGCGTAATCACGAATAAATGATCCGAAAGAATCTGCGACGACCATCCACGAACAGCCTTCCAAATCAACCGCAATAACCTGACCCGGAATTCCGTCTTCTGCCGGGTTCATGTCCAATGCCCAAAAAACATCACCGTTACTGTCCATGATCGGAATCCAGTCCTTCAAAAATAACTTTGGTCGCACTGGTCCTTCAACAGTAATGATGCCATCCCGAATTTGTTGTTCTGGATCAGGCATTTCATCCATATAATTCTCGATTTCAGCAGCAATTTGTTTTCTCTGCTTCCAATTTTCAAGAATGCCTTCGGTTCCAAGGTAAGCACCATAATCAGCAAATACTTTACAAGGCCATCCGTCACTCTCACCATTGTGAATTAGCAAGCTTTCACGAAAGTCTGCTGGGATTGATTGACCGAGTTCTACTTCCAATACTGCAATCTGCTCCTCTGACGCTCCGGGATTAAGATCTGTGAGCATTTCTGGGGCATTTCGATTTCCCCACTCAATTATCTTCTCCCAGCTTTCAGCGATCATTTGGATCCTCTCTTTATCTATTTCAGAACTCTAACCCCAAATCCATCCCAGATTGAGGTTGAATTCTGGCAACACCTCTTTTCCAGAAACCGTACTGGGAGTTTGCAGCACCTCAACATCCTGCCCTGGCCGGTAAATCTCCACCTGCTTGTCTTCCGGGTTGATGAGCCATCCTAGCCGTATCCCACAGGCTAGATACTCCTGCATCTTCCGCTGAGCCATAGTGAGGTTATCGCTGGGTGAAAGCAATTCTAGAACGAAGTCAGGGCAGATTGGCGGGAATTTGCGCTGTTGTTCTAGTGTGAGGCTATCCCAGCGGGACTTTTCTACCCACGCTACATCAGGAGACCGATCTCCACCACCTGGAATTCTGAAACAGGTGGATGAATCAAAGACTTCACCAAGGCCATATCGTTCACTCCAAACAACGAATCGGGAGGTAAGTTTTGCATTTCCTCTGCCCGTTTCCCCGCCAGTCGGTGGCATGATGACAAGTTCTCCAGTTGGGGTGCGCTCAAACTTAATTTCAGGATTTGCCTTACAGAGGAGGTCAAACTGATCATCCGAGAGAGTTGTAATCGGGCTGAAGTCAATAGTATAGGCTGTCACGACACTTCCCCATTCTTTGAAGGACTTAGCTTGAGATTCAATCCTACTTTAGCTTGTTGCCTCAGTTTCAATACTTCTACTCTCCCTAACCCACCCCAAAAATTGCATGGCGGTACATTACTACGTACCTAAATTGCGGTAAGCAACATGCAAACCCAGACAAATCAACCTCAACCCACACAGCCCCCCGTGGATCTGGGGCCGTTGTTGAGCAGTCCCTTGCCCTGGCTCTTGGGCATGATCGGGTTCCTCCTCCTCCTTGCGACTATCCTTGACAGCAAGAATGGTCATGGACGGAGTAAACGCGATGCCCGATTTGCCACCCCTGGAGAAATTCGCAAAGCCCGATGGCGAGGACTCAAACAGATCCGAGATGCCACAGTAGATGGATGCTCCTTGAGCCTGGGGAGTGATCGGAAGCTCATCCTCACGGACTGCCAGCCTGGAATTAGCGTGATTGGAGCGAGTGGCTATGGCAAGACCAAAAGTGTCGTCGAAAATTGTATTGATGATATCCTTCGCCAAGGCTTCACAGCCATCATCTACGACATCAAAGGAAGCTTGCAAAAGCGACATGCCGCCCTTGCCCAACGATTGGGGTATCAGCAGTATTTTTTCTGTCCTGGCAAAGCTCACACGGATAGCCTCAATCTCCTAGACTTCATTCCAGAACGGGGTGGCTCAAAAGAAGCCCTGGAACTTGCAAAGACCATCAACGCTAACTTTGAAGTACCGGGAAGTCGCAAAGATGGGTTCTTTGGTCCCCAAGGCGATAGCTTGCTCAAGACCGTCTTCCTACTCGCCAAAAGCCATGTCTATCAAGATCTCGTCTCAGCCTGGGGATTCCTCAGCTTAGAAGACCTTCCCCAACGGCTACTCGCGGCCCACCAATATGGTCAATTTGACTTAGAGGGTGACTTAGACTTTTGGGCTAACCAAGCGGCACTGGGTTTAAGGTCCGTCTCCAAAGCAGAGAAAACCGCTGGGGGGATTGTGGGCACAGCGGTTACGAACTTCCAAGCGCTGATGGATGCCAGTGTTATCCCTTCTATTACCAGCTCCACGATTCCACTGGACCTCCCAGGTAAACAGATCGTATGGGTGCAAATTGATGAGAACGCTGAGAGTACGACCTCGCCCTTATGTGCCGCAGTCATTCATATGTTGATGCGGCACAACCTGAACGCAGAAGTGAGTCGGGATCGGCCTCTGTTTCTATGCTTGGATGAATTCACCTCAATTCGTCTGCCAGATATTGAGCGGTGGATTAACTTGTACCGAGAGTATGGAATGTGCTGTCTCCTGTCCTATCAGAGTGATGCTCAGATCAACTTGAGGTATACAAGGGACCATGCCATGTCAATTCTCAGTTCTCTTGGCACGAGAATCCACTTTCGCACAGGCCATCATTCCACTGATAAGAGCTTGAGCGACTCCCTAGGGACTTTCACGGAAGTCTACAAGACCCGCTCCACGGGGCATAACAGTCGTTCAGGCAGTAGTCGCAACCGCTCCGAGCAACATCGCAAAGTCCCACTTATCACAGCAGATGAGATTGATACATTTGAACCTGGAGAATGTCTAATCCAATCCCCTGGTTGGAAGCAACGGGCACATCGCCTGAAAGTTCCACTCAACAAAAACGATGAAGCCTTGAGAGAAGAGAATAAAACGCTTTGGTACTCTCACATCCACCCGTTTCTGCTGTACTGTCGCCAGTCGAGAGATCTAGGCATCACACCAGAATACGTCGTCAGTGAACGTGCGGACATTGCAGAGTCGATGTTACCCACGGGGGCTGAGTTAGAGAAGCTCCATAAATCGGAAACTCTGAGCGAACGGAAAGCAGCAGTAGATTCTGTATAACTTTATCGAGGAAGATAGCCATGTCATCATCAGACGACCAAGATTTCAGAGAAATGCTGGGGGCAAGTAAAGAACTCACGCAAGCCATACTCAGCAGGGCAATCCAATCCAACTTTTTGAGACCCCCCAATGTGACCGCAACCTTTAAGCAAGCGGTGCAAGTGGCAAAGGAAGGTCAACAGCGAGGTTTCAGCCCAAAAGAACTATCAGGGGCAATCAAGCAGACGGGGTTTCTCGATGCCGTTGAAGCTCAAGGGGGTGACGTTAAGAAAGCGGAGTCCTTGATTGTGCGTAAGGCCCAGATTTCCAATGCCGTAGACCAGTTCCCCAGCTCACCCCAACGGGATCCGAGTATCGACAGACAGCAGGAAAGATAGCTGGCGGTACATTACTACGGGCATCAAGAATGCTCCATAAGGAGGAAATAAATAATGGAACATGAAGATAACAATATCGTTGACCAAAAAGGGGAGACTGAGAAATCTAGTCCACCGATAAAGTATCAATATCACAACTTCATTGGCGACAAATACAGAGAACTACAGGAGAAAGAACAACTCTATTTTGAGGGTGCCCCATTAGCGTGGGTCGCCAAGAAGGGAATCCAGATTGCAGCGCTTCCAGGAGCGGCCTTTGCTGCGACCCATGCCCCGATTGTGGGTCCAGTGGTTGCGGGTGCAATATCCCAAACCACTCATCTGATGCATTCGGGGATTCATGGGATACGTGCTGATCAGATAGCCAAAAACTTTACAGATCTAGCCAGTCAAGTTCCACATGGTTGGGGTCGGCAAAGTGCATTTGATGCCTGGGCGAAAGTCAGAACCGCTGACATGTTGGCGAAGACGGATGCGTGGGCACGACCGTTGAGCGGGATTGTCGCCCCATCGGTGATTGGCAAAGGGATTATTGATACGGGGAAATTGGCGATCAGCTATGCGGCCAAAGGTGTTCCTGTCGTGATGGCTCGTCCGATAGTCCATGCCTGGAAAATGACCAACCACTATATCGACCGCACCAAGACTTGGCTAGCCGAGATGCAGCAAAGTGTTCAGCAAACCATTCAAAAACTACAAGGGAGACAGACGACAATGGCAGACACAATCAACCAAGCCCCCACAGCAATTGAGCCAGATATGGAGCGACGAGCTGAGTATGCAAGACTACTGTCTGAATACCACAAAGATCCAGACCTCAGTAGCTATGAGCAGATTGAGCAAAATATCCAAGGCAAACCAGAATTAGCCTTAATTTATGACGAGCATGTTGCTCACCAGGCATTGAGAGAAGGTAAAGATGTGGATGAGGCAACCGCCATCGTTGCTCAGGGTCCGAATGTGACCGATATGTCAGATAAGAATCTTCAGGATGTCTCTCCGTATTTAGCGGATGCGACAAATACAGCCTTAGAGCAGTACAACTACGAGAACTCGTCTAAAGAAGCTGAGGATAGCTTATTAGAGGCGTTGTCTGGTTTAGACCAGCGGGGTGTGGATATCTCCAGGATGGCGGTCTTTTATAACAAAGAGCAAATCTTTGGGATGCGTGGAGGAGATATTGACCGCTCCGTCACCCAGATTAGTGACCAGCAAATGGAAGATATCAAAGAAGCATTAACGAATTTTAAGGATTTTGAAGGTGAATTCAAGATTAAAGTGGGAAGCAGAGTAGTATTACACCTAAAGGAAGGTCAGAAGCTCGTTGATACCTATAATCTTGCTCCTCAAGAGAAGCAACGTGCTGAAGGTGAATTTAAGACCAAAGACCAAGTTAAACAGGAGCAAGGAAAGTCCATCGATCCACGCATAGAGAAAGTAAAGCAGCAGGGGGGGAATGTGGAACGTGCCGAGAAATATTTAAAGAGAGCCGAGCAAATTGCCAAGGCCGTTAGTAATGGCGTATCCCCCAAGCAGCCAGAGAAAGAGCCTGCCTTGGCCCACAGTGAACCGGAACTATAGGAGTTGCCATCATGCGTAAGTTCACCCGAAAACATAGGTTTCCTACCCTGCGTAATTTTATCCGCAAATATGGACCTCCCATCCTGTTGATAGGAATGGTTTATCTAGGGATCGAAGCATTTCATGCTTTTATCGACTATCTCAAGCGAACATGGGATGTAGGTGCATTGATCATGGCATGGGCTTGCGTTATCAGCTTGTTCCAAGGCACTTGGCGAATAACTTTAGGATTTTTGAGAGATTTTGGTGATCGGGATTAGCAAAAGGGAGAAGCTGTTGCGATAGCTGCTCCCTTTTGTTGCCTCTGATATTCTGTGATTAAGCTAGAGGAATGCCAGGGGCAGTATGAACGAGCTTTCTCCCACCCAAGATTTAAAAGAAGTTCTGTTACGTCCAGTGCCGATTCCTGAGACGACCCTGGAGCGGTATATCTCGTTCAAACATGCACTCAACCTTCGTTTCCCAGATGAAGACACGGGGGATTGGCATTTTCAGCCCTACTTTTTTGAACAAACGGATGCCCTAACAACTCAAAAGAGCATCCCCCTTGCTGGAAAGGGTCAGCAGGTTGATACAACGCCTTCCCTAGGTCATCAGGGAGTGCGAGATATGTCTTCAATTTTGTTTCAGGAAGGATTATCCATTCCCTCGGATCAACCTATATATGTCGCCAATCATTATCGGGCTATCGCAGACTTAGCGATGCTGGATCTCCAGAAATCCAAAGTACCGAGTATTGCAGACAATGCGGCAATCAATAGTTGGCTGGATACGGAAGAGCAAGTTGATCACCTCAAACGAGAGTACTTAGAACGCTTGGCAATCCAACTATCAGGTGAACCCCTCAGAATTTTTAAGCAATGGATTCAGACCGTGAAATTCGTATAAACCCTTCCCAGTCCATCCACTTGGACTTGATGCGGTCAGTCGCTCAACAAGTCGGTGATACGCCTTATGTCCTCAAGGGAGGTGCGGCACTCATCTTCACTCGTGCCCTGGATCGCTATTCTACGGACTTAGATTTTGACTCTACAAAAAAGCTAAATCTCAAGGGTCGAATTGAGTCTGCCATTAGGAATGTGAATGGTATCGAATTGAAATCACTAAAGTTGGTCAAAGATACGGATACTGTCCAGCGGTACAAGCTTCATTATTTAGATCAGGTTACAGGGCAAGATAGGTTACTCAAGGTAGAGACTAGCTTTCGGGAAAGCCCCCAGTCTGAAGCCATTGAGACAATCTCAGGTATCAAGACCTACCGAATAGAGCAGCAATTTGATCAGAAGTTATCAGCAGCCCAACATCGAACAGCGGCTCGGGATCTGTACGATCTTGAATTTCTGGTGAATCATTATGGGTCACAACTACGGGATGACCAGATAGAGGCCATTCATCAGTTTGCCTCGGAGCCAGATCATTTGGTAGATCGGTACAGTTCATCCTTTGCAACGGATGAGGTTCTGAGTCTTTTCAATAAAGGTGAGGATGTTGTTCTCTCCCTACATCTTGGTGCAGAACAACTTTTGAATGAGCGGCAGCAGAGTACAAGCAATATCCCTCTATCCAAAGAACAAGACAGCCAAACTCTCTACAACGAGTTCTCATCTAAAGTTGATCAGCCAGGCTTAATTGGGGCGGGCCTCGTTGCCCAGAATGCACTGAAGGCAGGGTATGCCAAGTCTAAGGTTGAATCAATGTTGCTAAAGCATGATCCAACTATTCGAGGAATTGTGGCTGAGCAAGGACAGGAAAAAGGTGTACGGGCAGCGGCTATAGTCGTTAGAGGTGCCCGGATGAAAAGCCTGACCACTGAAAGTCTAGATTTGAAGCAGGGAACGCAAGCCCCAAATCATGATCAAGGTCAAAGCCTCTAGCTATCCTGCCGATCACATCTCCAGTTCCTTATCCAGATTCACAGTTTGAGTAGGTTGAGATTTATGCTGGAGCAGGAACAATCTGCGCTCAAACACTTTTGTGGAACGTCCTTTGTATAGCGCGTCCTGGTATGAGTGGGTAAAGTGAATCACTCCCTGGATATACCGTTGTTTATCTTCAGGTGATTTCAGTTCTCTAGCAGCATCAGACTGCATCAGCACTCTGGTTCCATCCATTGCATCACCCTCACCTTGAGCGATGAGATAGATGGCAATATCATTGTTGTGCTGTGGGTTCTCCCGACTTAATTTGTTTTTGATTTGGGTGTACTGCCCCCGGTAATGCATCTTGATTTCCCGGTCCATTGGATAGGCATTCTGGTCTGCCCGCTCAAAGGCGATGGGGCCATGATTACCAATCAGGTCATCAACGCCTTTCCCCTGTTCAGAATCCCACGGTATTCGCCATGTTTTGCAGCCCTGTTCTTCGATTAACTCAGCCTCTCTAACCATCTCTCGACGTACATCCCAGACCGTAGATTGCTCAGAATCCCAGTCATGGGCATACCTGAACTCTCTGCCTGGAACCGCAAACACGTCTAGCTGAGGATGCAGAACCCGTCTTTCCAACCTGTTGTCTTTTTGGTCCTTGGCCCGGTAACCAATATTCACCCCTTGCCCACCGATCACCACTCGACCTTGAGAGACTAATGCCGCATCCTTCTTATCTCCTTCAGTCCTGTAGATGGGAATCTCTGGATGCTGGTACACCGTGTACCAGAACCCTTTAGCTTTTTCCTCCTGGGTTTGCATCACTCCATACTTGGTAAGAATCTGCTGAGCAATGTGATCAGGGATGGGTTGGAATGCCATATCCCGCTCAAACAGTTCGCGTTTTGGCCCCATTGGGTTTTCGTACTTGCGATAGCGGGGTGGAGCCTGGGGATCTTTTCTCCTTGCTTTCTGAGTTTTGTCGATATCTAATCGAGCGGTTTTAGGGTTGGGCTTAAAAGTCCCATATAGACTGGTGGTGGGTTTTTCATCCGGTCCCAGCGTTTCAAAGGACAGCGGATTAACCCCCGAATCACACCACCAGCCTCCACCATCCGCTAACTCCTGATAGCTCAGTACATCAGGGTGAGAACGGTCATCGATCAACGATTGAATGGGTTTAGTCCGGTACTGGCTGCGAACCTTCTTGAGAGATCCATCCTTTCTGCGAGTGGCGATGTCCTCAATCTTGGCCCCTAATAATCGCTCAATCACCTGTTCTCCCTTAATCGATTGCAACCGAGCGGCGATCACATCAGGATGAATGCAGCTATCCACCCATTCATTCCAATGTTTCTCATCAATACGTTCTGGCCGCTCAACCCCCGTATAGTCCGGTTGCCAAAACACCTGATCCTTGAGCCTCTTAGGCTTAGCCTTGGGCTGGATCATTTTCTTAGGCTTGGGCGTGATACTCATCCCCTTGTCTGCCAACTTCTGAGCAATATCTTGGAGCTGTTCTGCGACTGGCCCGTTGGCAAGGGCGTCAATCTCACGCATGGATTGCACTTCCTGGGCCAACTGCTGCATGGCTGGGAACTCATGTAGACTCCCTTGAGCGCGAAGGGTTAGATCATTGAGTGCGCCAATGTGCTGAGCAATGGATTCATGTGCCCTCCACTTATTGACGGTATCGGCCAGCTCCTTAATCTTGGCAAACGAATAGGTGGGTTGCCTGTCGTTGAACGCTTCAATCTGTTGGGTGATGGCCTGGATCTGGGGTTGGACTAGAGCCAGGTCTTCTCCTTGCTGCAGATCCACCACCATATCTGTCAGCTGATCCAATCCCTCAAACTCCATCTGCTGAGGTTCAACTAACTCATTGATCTGAGTCGTCAGACTAACCAACTGCTCAACCAAACCACTCTCAGCCAAAGCTTGTTCTTCATTGAGGTCATGCACATCCTGAGCCAGGTTATCCATGTCAGGAAATTGAGGTATGGTCAGACTCTCAACCCAGTCCTTCACCTCGCTAATGACAGCGGAAACCTCCACCTCAGTTTGCCAATCTTGGACGGCATCGACCAGTTCAGCCATTGCGGGGAATTTTACATCCAGAGATTGAGTCGCTTCCAAGCCAGCCAGCAACCGGAGAATCCCCCGGTCTAATCCATCCGATTGAGCAACGATGTCCGCTATTTCAGCAACGGCCTCAGCTAACTCCTGCCCGGTTCGCCACTCCACCACGGCCTCTGCAATGCTATCGATCCTCTGCTGGCTGAGGTTCTTTTCTATGGCCTGATCAATGTGATCGATAGATTGGCTTATATGAGCGAGGTTATCTGCGAGGGCATCAGCAAACTGGTTTTCAATGACCAGATCTGCCAACTCATCTAAACCATTGAAGGAATCAGGTTCCAGACTTTGGCTGAGTGACTCTATATCATTAGCAAGGGCTAGCAAGTGATTTTCCAACCCACTTGCTGATAGCTCATTCTCCTCAGACCACTGCATCACCCAATTAGCTAAGTCTGAGGGGGCTGGCTCCCATTCTGTTGAACGACCGTCTTGGGTGGGGCGTGTCGGGGGAGCTTGTTTTTGACCTTCATGATCTCCTCTGCGGCTTCCAACACCTTGTCGCCCATTGTCATCTGCAAGACGCTGGTATCCTCTATTTTCATCTTCAAGTTGTCCATCGATTTGGCGAGTTCCTTGATCGACTCGCTCATGTCCGAGGGCTTCTTGGCCGCCATCGCCTCCTTGAATTCCTGGATGAAAGTGTTGAGAACGTGTTTGACCTCCATCGGGATGGTGTTGATTCTCTCCCGGACCTGGGACTTGAGTTCTCTGTTCTCTTCTAACAGCTCCTGGTTTTGCTGCTGAATGGCGGTCATCTGTTCTTGATTTTGTGTCAGCAACTGTTGGTTTTGTTGCTGAAGTTCGCTCATGGCCGTCATCGCGGTCGTGATCGCTTGTAGTTGTTCGTTGATTTCCATAGGTTTCCTCAATGAGATTTAAAGCATTTTCTTGGGCATTGGATTCTTGGACTCGCTCTCTGAGTTTTCCAAGGTCTTCCGTGTAGATCGTCAGTTCACTTTCTTGGCGGGAAATATCAACACAGAACGGCTCCTGGTTAGAGGTGCGGTCATTCGTTGCAATGATGATCGTCCGTTTCTTGGTGGCACTCTGGGAGCGATACGAGGTCCATACTCGGTCATATTCCAAGGCCAAAGGTTGAGTGAGGGGGACATCATGAGAGCGTCCCTCACGATCTACAACCGACATATTCAGGCTGTCGAGGGCCGTGACCGTGAGCTGCTGGCCGTTGATCCAGTTGTTCTCCCGGATAGTAGTTGTCCATCGGAGCTTGTCACCCACGGCCACATCAAACTCTTGGGCATGGTAAACCTCTTTGTCTTTGAACTTGGCAGGATTGACTCGATATAATCTACCTCCTAAGGAAGAGACGATCAGTTCCTTACCCTCGCGTTTCTCTACCTTGTAGAGCTGTCCTCTCGTGAGGCCAGTGCTTTTGTAGTCTTGCAACAAGCGGAGATAGTCTCCCTGGTGATACCAATCCGCTCGACGTTTTTGCTCAATACTCATGTGCCGAGAGGAGAGCTGAACGATTTTGCTAGATTCTCCTAGCCGTCCGGTTGCTTTTTCCCCCTTACGAATCTCTTTTTCTGCGGCGAGTCGTTGTTCATTGGTCCCAGCGACAATCAGAGTCTTGTCTTGTTCTGCGAGGGGTAAAGCCAAGAACTGGGCCGCTGCCGCTTTGACGATAGCTCCCCTGCTCCCTAAGTCGATCACATAATCATTCGCACTGAGGAGATCTAAAGCCTTTTCTCCTTGACCATTAGAGATGAGTTCAACCGCTTGCTTCTGTACCGGATTTTTCTGTCGAACAATCTCCTCAATCCGGTGAGTCGTGGCTCCATTCTGTTGCATAAACCTGAAAGGACTACCAGCAGTGATGGCAGAGTTCTGGCCTTTATCCCCAACAAACACTAATCGAGCGCCCGTGCGTTCGGCATGATTCATGATCTTGAGCATCTGTTTGCGGCTGATCATGCCAGACTCATCAATGAGCCAGACTTGTTTGGATGCAGCCTTGGGCTGGCTCCTGACTAAATGCTCGACAGTATTAGTGGGAATCCCTAGTTCATCTTGGAGGTTTATCGCTGCGGGGATAGTGGGTGAAAAACCCCGAATCACAAGACCCGAGGCAGCGAGTAACGTTTTCAAAGCCCCTAAGCTTCTGGACTTGCCGACCCCTGGAAAGCCCTGCCAGATTTGATAACGGTCTGTACTCGTTAGAGTTCCGAGTACCGCTTTGGCCTGATCATCATTGAGCTTGACTCCCATTCCTGCAAGGGAGGGGGTAGAAACCATTGGCTGTGCTTGGCTTTGGCCTGCCATCCAGTGTTGATGGATCTGGGCTTCTTCTTCAACGGCAGTGACTGTGGTGAATCCCCGATCGACGGGTATCAGTTCCTTGCTTTGGCTAATGGCCTCATCAACCTGTTCCATTGCCATGCCTTCGGGGCGGATGTTCTTGAAGATGTAGGTATAGATGTCATCTTGCTCGAACACGGATGACCATTCAGAAAAATGACGGATAGCACTGTCAACCTCCACCTTGGCTTTATCTGGATCTGACACCATTGCCAAAGGTCCAGCCAATACCGGATGCCCCACAGCTTGAAAATGGGCTTCCTCTCGCCAATGGTCTTGGATCGTCTCCAGCTTTTTACCCACTCCCCGCTTGGCTTGGCGAGTCGTCAATACCTTTTGCTTCTTATTCTGAGGAGTGACTGCTAGCCCCTCATCCATCACCGCCTTGACGATGGCCCGGTGGCGTTTGGAAAAGACCTCGACATCCGCACGGTTATAGCCCTCTAGCTCAAACCCATGTTTAGTTTCATAGATCCGATATCCCAGCCGTTGCACCTTCTCCGCTAACTTCTGACGGTAGAAACTTCCTACCCACTTAGCCTTTGCCAGCTTTTCATGGGAGAGGGAGCGCCACTGACCATCTGGCCCTTCCGTCCCATTCATGATCAGCATGTGGGTGTGCAGCTGCATATCGCCATCGCGGGACGTGTGATGGGGAATCAATGCCGCAATCATGTTGCCCGTGTTGACGACGGAGCGCACTCCATTCACCTGAATCCGAGACTGGGCATACTCCCGCTCAAGCAGCTCGAAAGTTTCTAGAACTGCCTCCATGTGGGCATCGAATAAGCGGTTATCCCCCTCCAAGTGCAAGGCCATCGACACACTTTTGGGCGCAGACAAAGTAACGTCATGGGCGAGACGTTCACTGTCTTCTGCATTAGGTTTCTTGCCTCTAATCCTCTGGGCTGCACCCTTCGCCATGCCTTTGGCAGAAGCGGGGATAAGGCCCCTCGTCAAGGACTTCAGATCCTCACGTTTGACCTGCTTACTAAGCTTTTTGACCACTGAAGCCGACCCCGCCCAGATGGCCGTTGTCATCCGGTCCACTTCAGAAACTGTTTCAGCCTGACCATAGTAGCGATCCACAGCATCAACGAGAGATTCATCTTCCTCGTAATAGGAGACTAAATCACTCGTTATGGTCCGCATCGTCTTCATGAGTGGGCCTCTGGCTCAGTCGCCCAGATGCTTCAGGCAATCTTGAACTGCGGCTTGATATGCCTCACGGAGATCAGGATTCCCTTGGATGTGGTGAGCCATTGAGAGGGTCTTCGGGTCAGCGAATATCAGATCGAGGTCTGCCTGCTCCTTCTGATAGAACTCTTGGAATTCAATTGCTTTTGCATCATCAGCTTGGGAACGACCGAAAAAATGAATGACTGGTTGCCAAAGTCTGAGCAGGAAAGTTTTAAGCATGGGAAAACCTGCGAAAAAAATTGCAAACAAAATCAGACGATCCCAAACGTGATCGCTTCAGAAAAAACTACAGGGATGTGACGGGGTACTACAGAGTGAAGTTACAAAATAACTACGGTTGTACTACGTGGTGTTACGAAAATGTTTCTGAATGTACTACGAAAATTTAGGGTCAGCCCGATCTTGGATATTTCCGTAACGGTGCCTCGGAGTGGTGATGGGTGTGGGAGCCTCAGCGACCCTTCAGAACCTCTTGAATCTGCCCTCAAACTAGCACCACTCCAAGCTTTCCTGCAAGTTTCTCTGGTCTGCTCTACAGACCTGGGAACTCCGTGGGAACTCACTGGGAACTTGATGGGAACTCAGCGGGAACTCAGCGGGAACTTGATGGGAACTCGGTCATTTTGGATGGCGGTATATTACTACGTTGATTATGGAGAAGTGAAAATCCATGAACGCAAACGCAAAATTTGGAATCGATACCGGGACATCTGGGACGAAAGTTCTCGCACAAATCACTTATCCCGGCAAAGTGGGCACCGAGGATTTGATATTGCAGTCCAGTGCCATCCGCAAAGTCACCGCTAGCTACTACGAATCGCTGAACTTGGTAAACAATCGGCAAGGATCTCACCTATCTTTTGATGGAAACTATTGGCTTGTGGGGGAGTATGCCGAGGAAGCGGTACGCCGAACTAAGGTGAATCGGGTTAAAAAGCACCATGCTGTGGCTAAGGTGCTGTCGATTGTGGGCCAGTTCCTGAGTGAATGTGATCGGCCATTGGATGTCGAGATTGATCTGATGCTGCCCTCAAATGAAGCGCCTTACTACCGAGAAACGGAGGAGCTGATCTTTCGGCAAATCCGCAGTTTCAGATATGGCATCAACACCGTCCGCTGCAATCCAGTCCGGGTTCAAGTTCATCCAGAAGGGTCTGGGTTTGCCAACTATGCAAATGTGTACCCCTGCTCAATTTTGATGTTTGGTCATCAGGATGTGACGATTATCAACCTCAAGGATGAGCAAGCGAATGTGGTGCCCAATGCTTATACCTGGACGGGGTACGGAACCATCAAGATTTTGCGGAACTTCCCGTTTGCCTTCAGCAATGAACTGACGGGGGCAAAGCTGTTGTATGAGGAGGCGATGAAATGGGGAGAGGGGGGCTTATCTGCAATTCTCAGTGAAGACGAACGTCTGGTTAAGCTAGCTGCACTCAAGGAAGCTAAGGATCTAGTGTGGGCAGACCTAAGTGATGACTTGGAAGCGGATACCGACTTTATGAATTCCAAGCGGGTGTATATCGGTGGGGGAGGTTCATTGTTCTGGGGCGACTACTTAGCTGAGTTGTGTCAGGCGAAGGCTGATATCCTCGCTCCAGTTCGCAAAGAAATCAAAGCTACATTTACCCAGCATCATTTATCTGCCTCCCAGCAGCAAAGGTTTATCGATCTGTATTTGGTGTGGCGACAACATGCAGCGCCCGTGATGCAGTTAGAAGCTGCTCCAGTCAGGGAGGCAGTCTGATGAGAAATCCAAACCATTACCGATTCCGCATGGATACCGTTTGGGATAAGGATCAGGAGATTACAACCATCATTGAGACAGCGAAAGCCCATTATCGTCGTTCCTTTTCTGAGAAGTGTGTCACTATCCTCTATGCGGTATTTAAGCCGTTGGCCGTAGCGCTCCAGACCAATTCTGTAGCAGAGGTACGCAAGGCGATTGAGTTGTCGCGGGACAAAGTTGAAACCTTCTATGACCTGGCGCTGATCCTGGTCTCCTCAGAAGAGACAACTCCCGACGAACCATCTTTACCCTCACCTCCCGCGCCCTCCATGCCAACAGTCGAGCTTGAGATTGTGCAGCCACCTTCTGATCCTTATGAGCCGCCGAGGGAAGCGGAGGAATCCCCGGTGGTAGATTCTGGCAGTTCTGCACCCAGTATCTATGCGGGCTTTGAAGAGGATGACTAATCCAACAAAAAAGCCAATCCCACCAGTCAAAAAAGTGCTGGCGGTACATTCTCATAGAACAACATTTGGAGAAATAAGCGAATGACTATTATCAATGACCTAATGCAGACCCTCGGTATGGATGACAAGCAAGTCGGCCATCTACTGAGAGCTTGCGGAATGAGTGAAGACGGCTATGACCTGGAAACTCTACAAGGAGTAGTGAAACTCCGAGAAGATAAAACCGCTGATACTTACACTCATGGCTGGTGCATCTATACCGCTGAGATGTATCAAGTTGACCTTAAGCCCATCCACAAAGCGATATCCGATGAAGGGATTGAGACGGGTGATGATTTGTACCATCCCTTGTTTTCCCTGGTTTGCGAGAAGGTTTCTGAAGAAGGGATGGACCCCGTTGATGTGGTCAAGGCAGAGATGCGGGGGGTGGAAGATGAGCCTTTGGTGGAATCTGCAATCCCAAGATCGGATCTGCCGGAAGTTCTGAAGCGGAAGATAGATCCGATTATCGACTTGGCGACGGAAAATACCATCCATCAGGTTGTGCAAGTTTTGGGTGAGTTAGATGAGAGTGCCAACCGATATGTCAACGCCCGAATCCAGGCGAAAGCCGATGAAATTATGCAGCGCCCGGAGGTGGCTGCCCTGGTGAGTAAGCTAACGGCTAATCAACTAACGCCGGGAAAGCAACCGCTCTTAAAGGCCACTGTAGTGGAGGAGTAGCGTGGACTTTTGTGGGAGAGATGGTGTACTCGCGGTTGATGAGCATTCTTGAGGAAAACGAGCGAATTGAATCCCTGCGAGAACGCAAGCAGTTTAACGACAACCAACACCTCCTGATGAAGTCTGCCCAACGCCGCCGAGAGTGGGAGTACCGAGCTGCGATGTTCACGGACATCCGGTATTGGGTTTGGGTGGTGGTGCTAGTCACCCTTCTCGCTGGGTTGGGGGGCTGGTGGCTGCGAGGAACCATCGCCCCAAGTCCGGCAAATAACAGTGGCGGTACATTCTCACAGGAAGGTTCGATTTCATCTCATTAGGTGGCGGTATATTATCCGTCACCTCCAATCAAACCAATAAGACGGATGGCACATTACCTGCCATTTCCAATCCAGAAAATTAACGGCGGTATATTACTCCGTCACCTTCAAGCCATCTCATTAAGGAAAGAAAATTATGCTTACCCAAGATAGACTCATCCAACCAAAACCTGAACTGTGGGTTGAGTCTCCATCCTCAAGTCAACTTTTTCTCAAACGCCTGATCCTCGTCAAGGCCATTGTTACCTCTCTATGGAAAGACGAAGCCCGTCAACAGCTCCAATCGCAAGCTGACCAACTGGATGAACAACTAGGCCAACTGGATGCCCAAGTTCAACAAATGGTTGGGGAGCTGAGCCATCATACTGTCCAAATCCATCCAGAGGGCAGCTCCATTGCCCAGACCCAAGCCCAGATCCAAGATATCCAGACTCAGGCCAATGAGCGCAAGGGTG
The DNA here is from genome assembly GCF_018336915.1 of Acaryochloris marina S15. Taxonomy (GTDB): domain Bacteria; phylum Cyanobacteriota; class Cyanobacteriia; order Thermosynechococcales; family Thermosynechococcaceae; genus Acaryochloris; species Acaryochloris marina_A. The sequence continues at coordinate 193,678 of NZ_CP064924.1, read as the reverse complement.
AACTGCTGGAGCAGAAGACTCAGGTCTTGCAACAACTAGAGCAGATCGAAACTTTGGAGTTGGGCGAGGAAGTTGAGCAAGGCCAGGTCGATAACTTCTTTTATGCCAAGCAAGGCGACCATCTGATTCGCAAGATGCAGATTGAGGTTGTGATCCGCGACGGCGTGATTGAGGAGATTCGGGGCGAGTTGTGATATCGGCCTGCCTATTTCAAGGGAGGATGGCATACTATTTTGCCCCTTCCCAACTCATCAACTGAGGGTAGTGGCATATTAATCCATTACCCTCTCCACCAAAACTCAGGAGAAAAAATATGTTAACTGAATTGGGGGCAAGGACCGTCCCCAGACAACCCACAATCTTGGAAGGGTTGGGTTCAACGCTCAAGGTTGTTCTAGGTGCAATGTCTGTGAGCTGTGTTGTATTTGGCTTTCTAGCGGTTTCGCCTTATTTGATTGATGCCAAATGTTCTCGGCCTGGGTATACGCCCGTTACCCTAGCGCAGTGCTTACCAGAGTCTGAAGTCAAGTCCACGATTTGGGAGGTAAGAATCCCTACACCAATGGGAGGTTTCTATTTGGCGAAAGGAGAACCCATTGCCCAGGTATTTCCTCGGCTTTTCTCCCTATGGCTTTTGACCCTTCCTACGGTGGTCGCTACTTATTCTCTAGGACGCTTCGTTTTTGTGAAGCTGGCATTGTCAGCTGCTCAATCGCATGAATCTGAATCACGAGAAAGCAAGTGAGGTAGAACAAATGACTAACATAGCTCCCATAGATAAGCCACTGAAAAAGGAAGTACTCTCGACCATTATTTCAGCCTTGCCAGTTATTGCCCTGCGTCTCGGTCTGGTGGGTTGGGGCTGCTGGCTCATGGCTGATGGTTTTGTCGGGCCAGATCCAATGACGGGTCATTTGCGACTTGAAGCGCCCCCTTTTCGGCCTGTTGTAGAAATATCCAAGTCAATCATCCATAACCCCACTGCCAATGATTTCCTCCACTACGGTTCACTGGTGTGCATCGTTGGTGGAGCGGGTGTCATTGGCCTGAGACGTGTCGCTCTCCTTTGGGATACCTACAGAGACAAGGACGAGGCGGGTTGATGCCATTTTGCGATGGTCTCCGACCGGCCTTCGGCCATCGCAAGTCCGTATCGACGACAACTACCCCATACCAACTCCCCGACATTGCACCTGAAAACTCCCAGACTTCACACCTAAAAAATATCCCGCCACACAAGGAATATCCACCCATGAACCACAACCCAAACCCCACCTCCCCTTTGCCCTGGTGCGACCCACAAGACCAACAGGCGACTACCCAAGCAATGTTGCAAAACACCAGCACTCAGTTCCAGTTCCGCACAGACCGCCCCACCGAAGATTCAGACGGATGTGCAGAGGACAAAACAACTGAAGGATTCCGCTAATCAACTTACGAACAATTGAGGATGTTCCCATGAAACTTTCACTACCCTCCAGACAAACTCTCTGGGCCTTGGCCCGAGGTATCGTTGTCGGCTCCATCGGCGTGTCACTGGGGTTTTATCTGGTGATGATGCAACCCATCCCTAGAGCGGCCCGCCCCTTGTCCACGCATTTCTATCATCAGTATGAGAAAGCCAATATTGTCCTACCGGAGATAACTGAGGACAGCAGTACCAAAGAAACTCTGGAAGTTCTGGAGCTGCTGCGTGAGGGGTCCAGGCTGAGTGCGAATGCTGCCACTGCTGCCCTTGCTGAGTACCACATCTACTGGAGCCTAGCCTCTTGCCTGATTGCTTTTGGGCTGTGGTTTCCGATGACCTGGCTGGGGAGAAGGTTTGAGGGAAGTTAGTCATTGAAATTATTTGATTATTGAAAAAGGAAGGATAGCAAACGATGAAACCAATAGTTAGACAGCAAATTCAGAAAATCATAGAGGAAAATCCAGATGCAGCACAGGCAACCGCTAAGATTCTAGATTTTATGGATCGAGAATTTGACGCTAGTGGGAATGGGTGGTTTGAAGATGATCCTAATATTTTCGTCTTTTTTGATCGGTATTGTTCAGACGAGGATAGGCATATTTTTGAAGATCTGCCTCTTAATACCGAGTTGATCTATAAAGGTGAGCGGATGGTAAAAACGGGTAAACTAGCAGCCCGAAGGGTTGTCAAAGGGATAGAAACGCTTACGCAGATTGACGTTGAGATAAATCCTTCTGTGCGTGTTTATAAGGTGGGGCCATATGATTAGTCCTCTCTGCCCTAAAACTCTCCCCAAAGCTCCCTTTAAACCAATCTTCGCCATTGAAGTCCCAGTATATGAGCCAGTTTTGTCAGAGCAACAGATTCAGAGACTTCAGACAGCGCTCAAGAACCTTCCTGGCCTGGACTTTAGAATGTCTTGGACTCTTCCCGAAATGACCCAGGATGCGACCCAGGATCAGGCTGGGGTGAAGGAGTCCTCAAGCTCAGCTCCTGAGTAATTCATCAGGCTAGACCCAAGTCTGATCTCATCATTAGAGCGACAACTGAAGAATGAAACACTTTATCGCAGCGCTAATTTACCAGGTCAAAGATTACGATACAGGGGAAGCCTATTTCATGCCTACGACGGCAATAATGGCTCTGGAAAATGAGGCTAGTGAATTCGCCTTGACTTCTAAGACAGCCCTAGGTACTTTCCTTACTGTTGAGGAGAAGAAAGTCTTAGAGCTATGTTCATCTGAGAAGCCAGGGAGGATCGGAGTACAGCTAACTTCCGTATCCTTCTTACCTCATGTAATCACGGATGAGCGAAAGGATATTTAAGGAATGTCAGACTTTGGTTTTTCCCACTTTGTCTTAGATCAAGCGCTCATCCCAGCCTCTCAAGTAATTGCAGAGATCCTTTTGCTTGCCCTCCCACTCGGTCTGAGCGTCCTAGTCCTGGTTTTCTCTTTAGGACCTGTTACGGATCGTATTTTAGGAGTTTTTAATGACTAACAAGTTTTTCAGAGACTTCTCGCTTCTGTCTTCAGTCGCTATTGCTTTCGCTGTTACTTGGGTTAGCGGGTGCTCGTTGCATAGCTTAGTTAATCTTCAATCTTCCCAAGATTTATTAGACCAGCACCATTTCCCAGTTTTATCAGAACGAGATGAGATTGGTCGATTGAAACGGACCATTAATATCAATGGCAAAGATAAACTGGGTGATCAGTTCATTGGCGCTTCTAGGGTGAAGGACCGGATTGAGATATGGAAACAGACCGACCTGATTAGATCGGGGAATCCCAAAAGCATAAATGCTCTTGCAAAGTCTGATTGCACAAAGCTCTTAGGATTTTTGGGGTTGGTCCGGTCAATATTATCGATTTCGATCCCATTGATATTCTTTATTTTGATGAGCAGGCACCTGATGCGAAGCTATTCCGGTGTGATGTCATGGCTATTCGAGAGCGAAATAGTCATATACGACTCGCGAATCCTTAACTATCTTCAAGCAGCAAAACCCACACCTAATGAGGTGAATCCCATTGAAAAACAAATTCCTAGCTTTAGCCCTTGGAACGGCAGGCATTGTGTCTATAAAAAATGCGCTGGGCTACAATTTCCCCTTGGCTATCGTAACCGCCCTATTTTCTAGGCAATTTTATCCACTAATTCAGCACATATTTCTGGATTCATTACTAGTATCTGTTGCACTGGCGATATGGGTCTTTGCTGTTGGTCTGTACCACTCAATTAAGCAAATTGAGATAAGAGAGAAAGCTTTTCAAGCTCTTCTTCTCGCTAGTTTCTTGTCTGTCTTTTTTAGCTCCTTTCTAGCTCCTTTTTGCGGAAATATTGAGCTACCCAATGCTTATCTGATTCTCATGAATTACCTGTTCAATTTTATTGGAATTCTGCTTGCAATAAAAAATATTTGGCTCAGGAGTCTTGGAGACTAGCTAGTGATGCTCTCTGTCAGCTGCATGAGCTAATGGCGACAGCCCCTGATTACACACCTAATCACAGTAAAAACGATCCCCAGTACTTTGTCCTAGCAAGTCGTTCATTGCTTATCGAATTCCAATTTATATCGAGGTCACCACAATGCCGACTAACCCATTCTTCAGCTTCTTCGAGCAATCCTGGATCGACTACCAGACCGACCACGGTCAGCACCCAGACCCATGTACGGGACTTCCATCAGACGAAATCCTAGACCGGGTTTCGTCCTGGCTGGCTGAGTTCAATCCGCTGATATCACCTGAGTCGCAGGTAGCTGAGAGTATCCGGGTGGGCATTGCCCAACGGTTTCACGGGTGGCAGTTATGACTAAATCAACGTGGACGATTACGATTGATCCAGAAACTAGGATTGACCCCAATCGCTGGTTTGACCTGAAGCCTTGCCATTCTGACGAGGAAGTTGAAAGTGTTGCCCAAAGTCTACATGAACGATCTGCTCACCCTGACGACCGTGACCCTGAAGGTGATGCAGTCATTATGGAGCTTTTGGCTGATGAATACTGGTGTCGCCGCATTCGCCCGGTCTATTTGCAGCAGGGAAAGCTGGGCAATTGCTCACTGGCAATTCGAGTGGAGCTACGGCTAGGAGAAATTGGCACGATCCATTGTGGCTCAAATGTTTTCCAACATGAGCATATTTCTCATGCCCTGCAATTCATTGAAGCACTTGAGGGTCAGGATCTGGAGTATAGCGAGTACTGGATGGCAATCGCTGAACATTCTCAGCCACTGCCACCAGCACCGACGCTTGAAGACTTCTACCAATATGTTTTGCAGCGATGCCAGCTAGCAATTGAGGACTATCACGAACTCCTTAGCTTCTATGTCACGGATCGGAGTGGCTACCTGGAGATTGTCCACGGGCGAGAACCTAGGAGCTTTGAGGGTAAGTATGTCTGGGCACGGTTTGAAGCTTCTGAATTCCCTGGTGATTGTGAGCGCTGCATCAAGCCACAGAAGGAGGGGTTTGAAACACCCGAAGAAGAGCAGCGAGGGATTGAAGATTATTCCTGCCAGGTTGCACGTCATCTATTTGATGGTTTTCAAGATATCCAGCGTCGTAGGACTGATCGGGGTATGTACTCCCAGAGTCCTCAATCCCTTGCTAAACGCCAATCTACTGCTCCCGATCCAGTAACCCAATCCAAGCAGAGAGTCGAGGAACCCATCTTCGACCAGTTAGCACAAATCATTGCTGCCTTTGGAAGTCCGATGGCTGATGCCGAGGGTGGCACCCTGTATGACGATGGTACATACCTCTTTATGAGGGGTGAGCATGAAATCAATGTTGCTCGGAGCGCTGAGGGTGATTATGTTAATCACATTTATCGAAACCTCTGCCTTTTTGACCATCAGGACATCCGGGGTGTTGGACACAATTACTTCTTTGACCGCACCACTGCTGAGGATCGGGCGTACTTCACTCGCTTAGCTGAATCTATTGAAGACAAGACACAGGAAGATACTGAGCTTGAGCTGAATCCCGCTGTTTAATTTTTTATTTTCTCTCTGGAATTTGTATTGCCTAGGCACTTCAAATCCTGCACAGAATTCGTAATGCCTAACTAGATTTTCTACTTCATACCCATTACCTGTACTAAAACTCCCACCTAATGAGGTGAATCCCATGACTACTGCAACCGTCCTACAACCGATACCCTTCAATACTGACAGGCCGATCATCTTTGATGTTGACTTGAATGAAATCGAGTTAGATCCATCCTTCCCTTATACGGGCTTCTTGTGCGTCACCCAACACTGGCGTCATCCACTTGAGGTAGAGCTGTGGCCGCTCCCTGAAGGGATGAGTGAGCCTGAGCTATTGTCTCAAGGCTTTTACCAGACCAGTATCATCTTGAGTGGCGCAAGGCTCTATGTTCATCACACTCAAGTTGCTGAATTTGTCGAAGCTCAAGACCTGTTTGACCACTCCAACCCTAACCCAGAGGCTAAGACCGTACACTACACCGCTCCCTTTGAGATGCGGGCATTGACACTAGAGATATTTTCTTCATTCTTCGGTAAGGAGAAGCCCAAGCAATCCAGCTCCAAGGCAATCCACCCACTCCTGGTAGAGCCATCCAAGCAAATCCTAGAGAGGGTCGAAAGACTTGATCATTTACGCGAGTCTGGTTTTCTCACCGAAGTCTTCAGACCTCATGAAGTTCTGAGGGTCTCTCTTTCCCACCTCGACCATACTCAGTTGCCGTGCTGCCTGGAGGTCGAGGCCAAGTCTCCATCTCGCATTCTTATCTTTGGTGGTGAGCCATTTTTTCAGCTCAATGGCATTGAGACCACGATGGATATCCCGCATCTGTGGAATGTCGTCAAGGGTTTGCAGATGTGCTTTTGGGATTATGAGTATTTTGAATCATTTAGCAGCTTGGATATCATCTATCTGCTTTGCCGATATTTTAATTGCATCCCGTTGTCTGGCCTTGCCAGTGGTTTTGATGCCCAGTTGGATTTGATGGATAATTGGGAATGGTCTTGCCTGCCGGGTGCTGATTGGGATGTCTGTGCATCCCTGGTATCAGGCGAGGTGCGGTCTGAAGCTGAGCGTATCTCACAAGGTTGGAAGATTCGTGAGAAAGGAATTGAACAGGAAGTCAGTCTAGAAGTCGCTCCTGTAAACGAGTCGGGTGAAGTGCAGCGATATTTGTATCTATCAGCCGAGGGGTGGGAAGAGCTGCACTCACAACAGCCCCTCGACTTGGAGGATTTTCAATTGCTGGTGGGTGTTCGGGGTCATAAAACGACTATCGAGTATTTGACTGATCGCATTTCAATGTCAGGTTTAGAGGTTGAAATATTGATGGACGCCGAGGCCCGTACAAGAGGTCTAGAGCCTTATTGCTTGGATCCGAAAACCTTTGAAGCCTTGCCGGGGAATATTCTCATTGTCACTCGTGAGGAAAGGCGTATTACTGGCTTTCCTGAAGAACGTATTGAGTGGTGCTTGTCGCTAATGTGTACCAGGGGCGATTTACCTTACCACGGCACTCGGAAGACCACTAATTATTGCCGGGAAGAGGTTTTAGCAGCTTTTCAGGGTAGACCTCAATCACGACTGTCCCTGTCATCCGTCCAGATTGACCACGACCAAGTTTCAGTAGATGAATATTTTGATGATTCTCCTGACATAGATGAGTTGGAATTTCGTGATCGGCTTATTGAGTCAAATAACCGACAGGATGAGGATCAGAAGAAAGAGTTATTAGACTTTGTTGGTGTGATGGAACAGCATATTAACAAGCTTCCCGCCAACGAGAGAAATGATTACGCCGATCAACTTGAACAGGTTAAGGCTACTGATTCAATTCCAGAGTTAAAAGATAGAGTCAATCAGCTTTCCAGGGATCTATATGCCAAGTCTTATGACAACATCCAGCATGATATTGCGATGATGACTGCGATATCAGGGGGGGTTCTCTCAGAGCAGCCAGAAAATATCACTGAACGGCTCCAAGAGTTAGACGACACTCAAGGAACTGCAACGCCTTCTGTTCCTATTAGCCAAACCACTCAGAATACTTTCTGGATAACCCATGAGGCCAGCTACCTTAAAAGCGAGATGACCTGTGTCAAAACAACAAGAACACTTGCTCAAGCGAGACTCGACGCCTATTACATCCTGTCAGAAGGTTATGAGGCATTCGACGAGAACCAAAACCTCTCAGATATCGAACCCAGTCAAGAATCTGTCTGTCATCTATTGGTCAAGTTTTTTGGCTATGAAATTTGTGAATATAATCCCTCAGCGATAGAGATTGATTTGTACGATCTTTGGAACTGGACACAGGACGATATTCATCCAACCAATAAGAGCTGGGATCTGTGGCTGAATGTGTCACGGTTTCGATGGGGATTTTATCCCGAGTTGATGGCAATTATGGACGGCAGTCTCAACGTTGATAGACTGCCCCAATACCTTTGGAATTCTCAGCACGAGTCAGTCACTGGATGGGATTGTGGTGAGTACATCATTGAGGTGCCGTTTAATTTGTTCAATAGCCAATCAGAGGCTGAAGAGTTTGGCCGCTCCTGTTTTGCGCTTCAAACTAACGAGAAATATCCCAGTCTGTTCCGACTCTTCTATGGGGATGGTGGTCAGGCTTGCCTTCGTAAAGATGCGGTGATTGTATACCGCAAGCCTTCCATGTCTTACGAAGTTAATCCTGATGATCGGGCTAGCTGGGAACTCACGGACTTGAGCGCTGAAGATATTCCCGATTTGGAGATAAGCGGTCCCCTTTACTGCCAGGGCCAAGATGCTAAAGAAGGAGTAAGCCATGCAAACTAGCCCCAGCCCCAACACCCACCAGCCCCCACAGATAGACAAGGCATTGCTCCCCCACGAGGCCGCAGAATTCCTGGGTGTGACCGAAGACAGCTTGATGAATTCCACCCTGCAAGGTAATTGCCCTGGTGCCTGTATTGATGGTCAGTGGCGATTTAGTCAGCGAGGACTCAGTAAATACCTGTTGCAGCAGTCCAATCATGGGACTGGGATGCCGTGGCTAGATGAGCATTATGGTCCCTACTGGCTTGACGATACCGTTGAGAGCAAAGCAAAGAAGATCATTGAGCGGTATCAGGCAGGGGAGCGGTATTTCCCTCTCCTAGAAATTGAGGGTGGCAATTTTGCTGGGCTGGATCTAACGGGCATCGACTTTTGGGAGTCGAACCTCAAAGGCTCCAGCTTCAAGGGGGCAACACTCAAGAATGCCGTCTTTGTGGGTTGTAATCTGGAGTCCACCAGTTTTTCAGGGGCGGATCTGACGGATGCGGATTTCAGGTCTGCCTCGGTCAGGGGTGGTGATTTCAGAGGTGCAATCCTCAATCGCACAATATTCAGAGTCAGGAGTTGGCGAGGGGTGAACCTGGACGGGGCACAGATCAGCCTTGCGAAGTTTTGAGGTTTCATCGTCGGTTTCCATCCCCCCGAATATCCCCAGATTTGATTGATATGTTCTTAGTGGGGATTTCCTCAGAGTCCCTTTTCTCTATGATGTGGAACTTCTTAACTTTATACCCCCTGGCTGTGCTGTGCTATGGGGGGTTTTTTGCTGCCCTTGTTCTTGGCGAGGACTAGGCAGTTTTGGCCTTTGTAGCTTGGTCACTATTTTTCTGTAATTTTTTCATGGCTTTGTTGATGATTTGTCGAACCCGTTCCCGGCTGACGCCAAGCTGTTGACCAATCTCATTCATTGTCTTAGGTTCACCGTCTTCTAGTCCGTACCGCTGGCTGACAATAAACTGCTCGCGTTTATCTAGATGCACCATTAATCGAGAGAGTTCATCATTCATCTGTAGTGACTCTATGTAGGGTGCTGGACCATTTTTTTCTTGGATTAAGTCAATGAGTGAATCTTTTTGTTGTTCCCCCACGAGCTTATCGAGAGACGCTACTTTTTGGAACAGTTGTAGCGTTTGCCTTATCACCTCTGGCTTGAGGTCCATCGTCTTTGATAATTCAGCAAGTGTAGGTTCACGTCCGAGCTGTTGGGTTAGTTTCTGGTGGTGTTTTCTAATCTTGTTGGCAACATTCCAGTGACGTTCAGGTAAGTGGATGGGGCGAGACTTAAGTTTGATCGCGCGGGTAACCCCTTGCAAAATCCACCAATAAGCATAGGTACTGAAGCGACAGCCCTGAGCCAGGTCAAATTTTTCTACTGCTCTACTCAATCCAATGCTGCCTTCTTGGATCAAGTCCATCAGGGGTAAACCTCGATTCTGATGTTTTTTGGCAATAGAGACAACCAAGCGTAGGTTGCATTCGATCATCCGTTGCTTGGCTCTGAGGTTCCCCGCTTTGGCTTGTCTGGCAAGTTCGATTTCTTCTTCATGGGATAGGAGTGGGTAACGGCCCCTACGGTGTACACACAAGTCTGAATTAGACTGTAAGAGAGCCGTATAGAGCATCCTCATAGATATGGAAAATCCTATTCTGGTGCACGAAGAACTGATTGATGGAACTACTTTTGGAGACCTTCGTTTGCTCAAAAGGGGGCTTCATTATTCGATGCCATTAATCACCATCAGAGTGTCAGCATCCGTCAAATCAGCCAAGGTCGCGCAGAGCAAGTGGGCTACTACCGCTTCTTAGAGAATGAGAATGTGTCTATATCTGAGTTGGTCAAAAGCCTCAGTGACCACTGCCAGCAACAGGTAGAAGAGCGACATATTTTAGCGATCAGTGACACTAGTGAGATCAACTTGCAGTCTCATTCTGGACGCATCAAAACAGAAGAATTGGGTGTCGTCGGTAATGATCGTGATGTGGGCTTTTTTATTCACCCCACCCTAGCCTTAGATGCAGCTACTGGTTTCCCGCTAGGATTGAGCACTGTTCAACTATGGACTCGTGACCCGAATCGTCCAACGGTCAAAGATAGAGGTGGGTATAACAATCTCCCGATTGAAGAGAAAGAATCATTCAAATGGCTAGCATCTGCTGAACGGAGTCAACACTGCCTGAAGATGGGAGGGGCTAGCCTGGTCACTCATATTGGTGACCGAGAATCTGATTTGTATGAGGAATGGGCAACGGTGCCAGATGCGTTCAATCACCTCTTAATCAGGGTTCGTCAAGACCGTCGTCTGCTGGGTCAATCCAAGTCGCTCTATGGGTATCTCAAAGCACAGCGGGCAATAGGGTATACCAAGATTACAGTTGAGTACGAATCTCGTACTCAGCGGATGGCTAGGGATGCAAAGCTACTCATCCGTTGCACTCCAGTCAAAATTCGTTAGTGTCCCTATTTATTCGCCACGGTTTTTGAGGCGATCATGCTTGGCATGATCCCTACGAGAGACGAGAAAGAAAATCGCTAAACAGCTCTCCTCATTTGGGAAAGCACCAATTTCGTCAGCCTTGGTTCGGAATTTCCGGAACAGCCTTTCTAGCGCATTGGAAGTACGAATCAGCGAATGAAGGGATTCATCAAAATCATAGAAACTCAAGGTCAGGGCAAAATCTTTGATGAAGGTTCTAACAGCATCGGGTTCAAGGTCTGTCCATTTCTGTGCAAACACGAGCAACGTCACAATCGCTTCTTCCCAGTCTGGCGCTTTATAGATAGCATAGGCATCGTGTTTAATTTGTGAATATCGCAGCTTCTTTGCTTCAGAGTGGGAGAGTTCTTGTCCTTGAGCATCCAGGTGTGGCAATTGCTCATAGCCCAAATGCCGGAGCATCGCTCGAACCTTGTGGGTAATGCATCGTTGATGTTGTGCGAGGGGAAACAGAGCGCGAATTACCTTAGGTAGTCCAGTGGTGCCATCACTGACAATCAGCTTCACCAAATGGGTTTGCAATCCTCGGTGCCGCAGGTGCTCAAAGAACAGTAGCCAGGCTGCCTCAGATTCTTGGACAGCCATTTCGTAATGAAGAACGGTTTGTGTCCCATCTGGCCATATCGCCATGGCCACTAAGATGACTCGGTCTTCCGCACGACGTAGCTTCCGGATATGTCCAGCTTGGTCTTCCCAAAAGTCTTCGGAGGCGCATTGAACACTCGCCCACACTCCATCAACAATCAGAATAAAAGGGGTTTTCTCAAGACGAGTTTGACGACTTTGGAGCATTTGCTTCTGAGCTTTGAGAGTAATCCGGTTAATGGCATTCACGGATAAAACTGCTCCCAGGATCTCATAGAGAGCTTCTTGCAAGTCTCGAAGCGATAAACCCATGACATACAAGCCCAGGCAAAACTCTAGAAGGCTACCGAGGGCTCGTTGGTAACGCTCTAGAATCTTCCACTCTCGGTCTGCATTCCCTTTCCGTAGTTTCGGGACAGATAGTTGAGCAATCCTGCCGTACTGGGTATCAAGAACCCGCTGATAATAGCCTGAACGTCGAGGGCGAGTCCCTTGAAGCTCTGATAGATAAGCTTGGACTTCTTCGTCTAGTGCTGACTCTACTGCTATCTGGGTAACTCGGTTAGCCTCAAGGCGCAGGGTTGCTTCTAAAGCTTTGTTAATAGAGGCATATGAACTTTGAGACTGGATACGGATAATCTGCTGCTCACGTTGGGAAATGTTCATCAAGGAGTGCTCCGAATTCTCTATTATCAGAGCATTTCAGCTATTCCAGCTCATGGCGAATAAATCAAGACACTAACCAAAATTCAGCAACCTGAGCATTTAAAGGAGTTGGACTATCCACCCAGTATTCAGCTGTATGCCATTGAAGCGATAGAACACAGAACGCCCAAAGGACAGGAACCGATTCATTGGCGCTTACTGACCACCCACACGGTGCAATCCCTTGAGCAAGCACTACAAATACTGGAATGGTACAAATTCAGGTGGAAAATCGAACGGATTTTCGCGGGGCTTAAAAAGATTGGCTTAGATCTCGAATCGACGCAACTCGAATCGGGTGAAGCGATTCAGCGCCTTACCGTTTTAGCCTTATCGGTTGCGGTTCGAACCTTGCAAATGGTGGAAGGCAGAGATAACCCAAAGTGGCCTGCATCTGTCACTTTCACCGATGTACAGCAGGAGTGCTTGCAAAAAATTTTCCCCACTGTTCAAGGCAAAACTAAAAAGCTAAAAAATCCCTATCCGATGAAATCCTTGGCTTGGACAACTTGGATTATTGCTCGTCTGGGCGGATGGTCCGGGTATCAATCCCAAAGACCTCCAGGTACAGCAACTCTAACGCATGGCCTGAAAAGGTTTGAGGTGATGTTCTCTGGCTGGAAACTAGCTCAGGAATGACTTATGTGTACACCGTAGGTAACGGCCCATCTCTTTGAGGTAATAATGAAGACTGTCATGCTTAGTAGCCATCATTGAACCTTGGAAACATCATGGGTAGAGGAATACACCAAAATGCTGGCAATAGAGTTGGAATCTTTTAATTTCTTAAGAAAATTAGACAAATGCGTTACTGCCCAGGCTTAAATCATTGTGTTGAGAATGAAGTTATAACTCTCTCTGGATCTATGTTTTAAGCACAACAGCAATCAATCCGTGATCTTCCGTTGAACAAGAAAGTCTCTGATCAAAAAATTAGTGAATCTGATATTCGAGCAATCTACCATCAAGGTGAGGATGCGGTTGTTGAGCTAGTCACCCGTCTTATCGAGCGGATAGAGCGACTAGAAGAACGTCTTGACAAGGATAGTCGTAACAGTAGTAAACCACCCTCAGGCGATGGCTTTGGGAAGCGGACAAAAAGTCTACGGGGTAAGAGTAAACGCAAAAGTGGTGGGCAAAAAGGTCATCCTGGTAGCACATTGGAGTGGCGTGAGACCGTCGATGCCGTAGTTTTACATCCGGTGACTCAGTGTCAAGAATGTGGTGCCTCTTTAACAGAAGTAGCACCACAACAATATGACCTTAGCCAGGTTCATGAGTTACCCCCCTTGTCACTACAGGTGATTGAGCATCAAGCAGAAGTCAAGTATTGTGAGCACTGCCAAACCTTGAGCCGGGGTGTATTCCCTGCAGATGTCACCAATGTGGTTCAGTATGGCAGTAGCCTTAAAGGCTTGATGGTGTACTTGCTGGACGCTCAACTGTTGCCGTTTGAGCGAACGAGTGACCTGTTGAAAGAAGTTTTTGGTTGCCAGGTTTCTGAAGGAACCCTCTGCAATGCCCGTACAACCTGTGCTCAGAAATTAGAACCGATTGAGGTACAGATCAAAGACGGTATTGAGCAAGCAGCAATAGGGCATTTTGACGAGACAGGGCTGCGGGTGAACAGCAAGCTATGGTGGCTACATGTCGCCTGTACGAGTGGGTTGACCTACTACTTTGTTCATGCCAAACGCGGAAAAGCAGCGATGGACGAAATGGATATTCTGCCGAACTTTACGGGTACCAGCATTCATGATGGTTGGCAGAGTTACGCCACCTATGATTGTGCTCATGGTCTCTGCAATGCTCATCATTTGCGGGAGTTACGCTTTGTCGTTGAGCACTATCAGCAACCTTGGGCTGAAGAGATGATGACGTTGTTGGTGGACATCAAAACTCAGGTAGAGAGTGCTCATGCTGAAGGCTTAAAAGCTCTCAGCACAGAACAAATCGAGATGTTTGAGCAGCGTTACCGAAAAGTATTAGCCGATGGATTCAAGAGTAATCCAATCCTGCCAGTTGATGAAAACGCACCTAAGAAACGAGGCAAGAAAAAACAAAGTACACCGAAAAACCTTCTCGACCGACTGGAGAAGTACCAATCTGCTGTTCTGGCCTTTATGTATGATTTCCAGGTTCCCTTTGATAACAATCAGGCTGAACGGGATATTCGCATGATGAAATTGAAGCAGAAGATCTCAGGTTGCTTCCGCTCGTTGGCGGGTGCCCAGCAGTTCTGCCGTATTCGCGGTTATATTTCGACTTTGAGAAAGCAAGATATCCCTGTACTTGATTCACTTAGAAGTATTTTTGTTGGAACTCCTGTGCTACCAATGCTTCAGCCTGGGCAGTAACACAAATGCTTAACAGGTTTTCTAGGGTTTGGGTGTATAGCAGTATCACAATATTTCACTGAGAGTCCAATAATGATTGAGAGTGATCATTGTCTCCTTGAATTTGGAGAAGTTCACGGATTTGAGGATATAGCCCGCCACATTGTAGTTATAGGCTTCAACACGATCTCGATCTTCGTCTGAAGTAGTTAATACCACCACAGGAATGCTTTTCAAGCCTGGGTCATTTCGCAGAGCTTCTAAGAATTCCAAGCCGTTCATTCTGGGCATATTCAAATCAAGTAAGATCAAACGCCTATAGGCTGGCATAGATGGAGAGCTATTAGATTCTCCTCGTAAAAGAGCTAGGGCTTCTAGGCCATTTTTGGCAATATATAGGGGGTTCAAGATGTTGCCTTTCTTGAATGCTCGCTTGACGTTCATCACGTCAACTTCATCGTCTTCTATCAACAAAATGTTGAGAACTTTCTCTTTCATCTCCTTCTGAGTCAACCTGTAGTCATTATTTTGCTCTAATGAATGAAACGCTTTCCTAAAAACGTTTTTAGCTTACAAGGTTGTTTTTGCAGTTCGTATCTACCAAAAGTAAGATTTCAGAAGCCATTGCGATTTTTATGGTTTGTTTAGATATTTTGTCAGTCTCCCTATCCGTATTAACCCAATTCGTAGACAACCTATTAGGCATGGGGAATAGGTTTAGGGCTGCCTCCCTCATCTGTGAGTAAATTTATTTAGCAGCAGTCATAATGTAAGTGGGTTGTTGGTTTTTGGGGGACTTATGAATACAAGTAGAGAGACGACACACGATGACGAAATCTTAGCTCTCCGTCAGCAATTGGTCAGCAGCCTCAAATTCCACCATTGTGCAACCCTTCAGAACATTCCATTAGAATCCGCAGTTAGAGCGATGACTGCGGCTTGGGATACTTGTCATCCAGAAGATTTGCCGCAGTATTGCAGTGATACTTCAACAGCAATTATCCCGAAGGAGCAAGTTGCTAAGTCCATCCGGGAAAGCAAATACTTCTCAGGTAGTTAGCCGCAAATCATAGTTGCTCTGTTTTAGTAGGGTGTTAATGCATCGTATGCAAGAAAAATAGATTGATATGCTCGGACGAGAGAATAATTCAGTATAGTTTTATACAATTTTTATAAGGGTTTCAGCGATTTATCCCATAATTGATGCAGACAATAATTTCATATCAATTAGTAGGTGAGCACGATGAGTAAAAAAGGTTTGCTTCATACCGCTTTAATTTGTGGTTCTTTAGTCAGTATGTCAGCCTTGCTAAGCACCACTTCTGCCCGCGCAGGAACACTCGTTACGTGTGGTCCTAATGGTGCTGCGTCCATTGTGAAAATTGTTCCAGCCGGGTGTCGCCATTTGGCCGCAACGTCTGCACCTAATAGTTCTCCCGATAACACTGTAGAAGAATCTCGTTTAGGGTTTGTCTTTAGAGCATTTGTACCTGACGCTCAAGAGACTCGCCCTGTTGCTGTTGAGCAAGAGATAAGTAATACAAAGAACGTTGCTACGCTTCAACAGCGTTAATCTCGCCCGCATATCTTCTTTAGGATCATTGGTTCAACCTGGAGTTCGTTTCCAGTGCTGAGCCAATGATCTGACCCTGTTCTGAAAGCTCATACCATTTGCTAGTGAAGCAATGCGGGGCAATAGTTGCATGAGAAATCCCACACCGGGATATTCCCGCTGGCTTATCCTTCAGGGGCATGGCTCTGTTCACGAGTGCTGGGCACCTCAAATATCTCCCCAGTTCAATCATCTGAGTTTATGTTAGCAACTCTGTTTGAGCAAAATATCTCAGAGTTGGTTTAGCTGGGTTTAGCTGTGGCTGGCCTGTCATCTGCCCCCAGATGCTGATGCCATAATTGGGCCAAGCGCTTGGCCTCATCTAGTTTTTCTGGTCTGACTGAAAATATCCGTTTCGGTCTGCCTCTCGTGGGTGCACTTTGCCAACACGACTGAATCATTCCTTCGTCAGTTAGAAATTCCAGGGCACTGTATAGGACGGTATCTGAGAGTCGATAAGGTGGATGTTCTGCTCTGATATGTTGGATTAAAGCTGTACCGTAAGAATCGCCATTATCAATCAGAATGGACAGAATGTAGCAAACAGCTACTTCCTTGCCAAGATAAACAGGGGGAGGATTTAAAAAATATTGGTATATATCTTGTAATCTCATTAGCCTCTCCTTCTAGGCAAGGATATGCTCTAGTTGGATAAAAAGGTATCTAGAGATATTTGAGTATGTCAGTTGATTGTGAGGATTAACACATGCATTGAGCGTATCAAACATGATTTTTTTCAAAGTTTGATCTGTATAAAAGATAAAGCCGAAGTAATAGTGAATCAGCGTTGGACCGCATGGGTTGATTTGTGAAGCAGGATATAAATAAAGTCTCCTTCCCTTATCTTTTTGTACTTCTGTTCTATTTTTGTTTGGGGCGGTGAGGGTGCTGTTGTAGAAGGCATCGGCGGGAGTCACGACTTTAGCTGTTTCTTTAGTGGTCGCAAGAATCCCAAACTTCGGCCATCACTCGCACAGCTTCTTCTAGGGGTAGACGCTCCAATGTCTTTCTATGATGGAAGTTCAGGCTGATTGCTAGCTGCACCTTCAAGGCAGCAATTTCTGGAGATATATCTGATGTCTGGCTGGTGAAATTCGTCATATAAACCACTAATGCGTCTAGGGGGTATTATTCCCCTTCTAAATGATTTTTATATCTCACCTCACTGTTTTGGGTGTGCTTGGCTTCATAATTCCCCCAGATTTAATTTGTATTTTGGAGATGGAGTTACTGTGCTAACTCCTCATACCTATGACGTGAATAAGGATATACCTACCCCTGGATTTCAGGGGTTTTTTGCTGTCCTGGCCCTGGCGAGGGACTGGGGGGTAGATATTGATATCACAGGTTCTTCAATTTGTTGCGTTAGCATCAAACTATAGTCAAAGTAGCATTGCTGCATGATGAGGCATACAAGGAGGTAAAGTTATGTTTGTTTTCTGGCCTCCTGATAAGTATCTTCTGGTTGAAATTGGGATTGTCGGCTTTTTCATATTGCGGTGGTGGATATTCAAGTCCCTCCTACTTCCCTAGATTCTTCAAAAATATTGTTTGTGTTTGCTCAGGAATAACTGCATTTCTAGGAGCAATTTTTGGGTCGCAATTTTATGCACTCATTTCTGGGATGAGCAAATATAGGGCTGGCAACATTTTCAATCAGTTCTGCTAGTGATGACCTAATTGTGAAAGGTGAGAGGATGTTGGCAATAAACTCTCTACTGATAAGCATGATGGTTTTAGTGCCGTCAATTATATCTACCTTAACTATCGTTTTAAGCACAGCTATTCCCTCTCAGGCTTCTGCGCTGGAAAAGCTTAGTAACGGTGACTATCAGTTCTGTAGCCAAATCGATCCCAAGGATGGGCGAGACGGCGCGGGTGTCTGCTTTAACTTTGTTAAACAGGGTGATCGCGTGGATGGATATTATGGCTACCCTCATTCCGGGACGTTTGTTTGTGTTCGAGGCCGAATGGAACAAGAGCAAATTGTTGGTCATGGGTTATTAATTACTTGGCCCGGTCATCCTGGACCTCCTATCGTACCGTCACAATATAAATGGCAGTTAGATATTCACTTAACCCTTAGCAATGGCTATCTGGTCCGTAGCAGAAAGGAACAACGTGGACGAGTTGATTGGATACAGTAAGGCTGTTTTGAATATTGATGGTTTTCATCAATATTCCACCGTAAAAATGCGTCCACCCTCACAACTATGTAAGTTGGGTGAACCTTAAGGGGGGTGTCGTCCAACGCTCAGTGTATTGGCAGCTCTAGCAAGCTGTCTAGTAATTTATACTCTCAATCCAAACATATCAGGAGTGCTCTACTTGCTAACAACTATTGCTGAGTAAGCGAAGTGGTGAGGTGATGTTTAAGATGGATATATAGCAATCTGAAATCAATCGTGAGATGTAGAGAGGCTGAAATCTTTACCAGTATCCATTTAGGTTGAATATAATTCTCACAACTCACGTCAGATCGCTATATTACAGGTATAGAAATAGTTCAAGCTAAAGTAAACAGAATACGAACCAAACTGACAATCCTCACAAGATCCTCATCCTATAGATCTACATTTTTAAAGCAATTTCAGGTATAACCTTGATCTCTAACTAACTCATAATTAAACTTGTTGACAGCTAAAATCTTTATAATTCAATTATTTTGATATAGATTTTTGTAAACAGAATAATAATATTAATCCTTGCATATTGGCATATAAAATTTATTTGTATAATAAATGATTGAAAAATATATTAAAAGTAGATAATTTCAATATATCTATTATTAATATTGAGCTTTTATGATTACTTGAGTCATATTGAGTCAACTTGTTAGTGGAATCAATCTATTAGGCTATTTCATTGAATTTAATGTGGTGTTTTTCTGGAGGATAGAGTCATGCAAGGAATCTTAGAGAAGCCAGATATCAGCAAAGAGACGTCTCAAGGATTGCGTTGTCGCTATGCTAATCAAACTTCTAACTTTCAAATTATTCGTATTGTAGAGCTGCCTAATTTCTTCTTTGAACGTGTAGTTTGCCCTGGTCAACAGCTTGTATTTGAAGCAAATTTAGATTCTCAGCTTGAGGTGCATTCTGGTTCACTCATCAGTTCAGTTCTATCTGACACTATTCCTTGCTGTCGCCTAGCTTTGGAACGGATAAAAGCAAAGTCTAACAGAGATTTAGATAAGTACTTTTCTCATAAGGTAACAAATGACAGTGTGTTGGTGTAAATAGCTTTAGAGTGACTTTTATCGGTCTATGGGGCAATGGAGTGATGGTTCATCAATTCTCTCCTAATTAGGCTTCAAGATTTCCACAGATTTGAATGATAGGTTTTGGATGGAGTTATTGGATTAATTTCATCTGCCTATGACTTAAATAAACCGCAATATTTACCCTTGAATCTACTGCGGTACTTCAGGGGTTCTTTTTTGCCTTGGACCTAGTGAGGGGGATTGGTCATGAAAAACTGGCAGCTCGACTAAGATGTCTGCCAGCGAGTCGTAACTAGGGTGGTCAGCATTCTGACCATGCTACCCAGTTTATCAACCTTCCTGGTTATTTTGAGTTTAAGGGTATTATGCCCCTAAGTTGTCTTAAGTCTTTCCCCTGTCTGTCTCCTGGTATCTCTGGGTTGTTTGGTATCGATATTTGCGATTCCATGATAGGTCAGCGAAAGAAAAACTGGCAGCTCTACAAAGGTGCTAGCCAGTTGATTTGTACGTGGATAAGAAGTGAGGTATTTGAGTAGGAAAATCATGTGTTTCTCCACTCTATCAATCATTGATTTCCTCTCTCCTCTCCGGTTTCGATTGGTATTGCCCCATCAGTTTAATATTAATTTTCATCGGTTAACGCGAGAAATGGCTGAAATGTTATGCAGGCTTGGCGTTTTTCTCTAGCTTCTTCATGATTCTTTTGAGGAGAGATCGGATACCTTCGTAGCTCAATCCAATCTGTTGACCAATTTCTTTCATTGTTTTGGGCTGACCATCCTCTAGACCATATCTCTGGCTGATAATAAACTGTTCTCGTTCATCCAGATGGGCGATTAATCGAGAGATTTCATCATCAAGTTGTAGTGACTCCATGTAAGGTATGGGTGCATCCTCTTTTTGAATCAAGTCGATAAGAGTACTTGTTTGTTGTTCACCTACGAGTTGATCGAGAGAAGACACTTTTTGGAATAGTTTCAGTGTCTGTCGGATCACATCTGGATTGAGGTTTATTGTCTGTGATAACTCAGTAAGCGAGGGTTCTCTTCCAAGTTGATGAGTTAGCTTTTGGTGACACTTCTTTATTCTGTTGTCAACAGCCCAGTAATGCCCAGGCACGTAGATCAGGCGTGATTTAGTTTTTATCGCTTGGGTAACCCCTTGTAAGATCCACCAATATGCATAGGTGCTGAAGTGATTGCCCTGAGTTAGATCGAACTTTTCTACAGCTCTGTTCAGTCCGATATTACCTTCTTGGATTAGGTCCAACAGGGGTAACCCTCGGTTCTGGTGTTTCTTGGCGATTGAGACGACCAGACGCAAATTGGAGACAATCATCCTCTTTTTGGCTTGAAGATTTCCAGCTTTCACTTGTCTGGCAAGTTCGATTTCTTCTTCTGAAGATAGAAGAGGATAGCGACCCATCTCATTTAGATAGGAATGGAGACTGTCTGGAGTAGTAATCATCATCGATCCTCACGAGCATTGCCGTTATGAGGTCGTCCCCCCAATGCTAGCAATCAAGCGATTATCTCGTTGATGCTCAGGAAAAAGATGTCGACATGAAGAAGCTGGCAGATGCTCAGAACTATCTGCCAGCTTAGTTGTTGGAATGAGGTTAAGTCTTAGCGATGTTCTTAGTCTATCAGCCGTTGACCTTCTCCTTGAAGACCTTGCCCGCACTGAAAGCAGGGACCCTTGTTGCAGGGATTTTGAGCTTTTTCCCTGTCTGTGGATTGCGCCCGTCCTTGGCCTTGCGGTCCCTGGCCTCAAAGCTGCCGAAGCCCACCAGAATGACCTTTTCGCCAGAGCTGACAGTCTCGATGATGATGTCTGTTAGTGCCGTGAGGATGGTATCGGCCTGTTTCTTTGTGACTTCAGTATTTTCAGCAATCTCGTCTACTAACTCGCCTTTGTTCATGGTCTTGCCTCAAAGTGCTTATGAGCATTGTATAGCAGGGATTGTAGGATTTATTTGGGAACCTGGCAATATCAATGGGCCATAGACGTATGTTGGAAATAACTCCCTCTGTTTTTGCCATGTAGTGAAGTTACAAAGGCTTTTTCGACTCCCCCGTACAAGACAATACTAGGGAGTCTTTTTTATCAACGATCAATCCTCTTCAGTCTTGAGTTTCAAATGAATATGTTTACGCCCTAGAGCGATTTCAAACTCATCTCCCGGTTGCAGTTCCATTCTCTTGGTGTAGGCATTGCCGACCAATAGATTGCCATTGGATTGTACGCTGATGCGAAAGGTGGAGGGTCGTCCTTCCATCTTCTTGTTGCTCTTGCTTTTTGCATCTAGGTCCATTCCTTCTGCGTCCAAAACTGCATTGAGGAAGGCCATGACGTTGATGCGTTCTGTGCCATCTTTAGTGACTTTGTAGTACCCACAGGCTTTGGCTTTTTCTTCACGAGTCAAATCGTTTAGGGATTTAACTTGGGTCAATAGCGCTTTCCCCGTTAAAGGCTTATTTAGTTTGTTAGTTTTCTTCGGCATCATTAAACCTCATATCTACTGTCCCCCAATTGGATAAGCAAATTAATTGCTATTGAGTGTAGGACGAAATCTAGTGATTGAGTCAATTTCATAGATACTTTGTTCACACTAAGCTTGAGGTATTGTGAAGGAGAGAACTGGCATGGGAAAGCAAAGAGATTCAGGTGAAGTGGTTGGATTAGATGAGATATCTTGCCTAAGAATGCAACTTGCGATCAGCCTCAAATTCCACCATTGTGAAACCCTTCAGAACATTCCATTAGAATCCGCAGTTAGAGCAATGACTGCGGCTTGGGACACTTGTCATCCAGAGGAAGTACCGCCGTATTGCAGTGGTACATCAACGGCCATTATTCCGAAGGAGCAAGTTGCAAAGTCCATCCGGGAAAGCAAATACTTTTCAAGTTAGCAAAAAACTTTAAACCTTCGACAGTTCCTTGGTTTTGACCGTAGACCGTGTACTTGGCCCTTGCTGACTGCCATGCTTGTAGAAGTCCAAATCTAGGGCTGAGCCAATGATCTGACCATTTGCAGAAAGCTCATACCATTTGTTTGTAAAACAGTGCTGGGCAAAGGTCGCCTGAGACATCCCACACATGGAAACCCCCTCTGGCTTATCTGTCAGGGGTATCGCTTTGAACATTTCACGAGTGCTGGGTATCTTGGGAGTCTCTCCAGATTGATTGTTTGAGTTTATGCTATCAAGCTTTAGAGCTGCATCGTGGTTAATTTGCTTGGTGGATTATCGTCCTGGACCGCCTTCCCATTTTTGAATTAATAATTTAAGCGCAGGAAGATCTGCTAGCCTGTGCAATTACATGCTTTAGATCTTCCTGCGCTTAAATTAGGGACTTGAATCCAGAGACTTGTGTTAGCTATCTTCAGAGGTGTGGCTAGACTCTAATTCGGTCTGAGAAGTCTCGCCATTATTGCTGTCTAAAAGGTTGACTTTGACAACTTTGTTCTGTTCTGTTTCAACCTTAGGAAGTGTGAGAGTGAGAATGCCTTGCTCAAAAGACGCCTCTACTTCCGTATTTTGGATAGCAATGGGCAGTTTAGCAGCTCGACGGAAGCGACCATAATTAATGTCTGTGAATAACCGTCGTGCACCTTCTTCTAATTGGCCAATATGACGTTCTCCAGAGATCGAAATAGATTCACGAGTAGCTTGGATGTCTAGGTCTTCTGATTTTACACCGGGTAAAAAGGCTTTCAGAATTAAGGCATCTCCCCTATCCCAGAGATCTATTGCAGGCGTCCAACTTGCATGGGTTGGGGATTCATCAGTATCGAAAATTCCTTCAAAAAGATGATCAAGTTGGTGACGAACAGAATCTACTTCTTCAATTGGGTTCCAGTAGCGAATCATCATAGGATTTTTACCTCACAATGACTATTAATCGTGTAGCGGCAGTAACCGCTTTGTTTGTCTTAACTCCAATATGCAATATCTGACCTTTGATTGAGAAGTATGAAAACCCTACCTTTCATGTCGAGAAAGCCCCACACTCCCCCATCAATTCCCAGTACCTTGGAGGCCCCTCTCAAGCCCTCACCTGGGAGCTTCCTGGACCTGGGCTATCTTTGGTGTGTCTGGGATTTTGGCTGTTGGTGGTATTGTAGTTTGTAGACCATCGCAAACCACAAGACCAGACTGCGAGTCAAACTCAGGAAGCTTTGCCAAGATGCCTTTGATGCTAAGAACATCTTGTCCTTAGCATACCTTAAACCCTTGCCACGATTGAATCATTGGAATTCCAATGTTTGAGTATAGGGGGTCTATGGGAATTCTCGTTGACCCGTTGATGGCTAGGAACTATTCGGTCTTGTTTTCGGTATTGGGGATGCGATCTCAAGTTTGATACCAGCTCCTAAAAAAACATATCGGTCTGCTTTAAACTCCATCAGTTCAATCGTTTGGCAGGCTTCGGTCTTCGTAGGGATTACCTTGCTTTGACCGTGCGGAGACTTTTTTGATTTTATCCGTGAAACACAATTCCCGTAGAGCTTTAGCTGTGCGGGGGGGATTCATGTCTACCTCAACAGCGACAGCAACGGATCAACGCGAGGTCTATAGCTAAGAAAAAGATATGATTACAGAGGAGGCGCTAACCTGATCACCCGTTCTCTGGAGTATGTCCGACATATTTCTTGGAGCACATTACATTCCAAAAGCCACCAGAAATTCCTGAGATAAATAGCATGCAAGGGCCTGATGGTTCCAACACTACTATAAACAGGATGGATGTAATGGTATGACCGATCATCAAAATTAGCATTCGGTGCAATAGTGGAAGCAAGGGAAGTGGCCGTCGATTTCTGAATAGACGATCAAGCAGCAATCCCAGGACAGTAAGGGCTACAACTAGCGCCACAATAGAAAGTACCCAATTAATCATATGCAAACTTGTACTTGATTACCTATAAATTAAGACAATAAAAGCCGTTCCAATTGATTTGTCAACTATCCCATCGCTGGCATCAGGTTTGGTTGCGTTCTGATCTGCCGTATTGTGGGTGCGATCGTAATCTTGATGCCAGCCTGCCAGTCAAACCCAGGGGTACAGGTCTGCAAGGAGAACTCCATTATCAACTTAAGTTGATATCCTTCGTTGCGATTTATACCAGCTGTGGGCTTTATTGACTTGCTCTGTCCAGAAGTTTAAAACAGTGTCTTCCTTTTTGTCAGGCAATATATTTAGTAACTCCATCCAATCGAAAAAAATCTTACTTGGCTTATATTCAGTGCGATTTACGACAAGTGCGTTTGCCATAAAGCCATACTCACAATAGCTATGACATGAAATTTGCCCTAGAAAATCGCCAATAATATGTCTATCTAATCCTGTCAAGCCAGAGGTGTTCATGTAATATGTATCTCCATCACCAACACTAGGCAAATGAAACTCTATACCGCTGACCAGATCAGAGTATGTTATTAAGCTCGATCTTTTACCGATTTTTGCGATTCGTTTTTCTAATTCTGCATAGGCAATAGGATCTTGTGGAGCATAGGTCCATTGCCATTCTGCTAGCTTTTTAGCAACTTCATCCAAATTTCGTCACCCTTAGATTTACCACTTTCTTATTCATCTCTTGCATTCTATCAAGCAGTACGCTAACAAGCTCTTGGTTGATATGACTGTAGTACCAAACTCAAACTCCCTCAAACCTCCACCGGGCGAACTTCTGGCCTGGTGGAGTGCCAAAGGAGAACCCCAGAAGTTCCTAAGATTGATTCGATGGTTGCTGTGGCTATGGTGGTTGGTGGGTCATTCTTCTGCTTGATTGTCCTGGTTTAGCTTGCTTAATACTATGAGCGCTTCGCTTCGTAGTTGATATCTTGAGTTCCCAGAAGTTTATCCCAAAAGGTGAAATAGAGGCCGTAATGTCGTGAGTATCGGTTATGGTGCACCAAATGGTGGGTTGACCCGATGCACCATCTTCCCCACCAGCGACTGAGCCGAGAATCAGGGATGATTTGGAATCCCAGGTGATTACCGACAGCCCAAATTGTCATTGTGGTCAAAAGAGCAAGTAGAACATCGTAATGCAAGGGAATGATCAAGGTAATACAGAATAAGAAAAAAGCTTGAATGGCTGCTTCTAGGGGATCAAAGGCAAAAGAGGTCCAAGGCGTTGGAATTCTAGACCGATGATGTCCTTGGTGGAAGCGCTTAAAGAGCATGGGTAGGTGAAATAGCCGATGCATAAAGTAGAAATACGTATCCTGGAGTATCAATACACCAAGGTAGCTAGTGACCAGATAGGTTAAATCTTGAACTCTCAACTGGGTGTAAACCCGTGTCACTCCTAATTGATAGCAACCCATAAAACAGGCTGCACTTAGCGCGAAGAAAATAGCTGACAAGGTAGAGAGCTTGATGTCTTCTGAAATCGCCTTCTGTTCTTGCTGCCTATTCCCAAACCAAGTATCTAAAAGCTGCTCACCCAATATTAAATGCAATAGCCAATGAGTCCCTCCTGCCGTAATAAAGTAGCGACCCATGATAATGCCACAAAAGGCAAACCAATAAACCCAAAAATTAGGCTGTATATCCAAAATATTCAATAGTGTCTTTTGCTCCACACGAACTCGCCGTTTGTTAGCAAAGATTCATTTAATTCGATAGGCAGAATCAGAACTTACCCCCATCCTAATAATGACTGACTAAGGTGTTTGTATAGCTTCCGCGCATTAAATAGACACACTAACTCTGCAAGCTCGTCCCCTCACGCCACCAGCTCTGGCACCGCTCCCTCCAGCATCTTCACGGGCAATACCAGCGCCAAACCCTCCAGAATCGCCATCTGGCCCGATGCGCTGATTTCACTCCACACAGACCCCCATTCCTTGGGTTTGAGCCAGTCAAAGAACACCTCATTTAGGCTCGGCAGCAGCTCATTGACGGGCAGATCCGCCAGTTCATCCAGAACACCAGCAATCGCTTGATGGGTTTCTTGATCTGGATTTGGCCCATTGCTTGAATTGTTCATTTTGCTATTTAAACTTTCTAATAGCGAAGTGAACAGTCGCCAGTATCGGGCAATCGTGCCCCTTGGGATTTTGGTCATGCCCGCAACGATCTGCTGGGTGATTTTCTCGCCTTTAGCCTGCAACTGGAGAATCGCGGATTTGATAGCGATTTGCACTCGCTCAGTTTTCTTGGCTGCTTCAATCGTTAGATCCTTGGCTTGGACTATCTGTACTGGGGTATCCATTTCTATATTGGAGAGCAGCACCACTTGCAGGGATTCTTCAGGCCGCCGATGTGCCCTGAGTCGCCCAATGGCTTGGTGAATCTCCGCGAGGATGGAGCGGTCTATAAATGCGGTGAATTGCGGGTCATCGTCTTCTGGGTAATACCCACAGACAATCGCAAACTCAGCAGCGAGGTCATTGAGGTTACGGCAGGGAGTGCCCACGAGGACTAGGGTCTGGACTGTAAGAAAATCATTAACCCCTCGGCTATCCCGCCACCAGGCCCCATCCTTCTCAAACTTCTTGAAGTCAATCGTTCGGGTATTCACTGCATCCAAGTCTTGGTAATGCTGAGCTAAGGCCCCAATGCGCTTGGTCTGATCGCCACCCCGACTCATGCCCACTCGTCCCATGTCCTTCACCTGAATCACCTCCAGGTTTCCGGTATCTGGGACGGCTTGCTGCACGACTAGAATTTCATCAGGAGAACAACCCAGCTTTAGGGCTAAGTCTTCACGGGATAAGGTGGCATCGAGGAACACATTGGCTTGGGCAGCTTGAGCTAAGGCTCGATGTCGAGGGGTTGGGGTGTTCAGAACAAGGCCATAGTGACTAACCTGGACACATCCTGCTCCACCTTGCAGTATGCGGATTAGGGGAACCAGCCATTGCTTAACGACCCCATTCCTAGCCTGCTCTGCCATCTCGGAGTCTCGTTCAGAGAATGCCTTTCTGAGTTGCTTGGGCAAATCCGCAAGGTCCACCCCATAGTCTGATGTGGTGTTGAGAAAGCCTAGGTTAGGGGATAGTAGCAGAGCAATTTCACCAAGCTTTACCCCTGCCATATCGGGGAGTTTTCCTTTCACCTCCAGATGCTTCAGGCCATACTTGCCCAGGTTCTCGGACCCATCTAACAGGGGTAGCAGTGCCACTAGTAAAGGTTGCACTAAGGCGAACACTTCAGGATAAAGAATGAGGGTTGAGATTGTTTGCTGCAAGTCGTTGAAGGTGACAACTACAGACTGCTTAACCTGATAGTTCTGTCCCGGTTCATCCCAGATCAACATCGAGTTTTCCAGGGGATAATCCTCTGGGTCAGGCAGACTATCAGGGTGTGCCCTCAGTAGGGGTGAACCCAGGACATTACGCCGCTGGTTCAAATACCCATACCCTGGACCTTCCGCATTGATGCAGGCTTCTCTAGCCACGCAGGTTCCACAGATCAAATTGGCAGTATCGGCACCAGGGATATTCTTATCCCGTAGGGCATTCAAGACCCCAATCCGACTACAGTTGGCAGGAACTGCATACATATCACCCTTGGCAGATCGCTGAAGTCGATTGCCGACCCGATTCAGCCCCCCATGTCTAGCTTCTAGGTCATTCCAGCCATTCCCACGTTCTAGGGTTGATACGGTGGGATTTCGGTGCTGGTCTGAGAGATAGATGACCTGAGATACCTTGAAGTCAATCGGGTTGATGTTCCCAGAGTCGTAGCTTTTACCTGTACCCGGTTGGGAGGTATCGAGGATATAGGGAAAACCCGATGAGATGAGGGTTTGCCAGGTCTGGAGTCGTTCGCCAGGTTGGTATTCGTGGACTAGAGGCGTTGTTGTATTGAGAGTCCCGTGATTTCCAGGGCTGCTATGGATGCTGCGCCCTGAGTGGTCTGTCGATGTTGCAGCACGTCTTCTAATGCGTCTTCGATAGTTTTCCAGTCGAAGTCTTGAAACATGTTGCTGTCTTCGATGGGCTTTAAGCAGTCGTGCAACACGGGGATGGGATCGTCTAGCTCGACGACTTGCTGTATGTAGTATTTCAGCACACTCATCATATGATGCAGTTCGCTTCGTTCTACGAAGGTTAGGGGTCTGGGTTTGTTGTTCATTAGAAGTCGCAAACCCTAGGGTCGGTGATGAAGGACGGATAAACGTTGTGAGAACGTCTTGGAGCTTGTGCAGTAATCGGTTGCACTGGGCCACAATCTGTTCAAAATCGGCCACTGACAACAACCGAATCTGACTAATGTCGTCCAGTTCATCAATGTCAAGATGGATGCGTTTATCGGTCTGCTTCCACCATGCGACCCTAACACTGTAGCCCCAATCCTTGAGAAGTTCCCAAGTTGCCCGGTATTGTCGCAACACTGACTTGTTCTGAATAGCCCCGGCATCTGGGTAAAACTCGATAGTGGTTGTGCCGAGCTGAGCCAGAGTTGCTTTCAATGTTTCAGGGGATGCCGCAAACAATCCCCCTGCCGCGCCGATGGCAATGAGTCCAAGTCGTTGAGCAAGAATGCGAGGCTTGGCCCCAGTTCCCTCTACGAGGGCGATTGAGTCTCTAGTGATCTGCTCTGGCTGGTGAATGGATAGAGGGAGTTCACCAGTGGGAAGGTGGGGTGTGGGTCCGTTGGGTCGTTTCCTAGTCTTTCCTGTCAGCCAATAATAGCGCCCCCTTTCAGAACTGCGGGATCTGATCTGGAATCCGACGATCAGATTATCTGCATCAAGGATTGGACACAAATATCCTGGCCTTGGAGTATTGATCGATCTGCCATCCAAGTTCACCCCTGGCAAGGTATGGGGTAGCTCTGTCGTAAGCGATTGCCACTGATCGACTGATTTCACGCCCCAGTCTTTGATCTGATCATCTGTAAATCCACGACGATACAAGTCAGCCCGATCTGCTGGGTGCAAGGTGAGTTGACCTAGGAGCTGGCGGTAGAGCCGATCCCGTTCTGGTGCAGGGAGGGATTGGGCGTGACGTTTGGCTTCGGCTTGGGCACGTTTTTCTCTAAGAATCCGTTGCTCTTGCCATCTGCGTTCCCGGTCTTCCTGACGGAGGTTCTGCCCATTGTCTACGACATATTTACCCCAGAGTCCATCTTTGGACTGGCCGAGATAGCGATAGCCTGCGATCTGGCCTGAGAGGGACATGCAGAGATGGAGGTTTTCGACGGTGCTGCATTTTCCTTTGAAGTCCCCGCAGAGGTCGCAGGGGTTGCCCTTGCGGGTGGGGATGAAGGATTGGGATGAGTTCATGAATAGGTTCCCTAGACGTAGTGATAGGAAGCCTTTGGTCAGAAATTGCCCATAGCAATCTTGACCTGAATGTATCTTGAGCTAAGATGGACATACGGCTCCTTTGGAGACCCAAAACATGCTCTGGAAAATAGCATTGAGTTTAAGTCCCCTGAAATATTGGGAGTGCTTGGACGCTTAAAAGCCCTGACTCTTCGACCAGTCGGGGTTTTTTACGTTTAATGGGATTACATTGTTCTCACCTCCTTGAATTTCGGCAGTGGCTTGTTTCTGCCATGTATGTATAGATTTTGAGCACGATTACCCTGAATGGTTTGATCCAGTTAAGGCTGCGATAGTCGATTAGGCTATGGACTGTTAATCTCTCAAATAATTTCAGGCATCACTTCTATTTGCTTGAACATTTTACTGATGTCAGCAAGAGCAATTTAAGCCAAAGTCAGTTTATTCAACATCAGCATTAGGAATGTCATCCAGGGTGCAGTTTAGAATTCTGCATAAAGTTTTTATCTGATCAATGGTCAGTGTAGGAATAGAACGGCCTCTTTCCCAATTACTAACTGACTGACCGCTAATACCAAGTGCCTCAGCTACATCGTCTTGAGTTAATCCCTGAGTTCGACGTGTTAAGAGAAACCACTGACTGAAACTGAGTTCCAAATTCTCGACCAACTTCAACAGAGTCAGCATATAGCCTCCCTAATTACGGAACTACCGAATAGCTTAGCTTTTTCCAAATAAAAGAGCAAACTAAAAATAAAGTTGATTTATATAAATGAATTTGATATTATAGATACATGGATGAGGAAAGCAAACGGCCTCACCAAAAAACAAAAATCCAGGGTTGCAAACTAACTGAATAAGCGAGTTCTGCTGAGTGCTGGTCAAACTGCTGATACCGCAGCCACCGGGGATAGCCCGATGCCCTTCAGTGCTACAAACTGAATGATTTCAAAAAATATCTATTAAATAGAGCCGCTGCTTTTCTTGCCGGAACCTCAGCGGCTCTCTCTGTAAACCAATTAACAAAGGAAATACAGATGCCAACTACCTTAACGCAACTAGAGCAGTGGATCGATGAACGAGTTACAGATCCACTCCATCCTGAATATTTCCTAGTCTTTGTTCAGGTTGAGTTCTGGCCTGGTATTCGCGATGGGGGAGACTCAAAAGAATACTACTTCGCTGTCAAGAATCGACCTGGCTCACTCGGTGATCGGCTCAGAGATTGGGTCAAGCAGCAATTTGGCCCCAATGCCCGACTTAGTCATTGGGAGACAGTTCCCTCATCCCGTCAGCTCCGGGCTGAGGATGCATACGAAGACGAATTCTAGACCATCCATCGAAGGGGCAACCTCTGCCCCTTCGACCGTTTCAGGAATTTCAGAGGACAATCTTATGACCACTACAGAAGTAACCCAAGCCCCCACCATTGCCCAGCTCAATGACCGCTTTCGTAAGGGTGACCATACCCTAGGTCAGGTCTACACTACTCAGCTTGTTAAAGGTCTTTCGTCAGAAGCTCAGCAAGAACTCTTTCGACTGGTCCGTGTGTTCGATGATTTCACGGAAGATAATGACCCGTGGCAAGAACACGATTACGGGCGGATCGAGTTCAAAGGAGAGCAATATCTCTGGAAGATTGACTACTTTGACAAAAAACTGGAGTACGGCTCGGATGAACCCGGTAATACCGCTGTCACCACCCGAGTTCTGACTCTGATGCACTCCAGCGAGTACTAGTATCCCGTCCCTTCTGCGCCCTGGCTCTTGGCTGGGGTGCCCTTCTTCTCTGATTGATACAATGACAGTAACCAAGGAGCTTGCAATGACAGCATCTACACCTGAAAGCAATAATCCGATTGAACAGGCTCTAACAACGATGTCAGGCCAGATTCAGGAGCTAACAACCAAGGTCGAAGCTCTCGATAAAGATGTTCGAGCAGCTAATGAACGAACTGACACCTACTGGGAAGCCTCGAAACTGCTCATCAACCTGGCCTTTGGTTTGATTGCAACGGCTGTAATTGCCATCATCGTTCCCGCAGTGTTAAGGTAATTCCCATTCCTTCATTTCATTATCTCCAAAGCACCCCGGCATCTACTGTCCGGGGTTTTTCTTCTGAAATATTGGCGGGATATCTCCAAGCCTTGTAACTCAATTAACAGCACCCCCCTCCCCCAAAACCTTCTCTTTTCTTTCTTATCCTTCTTGTTCCCCTCACACTCATTTGCCCCCTGGTTCACTGCTAGGGGGCTTTCTTCTGAATCATCGGAGGCAATCCCATGAAAATCCACATTGCCAAAATCGAAGTCTGGAATGGCCGCACGTTCCAGCTCATTGACTTTCAGCAGGCCCAAACCCAGGAAAGCCTTGGGTCGGTCATCAGGGAGTATGTTGCTGCAATGGGGTTGAGGTTGGTTTATTGGTGTAGGGTTTAGCAATCCTGGTCTTAGCGGATGCGATCACCTGCTGCTCGTTAGCAATCGCATCCACCTACAAGCTAGCTTAAATCTTCCTCCTCATTTCACACCTATTAAAAGACTTCACACCTATTAATTCCCCTGGCTTATTCGCTGGGGGTTTCGCGTATCTGGAGAAAAACTCATGACCACTTCTGCCCTGCCGACTCTGCCCCCTGTACCAGCTCCCCATCCAGAGAATGCCTGGTGTCAGTTATCGATAGAACAAGCAATCGCCTTTGTTAAAGCTGGAAGAATTGACCCGGCAATCTTGATCTGGGGGTTCTCTCCCCAAGTGTTATCAGTGATTCCTCCTGATCTGCTGGCTGCTTCGAATAAGAATTTGCCAGGACTGATGGAGGTATTAGAAGGAGCAGAACAATGACACAAATACTAACTGCTAAGGTCAAATTTCCCGCTAAAGAATGGGATACCCAGCATGGTCCAAGACTCAATGCAAAAATCACACTCCCTGATGGAGAAGATATAAAGATTTGGGGTAATCCCGATGATGCAGTGCTCAAAGCTCTCCGCAAAGGCCAACCTGTCCAGGTCGCTAAGGATAGCAAAGGAAAGTACAGCCTGGTGGAGCAAGCCCCGGTTCCAGGTCAGCCTCCGGTGGTCGAGGCTCCACCCCTGGATACTGGAGAGTTGGATGCGGATACTAAAAGTGCGATCGCAAGTTACATCATGAGTCGAGCGGATCTCTATGCGTTCTGCTTCAAGCAGGCATCCAGGGCACTAGGGGAGTCTGGAGTGGCTGAAGAGACACTCAAGTGTGCGGCCAGTACCTTATTCATATCTGCTCAGAAAAAGTTTGGTATATGAACCTGACCATCGACTGGCAAGCACTGAAAACCTTGACGGAATATTGCCGGGAAGATATCAAGGGCTTTTGTGAGGATGAGGGGCTTCCGATCTATCCTGGTCGCCTTCATCCCTTCCAAGCCCTGTTTCTCCGCAATCTTCTGTTGTGCAACTGGTCGGTGCGCGAGGGGTATTTTGCTTATTTCTGGCAAGCTCAGCAAGCCTTCGAGCTGTTCTGGGCAGGGGTGCCTGATGATGTCACTGATTGCCAGTTGGCGAAATCTTGGATTGCCTGGTGTGAGGTTGGCTTGAGCAACAAAAAAGGCAGCTAACTCAGAAAGCTACCTTTGGAATTCTAATGAATAAGACATGTGCTTAGGGTTCCCACTCTGACAGCATTCCCAACATCCCAAGTCATAGGACTACCAAGAAATTCCTTGAAAAAAGGCGATTCCCATACCTGAAAATCGCCTTGGACTATGTAATTCATATTTCCATTTCTCAAGGAACAACATATCACGGTGCGCTCCCTTGCCCTGCCACTGCGATGTCATCAAGTCCTATCTGGAGTGGAAGCACCAGAAACCCCGTAGTTAGGGCTGTCTTGACTCAATCGAATCAATGAAAAAGGCGATTCCCAACTAGAAGAATCGCCTCAGCCAATAACCAATTAAAACTACTAGGAAAAATTTATCATGTTTTCCAAAAAATCTGTGCGGCCCTTAGAGGTGCCGTTAGTTCGTCGTTGCTTTAGTTGTCATCAACTGAAGTTTGCGATCGCATCCCAAGTATTGATTCATAAATCCTCTGGTCGTCCCTACTGTCGTTGGATTTGTGAGAGCTGCGGTCACAAGCGAGGAATACGAGCAACCCCAGGATATCTGAAGAATCTTCAAACGATGGATGAGGGTGATCAGACGGAGGCAGGATCGAAGGTGCTGGCCCAGGTGTGAGACGTGGCTATCTACGCCGATGTCAGCCTAAGAATCAACTTTTGAACAACTATCGAATTTCTAAAAAATCGCATCACTCAAATAGGAGGTAAATCATGCAGTGCCTTAAACCGTTGACAGCCTCGATTGAGATTCAAGAACTGCGGGAAGTGGGTTGTGATTGGAGCGGTGACCTGTTTGGCTACTATGCCATCGGTCATCACGATCCAGTTCCTTTTATCCAAGCTGTTAACGCTGAATCTGTTCCAGATTGTCCTGCTGAAGCTCAACAGGTTCATCAAGGATTTTGGATGGAATATCCCCTAGAAATCGATAGTGATTGCTACTGCTTTAGAAAGTGCAATGCAGATATTGAGGGTGCGTTTGCCGTCACCTATATCGAAGTTTAAGGGGAGCCACAACCCCAATTAGCCAACTAAATATTGGAGGAAACTCTCATGCGCGATTTAGTCTACTCGCCTCAGAATCATCTCGTGTACTTCCTCGGAACGCTCAGGAGACGAAATGGCGCCCGTCTCAAGGTGTTCTCAACAGTCTCCCGGCAGCACGTTCTGATGATTGCCAAGAGTAAATCAGGGAAGTGGAGCAAAGACTTCACTTCAGTCAGAATCACGACTTGGCAAAGTTTCCCATTGAGGCCATCAATTTATGTCGCTAATGGTGTTAGTTGCGTCATGCTTGTTTCAGGTTTGTAGCGTAATGAGCAACGTCAACAATGCTTCCTTTTGTCGGCATCCCCAACACGATTAAGCAGGGCATGAGCGCTTACCGCGACTTATTTCCTCGACAAGCCGGATTTGAGCATGTGAGCCGATACCTCAGTGGCTTACTACTCAGTGAGAACAAAACATTGCAAGGGATTCACAGTCAGTTTGTCTCGACAACCGAGCAGCCCCTTTCAGGTCGTCGAGCAATGCACGCCGGGGTGTTTGAATCGCCATGGGAGCAGGAGGCATTGATGGTGCGCCACCGTCTACAGGTATCACAGCATTATGACCCCAGAGCACGTGTAGTGATTAGCCTAGATTGGACACTGGGACATCACGAACGGAGCAAACAGATTTTTGGGGTCAAACGTCAGTACGATTATGTTGATAATTGCATGAGCTGTTATCAGACGATTCTGACCGCAGTGGCGGCAAATCGAGTGCGACAAGATGGGATAGGCGTCGCCGTGCAAGCGGCCCAGTGGGAAGCCGCAGAACTGGAGTATCTGAAGATGACCCGTCAAGGCGAGTATGAAACTATCGCAGCGGCGATGGAGCGATTGAGTGAGTTGGTGGCCTACCAGCATAATCGTGACGCCTATCAAACGCGAACGGAACTGCTGAGTGCCATGATTGAGCAAATTGAAGGGGAAGGGCAGTTTCCGACAGCGGATTATGCTTTTGATGCAGGCGTATGCGCAGCGGACTTAACGACCGTCATTGAAGGATTCGGCAAGCATTGGGTGAGTGAGCTGGCGTGTAATCGTTCCGTGCTTTGGTTCAACCAATGGACTCGCATTGACGCAGTGGCTCAACAACTTCGTAGCACCTCTGGCCAGTCGTTTCGGCACTACCGCATTCATCAACGCAATGGCGAAGTGAAGGAGATTTGGGCCTTTAGCAAAGTCGTACGCCTCAAAAAAATCGGACGCAAACGGATTGTCATTGTTCATGAAACGGAGGATTTGAATGATACCCCTCGCTTTTTAGTGACTGACGCGCTGCACTGGGATGTCTCGCGCATTGCCATCACCTGGAGCTATCGCTGGCCCTGTGAAGTTTTTCATGAGTTTACCAAAGGCATCTGTGGCCTGGAATCGGCTCAGCTACGCAACGAGGATGCGGTCAAACGCCACATCGCTTTAAGTTGTCTGGCGCAGTCGTTGCTCCAGGATGCGCCTGTCGCTGGGGGAACATCTGAAAAATTTAGCTTTGCAAGTAAAACGCCAAGCATTGGCCAGAAGCTCTACGGATTGACTCGTGAGGTTTTGCATCCGCTCGTACAGTTTTGTCAATCACTCTTTGAACAAGGCCAATCTGTCGAGCAAGTTGTGGAGGTGATAATGCCAGCCTAGAACTAATTATCCCTCTATAAAAATAAAGAAGTTTGCCAAGTCGTGTCAGAATCACGGATTTACGCCCCGCCGTTCGACTCAGATTGTGTTGTTAGGTCCAGAATCATGAGTGCTACCCAAATGGCCTTGCCTTTCCAGGTGCCCGGTGCCTCGACCCTCCCCGATTTGTCCACCTATGATCGCATTCTCGTTGCCTTCTCCGGTGGTAAGGACTCTATCTGCTGTCTGTTGCGACTACTGGAGTTGGGCGTACCCAAAGACAGGATTGAATTGCATCATCATTTGGTCGATTCAATGGGCCACAACCTTTTCGACTGGCCTGTCACCGAGAGCTATTGCCGCAAGTTTGCCCAAGCCTTCGGCCTTCCCATTTATATGAGTTGGCTAGAAGGTGGGCTAGAACGCGAGATGTGCCGCAAGGACCAACCCAAAGCACCCACACACTTCCAGACTCCTAATGGTGAGCAAATATCTGGGGGGCAAGGCAAGCCCGGAACTCGGTGCAAGTTCCCAGCAAAGACCGCTGATCTCAAGACTCGGTGGTGTTCTTCCTATCTGAAGATTGATGTTCTCAGCACCGCCATTGCCAACCAATCCCGGTTCAACCATGCTCGAACTCTGGTGGTAACCGGAGAGCGGGCACAGGAGAGCGCAGCCAGAGCAAAGTACCAGAGCTTCGAGCCACACCGGACTGATAGGCGGGACAGCCCTAAACTCAGGCGACATATTGACCACTGGCGACCCGTCCACTCATATACGAGTGAGCAAGTCTGGGAGATGATTCAGCGCTGGGGAGTCCTGGCACATCCTGCCTACTACCTCGACTGGGGTCGGCTGAGCTGTCAGTTCTGCATTTTCGGCTCACCTAATCAGTGGGCTTCTAATGCGGCCATCTCGCCAGAGCGCACAAAGCGGTTGCACCAGTACGAGCAAGAGTTTCAACACACCATCGACAACAAGCTTTCCATCCCAGACATGGCCGATAAGGGAACGGCTTACGCTGCCATCCACCAGAATCCTGATCAGCTCCGGTTAGCCCTGAGCAATGAATACACAGCCCCGATCCTCATTGACCCGAATACCTGGACCCTGCCTGCTGGGGCATTTGGGGAGAGCGCAGGACCGACTTAAGGAGATTAGACATGAAGAAGAAATCTTACATCACAGTCACCGACCAATTTGCTGGGTGTGGTGGTTCGAGCAGTGGTGCTTCCCAAGCAGGTTGCGAGATTGTGATGGCGATTAACCACTGGGCTAAAGCGGTGGAAACCCACAATACCAACTTCCCCAACACTAATCATGACTGTTGTGACATCAGTGCTTGCGACCCTCGTCGCTATCCCAGTACGGATATTTTGCTGAGTTCGCCCGAGTGTACAAACCATACGATTGCGAAAGGAAAAAGACGCAAGAACCTGGGCCAGATGGACTTATTCAACCCACAAACTATTGATCCGGCTGAAGAAAAGTCGAGGGCTACTATGTGGGATATCGTCAGATTTTCAGAGCTTCATCGGTACAATTTCGTCATCGTCGAGAACGTTGTTGAGGTC
Source organism: Acaryochloris marina S15 (assembly GCF_018336915.1). Classification (GTDB taxonomy): domain Bacteria; phylum Cyanobacteriota; class Cyanobacteriia; order Thermosynechococcales; family Thermosynechococcaceae; genus Acaryochloris; species Acaryochloris marina_A. The sequence continues at coordinate 156,360 of NZ_CP064924.1, read as the reverse complement.
CGTCATTGGACGCTGTTCGATAGCTGGCTCAATGCCATGCACACGCTGGGGTATGACCATGAGGCAGTGTTCTTCAACAGCATGTTTTCTTCCTGCCCTCAAAGTAGAGATCGTGTTTACATAGTCTTCTGGAGGCACGGTAACCCAAAGCCCAGCCTTAGCTTTACTCCCCTGGCCCAATGCTCTGAATGTGGCGAGGTCGAGGCCATCCAGTCTTGGAAAACCCCATTTAAAAAGTGGGGTCGCTATGGCAAGCGCAATCAGTACGTATACCGCTGCCCCCGTTGTGCCCAGGTCGTGGAGCCATACTATACCCCAGCCTATACCGCGATTGACTGGAGCTATCCCAGCACCAAGGTGGGCAATCGCAAGCGACCACTGAGGCCAGCAACCCTAGAGCGCATTCGCAAAGGATTAGAGAAGTTCTGTTCTCCTGTTTTGGTGGAGACAGCATACGGCAAAGATACGAGCCATCGAATTCGGAGTGTGGATAGGGTTCTGCCCACCCAGACTGCCCGCCAAACAATGGCCTTGGCAATGCCGTTCATTGTCAGGAACTATACCGGAGCGCAGGCCGCTAGCATTCATGACCCACTGCCCACAATCACAACGGTTGACCATAATTCGCTGGTGCAGCCGTTTATGGTGACACTCCGAAACCACAACCAAGCACACTCACTGGAGGAGCCGCTAGGTACGGTCACCGCTGGGGGAGGGCATCACGGTTTAGTTCAGCCTTTTCTAGCCAGCTATTACAGTGGCTCAGATCAAGTCTGTGGAGTGGATAAAGCCATTCCCACCATCACTGCCGGCGACCGCCATGCCCTGGTGCAACCGGATCGCTCTATCTCTGTTGAAGACTGCTATTTTCGCATGTTGCAACCTCATGAAATCCAGGCAGCGATGGCCTTTTCTCAAGATTACAAAGTTTTAGGAAATAAACGCGAGAGGGTCAAGCAGCTTGGCAACGCCGTTACTCCACCCGTAATGCAGATGATTGTGCAACGTTGCCTTGATTCCCTGTCATCCCCACATTTTTGAAACCGCGAATATTTCAGTTTCCACCTGGAATTTGAAAACTTAGGAGGCAATTATGGACGCCTACACCCTTCTCTGGTGGCTGCTCTGGCAGTCCCTCTACTTCGGAATGTTTTTGTATTTCTTCCTCTACGATGTCTTGAAGAGCTACCCATGATGCACGTACTTAATTTGGGTTTAGGAGTTGACTCAACTGCAATTTTGCTTTCCTGGATCTACAATCCCCAAAATCGCCCTTTTTCTAGCTTTGATGATCTGATATTGATAACCGCTCAGACGGGTAACGAACATCAATCCACTAAGCACTTGGTCGAAGCACACATCTTGCCCTTGCTCAGGCAACATCAGATTCGCTTTGTCCAGGTCGCCAAGGCGGGTCACTCTAAAAAAGATGGATACACCGTCTTGAGTGATACTCGAAACCCCCAGATCTGCCATATCGAAGGAGATTACACTCTCGGTCATTCTCTCAAAATTGCAGGCACCAGCCAACCTGTGAGTGGTGCCCATACCTGTGCCATGAAGTTTAAAGGTGTCGTCATTGATAGCTGGATATCGGATCATCTCTCTGGTGAGGCCATCGGTCCATATCTGGGTTATTGCAAAGGGGAAGAAAAGCGCTCAGCCAAGTGTGCTGATTACCCCTGCATGGGGTCTGATTATCGATTCCCCCTCCAAGAATGGGGCTGGGATAGACAGACTTGCATTGACTACATCCATGAAAAGACCGGGGCAGATTGGCTCAAGTCGGCCTGTGTTTTCTGTCCCTTCTGTAAGCCCGAACAGGCGAGGCAGCGCTGGGAAGCTGAACCGGATGCGGGCCTGTACGCCTTGGTTTTGGAAGCTGCGGCGCTTGCCCTCAACCCCAGAATGAAGCTGTTTGCCAGTCGCTCTGCCTGGGAGGTTGCCCCCCAATCTGTCAGGGAGTTGGCAGTGAATCACCTAGACTCAATTGACTGGGTGGTTTACCGGGTTGAGCGCATTTATCAAGGCAAGCAAATCAGTAGGCGAGTCACGCGAGTGTCTGAGCCAATGCATCGTAGTGCTGCTGATGCTCAAGTGAGTGTGATTGCCAAGCAACACGGCTATACCTGTGACGAATCAGACCCGACCTACACCAGAGCTTACGAGTACCACAGGAAGCCTAATGAGTCCCTGACCTGTGAAGGGTTCTGGGTTGCGGCCCCTGGATTTATTCAAGATAAGGTGCATCGACCGAATTACTTTGAGCAGACCTGGCAAGAGGCGACCGGGAAGGTCAAGCAGCTCTCACTAGTTTGAATAATTTGACTGAATACAACTCTCTATACCTTGGAGCAAAACCATGTATGCCCCCACTGACAAGCGTGGTCAGCAGAAGCTTGCTATTACGCTCAACCTTGTTCCGAATACCCCAGCCCTTCCTGTGGGTGCCTATTCCCTGATCGTGGCTGATCCACCGTGGAGCTATCACCTCAGAGAATCTGACAAAACCCACCGTGGACGGTGCCCTTATCCCTCGATGACCGATGAGGAAATCTTGGCGATGCCTGTGAGTTCGATTGCCGCTCCAGATTCTTATCTGTTGTTGTGGACGACAAATAATCACCTACCGTTGGCATTCAAAGTCATGGCGTCCTGGGGGTTTGAATATAAGGCAATTCATACGTGGGTCAAGGTTACTCAAGACAGAAGCAAGATTAGATACGGTATTGGACACTATGGGCGAAATGCAACTGAGCAAATTTTAGTAGGTCGTAAAGGTAAGGCCAAGACCTTTACTGCCCTTGGACTAACCGATATTCCCACCGCATTTCAAGCTCCTGTGGGTAAGCATTCTCAAAAGCCTGAAGAGTTTTACCAGATGGCAGATCGGCTAGGTGATGCCCTCGGGGGTCAGCGGATTGAGTTGTTCTCTCGGTGCCCTCGTCCAGGCTGGGAGAACTGGGGAGCGGAGGCATAGCCATGAAAATCATTACCCTCTGGCAACCGTGGGCAACCTTCATTGCCCTGAATCTCAAGCAATTTGAAACCCGCTCTTGGGGCACTCGCTACCGAGGCAAGCTGGCTATTCATGCGGCCAAGCGAACCATCGGCTTAGATGGGCAAGCCATAGTGAGCCAAGTTAATGATCTGACGGGTGACAAGGTGCCGCGCAAACCATGTGATTACCCACTCGGTTGCATCGTGGCGATTGCGGATCTGGTGGACTGTCCCCAGATGGACTCCAGGCTTATCGACACACAAACCGAACTGGAGCTGGCCGTGGGGTGCTGGCAACCTGGGCGCTTTGCTTGGCAGTTAGGAAACATCGTTGCACTGCCTGATCCTAGTCCCTATCGCGGGGGGCAGGGACTCCGAGATGTCCGATCTGAAACGTTGAAAATTTTGATGGAGCAAAAGACATGACCACTATCGAATGGACCGATCACACCATCAATTGTTTGGTGGGCTGCACAAAAGTTCGAGCTAAGGGAGCCAAGGAAAGCGGTTGTAAGCATTGCTATGCAGCCAGAGCTTCAAAGTCAGGACGGCTGCAACAGTTTTCCCAGTATCAGGGGGTTGTGGATGAGCAGGGGAACTGGACAGGCCAGGTGAATTTTGTCCCTGAGCAGTTGGAGAAGCTATTCAAGTTTCGGAAACCGATCAGGGTATTCATGCCGTCGATGTCTGACCCGTTCCACCCAGCCGTGAAAGACGAGTGGCTGGATCAGATTTTTGCTGCAATCGCGCTCAATCCTCAAGTCACAGTGCAGATGCTGACCAAACGACCAAGACGAATGCGGGATTATCTCATGACTGCCAAAAACAGAATTCGGATTGCTGCTGTCATTAAGGGCCGATCAACCAATGCTAGCCAAAAGGTATTGGCTGACCTTGAATCATGTCAATGGGATTGGCCCCTGTCCAATCTCTGGTTAGGCGTATCAGTCGAGAACCAGAAAGCCGCAGATGAGCGAATTCCGTTGCTAGCAGAAACACCAGCAGCAGTCCGGTTTTTGAGTTGTGAACCACTGCTCAAACCCGTAGATCTTGGTGCTCTTGCCGCAAATTGGTGCATCACCGGGGGTGAGTCTGGCCCTGGCGCTCGGCCTTACGATGTGGACTGGATTCGCTCCATCCGAGACCAGTGTAAGACCGCAGATATCCCCGTGTTTATCAAGCAGCTCGGCAGCAAACCCGTGGGTGTTCCCAAGCTCCGTTCAGCGAAGGGTGGGGATATACAAGAGTGGCCGGAAGAGCTGCGAGTGAGAGAATTTCCAGAGTTTGGATGACGGAGGTGATTGCGGATGAAGAGGGAATACATTCAGGGGTGGCGAGTCGGCATCACGGATCATCCTGGTAGACAAGAGCTGGAGATTCAGGGGCCAGGGGAGCTGCATATCGTCATTCGCAAGTTCAAAACCTCTGACTTTTACCAAGAGAACTACATCGGCTATATGGAAGATGGTAGTTTCGATGAATGTTTAATCTGCACCTATATCTGTCCAGGAGGAACCAGTCTCTACGAAGAAGATATCTGGCAGCAAAATAGTGACATCAACCTGGAAATTTTCTATCTGGGAGAACCTGCCCATGCATATTTGTACATCGGTTGTGCCCACTGGTTTATTCCGGTGGCGTTTGCAGAACAACTCTTCAGTGTATTCCAGACAGGCGAGGTCGATACTTGTCCAGGTTGGATGAGGGATTAGCTGCGTTTCGGGTAGATCAACCCTACCGGAATATAGAAATTCAGCGCATTATGAGACTAACAGCATAAATACCGTTGGCGACAAATATAAAAGCCAGCTTTTTGATATTTATTTAAATACTGCCGACCATGCATATATTAGGTCGGCATTTTGATGACAAACTCGTAGACCCCATTGTCTGCTTAAATCTTTAAAGAATTGGATAAATTTAGGTCTATATCTAGAATAAAGAAAGATATTTGATTGTAATCCGCACTACCACTGATATTTCCTCATAAAAATCTCTTAAGATTCAGTAATTCTTCGGTTTAATTTGTATTGCATCGATAGCTACAGTAGATGTATTGGGCTGTCATACCCCCCACACCAGCTCAGTTTAAGTCCCCGAAATGGCAACTTACACCGAAAGGGTAAGACGCAGATTAGCAGACCTAAAGTCCAAGCATTACGGGGTATGGATGCTGCTAGTGTCGAAGGGACTTTCTTTTAATATTCAGTAATGCCCTCTACCACTGTGGTAGAGGGCATTACTGTTGTGGTCACTTTTCCGTGAGAGCTGAATCAAATCCCTAAAACCAGCTGAACTTGCCTCGCCTCCCTCGTCCCCTCCGGTAATGGCTCTGGCTTCTTGGACTTCGCAGGGCAGTACTTCTGATACCCGCAGTGGTTGCAGTGCCCACCAACTTCTGGTTTCCACTCATCATCTGCTCTAAGCTTTACCGCGATGTCTCCGATCAACTTTCGTACCTGCTGGTGATGGTCAGGCGTCACATCAAACGTAACTTTCTGACCTTGCCGTAGATATATTAAACTCAGCGTTTCCAGTGCCTCTGGGTAGACCTGCTCCAGAATCAAAAAGTACAATCCAAGCTGTAGATCGATGCCATCGGATGGGCCAATCGTCTTGCTGGTCTTATAGTCAATCAGCTCTAGACCATTATCGGTGTAGTCTAAGCGGTCATAACGGCCTGTGATGGAAAACTCGATATTATTCACCTGGAAGCTGGCCTTGATCTTTCCTTCAACTCCAAGAGGTTTGCGAATCATGGGTAGCGGGGCAACGTATTTCTCGTAATAGAGCTGCAAGGCCATCCACCCCTCATGAATCTGGGCTGGTTTCAGATCTCCAGTATGGTGCTGCCAGCAAACGGCAAACCAATCCAGGGAAGGGAGGGGGTAATCGTAGTTCCAGTCTTTGTAGATATCTGCGAGTGTTTTGTGAAGGGCAATCCCAAAGGCAGGCGATCCGAAGGCAGAGGGTGAAGAGAGTCCCCGCTCATATCTGAAGTTGTAGGCTTTGGGGCACTGCTGGTAGGTGATGAGTTTAGTGGCTGAAAGGGGATAAGCCATCAGGAATACGCGAAGGTATATTTCTATCGTAGTTCAAGACGCTCTGATGGCCTTTAACGATGACTTGTTGGTGAATAACCTTATTAGCTTCGATATTGTGGTTTGTGATGAATTGCAAGGTGTTTAAAAAAATAGGTGAATCTCAATGGATTCCGTTGATAGTTCTATTGATAAATTTCTCAACTGAAATTATGTGAAATAACCCCCACACCTTCACGAGAGAATTGTTAGTATACTTAGGGCAAAGGTTTTAGCGGTCATATCTCAATGTTCAGTTTGAACTTGAGCATGGCTCTGAAGGAAAATAATCATATCTCTATTGACAATCTCTCTTAATTTGGATTTAACCCCAATATTGAGATTTTAGAGTAAGGGCCAGATCTTAGGACGCACCAATGTCACAAACGCAGATTTCACCAGCATTATCCTCTTTCCATTGGTCGCAGTCACTTGAAGAGGTCTATCAAGGACGCCAAACCTACGAATTTAAAAGAGGTTTCAATATTGTTTTGCATTCCCATGATATTTGGATCGTGTGCCGGGGAATCATTCAACTACATACTTCAGATGGTGATGGGAATGAAGCGATCCTAGGATTGGCTTGTCCAGAGATGCCCTTTGGTTTACCCTTGACTCAAATTGATCCCTATACAGCAACTGCGTTAACGGATGTGGTACTCATGCGTATCAGTCAGCAAGAGTTGGAGCAGTCGCCTATTCTGGCACAAGGGATTCAGGTTCAATTGAATCGGCGGTTACAACAAACTGAAGCGTTATTAGCTCTAAATCTGCATCGTCGTGTGAGCGATCGCTTTCAGGAGTTGCTGTTGTTGCTGACAAGAGAGATCGGGGAAAAGACCCCAGATGGAGTAAGAATTGAGGTTAGATTAACTCATCAACAAATTGCAGAATTGGTAGGGGCCACTCGTGTTACAGCCACTCGCATTCTTGGTGAACTGCGAAAGAAAGGATGGCTATCGGTCGATAAAACTCGCCATATCGTCATCCACGAATCTTCGGTTGTGGATCTCCAGTAATTCTCATCACAAGCACACTAATCATCAGCAAAGCCTAGTCTCCCTCCCGCCACCGATCAGAAACCCTAATCCCCCAATCCTTGTAGCACAAAGCCATCCACGCTACCCTGGTGGTTAGGAAGTGGGGCATTCCCACCCAAAGTTTTTTCTCCAAATCCATCCCGCCCACGGCTCCACATCGAGCCTGATTTTTGTTGGGGGTATATTCCCCAAGAGGCAAAGACCTCCCTTTCCGTTTTCTCAATATCAACAGGGCCGACTCGATTGCACATGCCAGTCGTGCCTATCCACTATTCGTTATTCAAAGGACAACACTCATGAAACTGATTACCAACGTCAAAATCGAACAATCTGCCTCCACCGAAGTGATTGACTCTGCCGCTAAAAAAGTTGGCATGGCTGCAAGCCAAGTCTTCCTGTTCGTCATTCACAAGGAAATCCAGGGCTGGAAAAACTTCACTATCCTCTGCTCTTGGGGCCTGTCCAAAGTGAGCCAGAAGCATGGCCCCATCTTTGATGAGGTCAAAGGAAATGCTGTGGCTGTCTTCCGCAAAGGTTGTCGGCAAGAGACGTTGTTCATCCAAACGCTTATCAAGACCCAGCTCACAGACCGGATTGATGCCCACTGGGAACTGCATGATAAAGCTATCGATTGGTTCAAGGTCCAGACCCAGGCATTCCTGGCCGACAGCCCGGTTGAGGATACTTCTGAGGTCGAGGCTGAGGATCAGGCTCCTGATGTTTTGGCAGACCTGGAGGAGGTTGCATCTGTGGCTGAGGTGGAGAAGCCTATCAGCGAAGTCGAGGAATCCTCTGTTATGGTCTTCGACCCTGATCCGCTCGATGATGAGCTAGCCGTTCCTCAAGACCCAACTCCAGTTGTGGCTAGTGGTGGGGGCAAGCGTCGAACTGCTAAGAAGAAAGTTGAGTCATCGCTGTCTAGCATGATGAGGGAAGAGGCCGCAAAGTCTTAGTCAAGGACTGATGTACCTGGCCTCTGAGGGGACTTGGGGGCTGGGTGGCTGGGGGGCTGCTGTTATTCTGCTGAAGTGTATTGATTGAATTGAAAAATTTTTTGTAACGTTAAGATGCTCTCTCTGGTTCAAGATCTTCAGTAGTAAATGTTTGACTTTCTCGCTTGCCAGCATAAATTACCTTATTGATATCAAGTTGAAGTCTTTCAATATCTGAGATGAACTCATGTAAATCGATGTTTAGTTTGTATGTTTCGCGCAATTCACTTATTGCCAAACTAATATAGTTGCTTTCAAAACTGTCATCTAATGAGTTTTCCATCTCAACTAGCATTCTTACTACTGATTCTCTTTTGATTTTTGAATCAATATTTTTATCTTGAAAAAAACGATTTTTTACTCGCTTCAATCTTTCGAAAACTTTAGCTTGCGAGCAAGAATACTCGGCTTTAGCTTGCATAGAATTTAATTTACCAAAGAGTACTTTAAAGTTATTTTCAAAGGAGGCTAGTTTCTCAGGATAACTAGTGTTACCTGAGCTATTGTGTTCATCATAAATTGACTTAACTACTGAGATTACACTACGCGCAAGGCCAACTTTTTCCAAATGGTACTCCTCTTTAGAATTAGATCTTACATAATTATCTAAACTATTAAATGTACCCCTCTCTGAATCCAATGAATTCTTAAGTTTTTTGGAGCAAATGGATTCTATTTTATCTTGATTGACTCCACAAAATTCTTTGAGATAAAGCTGAATTGATTGTTCGTAGATTGATAGTGGAACTAAATCTTCTATCTCAGTTAAGTTTTCATGTGTTGGAACTATAGATTTTTTACTGCCTAAATCTCTAATTTCCAGAATAAATTCTTTATTCAGCGGTTTATTATTACCATTGTCCTTCCCTCTACTCAAAGTTTTCATTGCATCATTACCGGATGCGTCACTGTCTAAGAGAACAATAATAGGGGGTTGCTCAACGTCTCGGCCTCTTGCTAAGTAAACTAGATAAGGTATATGACTAGCAGAGCCAGCAGGTACAATTGTAATTTTATTGAGATCTAGAATTTCTAGATTTGATATTTTCTCAAGTCTTCTAATATGATTTGAAGCTCCAGCAATAAGAATTTGATCTGCTAGTCCTTCCACAAATAAATTGCAGTTCCCAATAAAGGTAGTTTCACCTACAAAAGCACCAAATGCAGATCTTAAAGGCTCATAATGATTTTTGCTAGCATCTTTAACAACTCTGGCACCTTCATCGCCAGCCCCTTTATCGAGTACACGAATTCTTTCAGCATGATTTTTGTTTATTAAGAATGGAGAATGTGTAACATAGATAACTTGGACTGGATTTTGTTGATCTTCAGGATTAGCAAATCCTTCAAATATTTTTAGAAGATCTTGTTGAGCCTGACTAGAGAGATATGCATCAGGCTCATCCATTAATAGTATTTCAGTGCTATTTAGATTTTTTGGTTTATAAGCACGGTACTGGATATAATAGCTCAAAAAATATTTTAAACCATTACTTCTTTCATCAAATGAATAGTTTGTTTGTGTTCTATCGATAATAGTAAAAACTAGATCATAATCTCTAGCATCTACTTTAATATTAAACTCTCTATCTTGTTCCCACCATCTTGGGAAATTCAATGTTTTTCTCAGATTATCAGTAATTGTTTGTGTAATCCCATTAACTACACCTTCCTGATTTCCTTCTTTTAGTGCTTCTGACAATTCTTCGATTGATTTAAGATCAATATTAGCTACATCAAAAATTAGTGACTTAACTAAGTTGATTTTCTCAAGGGTTAGATCGCTTGAAAGATCTGATTTTATTTTTTCAACATCTTCAATTTTTAAATCTTCTGAATCATTATCAAAAAGATTAAAAATACCTTGAAAAAAACTTGATCTACTCCTTCTATCGACTGTTGGTAAGTCAGATAATTTGTCTTTTAGATCCTGTTCGATCAAACATCTAATAGGTATGCTTTCTGGCAAAGCAATATCTGAATCAATTCGGAAAATATTAGGTAGTATATTCTTGTATTTATCTATGCTCTTTTCATCCAGTTTTATACATTCGTCTTCTGTATTTATATATATTGTATAATCTCCAATATTGGTATAGAAAATTTTAAAGGTGTCGAGTAATATCTCTGCTTCGATGCTAGATTCTTCAGTGCCTTTAGTTTTTTTATTTGCTTTTTTAGACTCAGAATCTTCTTTGCTTGATTTATCTTTATTTAATTCATAAGATACAATTTCATTTATCGTATTTTTTTCTGATTCTGATAGATCGGTCCATTCAAAACCGATAGAAGGATAATTTAGTTTGTCTCTATCAATTGTATAAAATTGAGAGTATCGACAAAAATCTTTTGACCTATCAATATTTTTGACATTTGCTCCTTTTTCAATGGCTGATAATAACTGAGATTTACCAGACTCATTTGCTCCTACGACGGCTGTAATTTCTTTTTCAATAGGAATTCGAACATATGGATACCATCGGCCATCTTCAAGTAAATCCCAAGGGCTAGGTTTAGCCTTTGGGTGATTTTTTCTAAGGTAATCAAAGTTGAATGATTTATAAAAACGGATGTAGACATTTTTTAGTCGCATGCTTTTTTATATAGAATTCATCTCAGTCAGAATACTAGAAATATAAAGCTACTACGAATAAAAAATATAAATATTCCTATAGACAATCTTAAGAAGAAGAACTTGATATCTTGTGTGAACTGATCCTCCTAAAAAGAAACTAGCCAACTTTTCGAAACAAGATAGCGGGTTATCAGAGGAGGTGGAGGATAGGGAAGCCAATGTACTAGTGTTTCCAGTGTTGACAAGCATTCCATCAAAATGGAATCTCCTCCTCTGCCGCAGTCCATTCCTGGATTTGGGGGTTTTTCAGCTTTTCCCGTATAGATTTGATATTGATGAGGAGTGATTGAATCTCAGTCACAATCTCTGCTCTATCAAGCGCCCCAGCATTCGTGATAGATTCTCCTGCTCTTATTTCAGCGTGTTCCATTGCATTTTTTAGCTGGATCAATGATTGACCCAACCGAATGATTTTTGCGCCTTCAATAATTTCTGGTGATAGTTCGAGATCGTCGTTCATCTTCCAATTCCCCGGTTTTGATTAACTTCTTGGGTTCGTTGTTGTTGTGGAACGATGGTTTTTGGTCGCTCCTGGTTTTTAAGTTTTAATCCCTTCATCATGATCTTTCGGGAATACTTGAGGCTAGCCTGTTCTCCCTGTTGGTAGCGAATAGATTGTACTTCTGAAGCAACAGACAAAGTACCCATAACTTTAGGTGGCGTCAGCCCTGCCTTTGAAGCATTCGCGGCCAGCCTGGTTAGAAATACCTCTGGGTTCTCCTGACTCAATCCTTCTGAAAATCGATTGTAGGAAGATTGATTGATGTCTTGCTTCATAGTGGTTCTGGCTCTATCGGAGAGCGGTTTGCCCTGCTTATATTCATTGCCTACCTCAGATAGATCAGAAAATGGTGTCTGCTAGAAAGTAGGCGCAAGCATGATATCCAGACTTCCCATGGTGCATAGGTTAAGAGCCTCCATCCAAGGCATACCTTTGAGCTGAACTCCGAAATGTTCCGCTAAAGATTGCCCCGCCTTTTTCGCATCAGGGAGAAACTGTCGTAGATTATTCACAATCGCCCAGGCATTCACCATGGGATTAATGGCATCCTCTGCTCGATATTGCCCAAATTTTATGAGCTTCTTGTCCAAGAATCGCATGGAGCGATCTAAAGGTGCAGAATAGGCGGAAGCGTCTTTATGTTTTAGGTGATTCGTAAACAGAAAGCGTTTGTGCTTGAGAATATCCAATCGCTTGAGCAACGTCGGTTCATGGCCATAGCGTTCACGATTGCGTCGCACCCTTTGGGAATAAGACGCTAGTGAAGAAGCATTTAGAACTGAATCGAAATCATCTTTGAGTTGTTGGAGTTGGTCAGGTAGCCAATCAGGGTGCAGATAGATCAGAAAATGGTGTCTGCTAGAAAGTAGGCGCAAGCATGATATCCAGACTTCCCATGGTGCATAGGTTAAGAGCCTCCATCCAAGGCATACCTTTGAGCTGAACTCCGAAATGTTCCGCTAAAGATTGCCCCGCCTTTTTCGCATCAGGGAGAAACTGTCGTAGATTATTCACAATCGCCCAGGCATTCACCATGGGATTAATGGCATCCTCTGCTCGATATTGCCCAAATTTTATGAGCTTCTTGTCCAAGAATCGCATGGAGCGATCTAAAGGTGCAGAATAGGCGGAAGCGTCTTTATGTTTTAGGTGATTCGTAAACAGAAAGCGTTTGTGCTTGAGAATATCCAATCGCTTGAGCAACGTCGGTTCATGGCCATAGCGTTCACGATTGCGTCGCACCCTTTGGGAATAAGACGCTAGTGAAGAAGCATTTAGAACTGAATCGAAATCATCTTTGAGTTGTTGGAGTTGGTCAGGTAGCCAATCAGGGTGGGTCTTTGAGAAATCATCAAACGTGGCACTCACCCGTTTTTGGCCATGGAGTTTGCACTCTATCAAGTCGAGGCCAACCTCAGATATCCAAGCATTTTGAGAAGCGACCCAGCCGTCGGTGGTCACCGATGCGGGGACATACAGTTGTGCTTGATCTAAGTGACCTGTGGCTTGTGCGGCGGCGTCCATTTCCGTCAGAAACCGATGGATGGTGACTTGAAAAGCATCCTCATCCGTGGACTTCATCAATTCGGTATACCAAATCAATTCAGCTTGAGCCACCAAAAACAAGTAGATTTGCTCCCTCTCTAAACTGGCAAACTTCTCGTCACTGAGTAAATGGGCGGGGGGTGAGTCCCAGACGCAGTAAAAGTAAATACACAGGCATCAAGTTCCCCAACCACTGCACCAGACTCCAAACCCAACCGGGTTGCCAACCTCGCTCTGCTCCCTGCCAGCTATAAATCGTAGCCGTCTCTCTGTTGCTCAGTCCCATGCCTAAATTCAACTCCAGCAGTTTCCCCAAGCAGTCGGCATCTTGACGACGATAGCGCAGGATAAAGCTGGGCAAAACCGTGAAAACGGCTCGACAGCTTTGGCAGCGCACTCGACAGATAGGGATTGTCTCGACTGGTCCTAACCACCCTTGAACTTGGCGCTCTCGTAAAGCATGGAGCGTATAACGACTGGTATCACGGCAGCAGGGCTTATGACGTTCTGGAGAGAGTTGGGCTGTCAGGGGCGCTTGCAGATACTCGATTAAGGGCGGCGATTGTCTGCTTGCACCAGGTCTAAATAGTCTTGTTTGGTTGCACCAAAATGAACAATTGCCGTACGATTTTGATGGGCTTGTTTTTCAGTCATGACTAATTCGCTACGCTCAGAGTCACTGAAGTATAAGCTTTTCAGACCTTTGCTGTCTCAGACACCATTTTCTGATCTATCTGCAGGGTGGGTCTTTGAGAAATCATCAAACGTGGCACTCACCCGTTTTTGGCCATGGAGTTTGCACTCTATCAAGTCGAGGCCAACCTCAGATATCCAAGCATTTTGAGAAGCGACCCAGCCGTCGGTGGTCACCGATGCGGGGACATACAGTTGTGCTTGATCTAAGTGACCTGTGGCTTGTGCGGCGGCGTCCATTTCCGTCAGAAACCGATGGATGGTGACTTGAAAAGCATCCTCATCCGTGGACTTCATCAATTCGGTATACCAAATCAATTCAGCTTGAGCCACCAAAAACAAGTAGATTTGCTCCCTCTCTAAACTGGCAAACTTCTCGTCACTGAGTAAATGGGCGGGGGGTGAGTCCCAGACGCAGTAAAAGTAAATACACAGGCATCAAGTTCCCCAACCACTGCACCAGACTCCAAACCCAACCGGGTTGCCAACCTCGCTCTGCTCCCTGCCAGCTATAAATCGTAGCCGTCTCTCTGTTGCTCAGTCCCATGCCTAAATTCAACTCCAGCAGTTTCCCCAAGCAGTCGGCATCTTGACGACGATAGCGCAGGATAAAGCTGGGCAAAACCGTGAAAACGGCTCGACAGCTTTGGCAGCGCACTCGACAGATAGGGATTGTCTCGACTGGTCCTAACCACCCTTGAACTTGGCGCTCTCGTAAAGCATGGAGCGTATAACGACTGGTATCACGGCAGCAGGGCTTATGACGTTCTGGAGAGAGTTGGGCTGTCAGGGGCGCTTGCAGATACTCGATTAAGGGGCGGCGATTGTCTGCTTGCACCAGGTCTAAATAGTCTTGTTTGGTTGCACCAAAATGAACAATTGCCGTACGATTTTGATGGGCTTGTTTTTCAGTCATGACTAATTCGCTACGCTCAGAGTCACTGAAGTATAAGCTTTTCAGACCTTTGCTGTCTCAGACACCATTTTCTGATCTATCTGGCCTACCTTAGCGATACGATCTAAGTAAGGAGCTTTCCTATCTAATTGTTTAGCTGCTCCATACCAGTCCCGAATTGAATTCAGCTCCTTCGTAAACTCCTTAAAATCTTTGCCTAACGCGATACTCGCCCGTGTGTCGAGCGGTACTCCTCCCTGATAAGCCGCTACTCGATCCTTCGCTCTAGCCTGGTATGGATGGCCCCGCTTCAAAGCTGAGTTGTAGATTGCCCAGTCCTCTGGTTTAGCCTGGGGTTTGGGCTTTGGCTTGGGTGCTTCTGTTTGCTGGGTCGGTGTTTCCTGCTGAGGCTGCTGCGCTTTTGCTGTGGGCTGGCTAGGTGTCTTCGGTGGCTTCTCTGCTGCGACTTCTTGAATATCCGAATCTACAACTGTCTCTGGCGGTGACTGCTCGATATTCTCGGCAACAGTCTGTTGTGACTCCATTGTTTGGGTTTTGTCTGGTTCTCTAAGCCATTCTTTAGCAGCATTGGTCATCTCCAGTGGTGGTACATACCCCAACTCTTTTAAGACTTTTTCTGCATCGACCCCATTCTTCGGGCACATTTCTCGAAACTTGGAAATTGTTTCTTTGGGGAAAGTGACTGATCTTTTCTGGAACGTTTCATACTCGTATCGTCCATTGCCGCCATGCTGCTGATCCAGGTAACGACCAGCCTCCACGGCTTCATTAAATGACTGGATGGATGCAATTGCACCATCTACTTTTTTGATAACGGATTCTGGAACTTCAGGTTCAGGTGCATCAACCTGCTCTGCCTCTCGCTCCTTTAATAGCTCAGGCAACTGCTCTAGAGCTGCTTGTGCAAAGCCCTGATTGACGATGTTCTGGGCAAAAAGCCCCCCAAACTCCCGATCCAGTTCTCGCAACTCCCCTCCAGTAAATGGATTTTGAACTGCTGTCTCTTCAAGATTGAGCTTCCCTTGCCCATCAATTCCAAAGACCATTTCAGAATCTAGACATAAGTCCCCATTCTGCTCATAGTAGTGAGTCAGGTAAAGCTGGTCAGAATGCTGCTCCACCACCAGAGGTTCATAGGGTCCATTCTTGATCTTGAAGTGGAAATCATCACCCTTCAGAACTTCCTGGGCCAATCCCCCCTCATGTAGGAACTGGGCCACAAACTGCTCTGCCTTGCCTGCCTGCTTTGCGGGTGGGGCAATCTGCTTGGTGTTGTCCTGGGTGGGCTGGGTAGTGTCCTGGTCCGGTGCAGATTGAACAGCTTCAACTTGCGGGATTTCACTCGGCTCTACAGCATCAGACTGGAGCAGCATATCAAGCTGGGCTGCGGTTCCCTTCGTTGGCTCAACGTAAGGTACGAAGTTGGCCTGCTGCTCGAATTGGTTTTCCTCGATCTGCTCCATCGTCGGCAGCATCTGACCCAAGTAATCCCGTGCCATGTCCTTGAAGTCGAAGGCCGCGATCTGAATGCCCTCGTCTTTCATGATCACCTTCAACGCTGCCTCCAGATTCTCAGGGGCAACATGCATCTCCATCCGATGAGCGACAGAGAAGAACTCACTCTGGGCAGCATCTAGCAAGTCTTCATTCAAGAAAAACGTGCCGCCGACACGGGTAGAGCTGGGCACTGTCAACACAAAATGCTCGATGGGGGTGCCGCGCAATTTCGCTGATGCATCGGCCTTGATTGCCAGGTTCTTCTCTGGGTTGTCATGGACTACACCCAGATTCTTGGTCACCTCTGTCAGGAATGCTTTGACCTGATAGGGTTCCTCAAATATCACGGGACGTTCCCGGAGCTGCTGAGTGATATCGAAGTCGTCGGGCATGATCAGCCCTTGGCGCACCTGGCCTTGATTGGTGGTGAAGTTAATGAACTTGCCTTCAGGATTCTCCTCATACGCTTTGATCAGATTGCCAGTGAAGACCTGCATTTCCGTGCGCTGATTCTGTTGCCTGCTATCAAAATCTTCATAAATGCTCTCTCCTCTCCAGGTTTTCCCTTGGGGCATGATGCTAACTGCGGAAGGTTTACCAGAGTTGATTTTTGAGAAAGGAACAGAGATATTTTTGCCTTCAGTAGTGATGATCTGCATCTTCCAGTTCGTCAGTGCTGCGGGACTTCCCAGAGGTTTGGCTTTCTCGGCAATGTTGGCGATTACCCCATAGGAAACCTTGCCTTCTGCTGAAGAAAGCTGAACGGTGCTGCCAATCCGAAAGCGATTGGTGAGCGATTGGAAATGCCCCATTTGTTTGTCGAATTTTGTCTCTAAGTGGCTTGCTGCTTCTGGGGTTTTTGCCTCCCCCATTGCTTTCTGACTATAGGTTTTCAATCGATTCTCAACCTGATTCCTTAAGCCTCGGTTCTGCTCCTTGGCCTGGTCTTCAATTGCATCAAAATCATGGTCGTCCACCGTCTTAACCCTAGACTGACCCAAGTTCTCACGGACATCGTTGATGATTCCCAATTGCATCGGGGGCTTGGTCGTGACTTTTGCATTGACGACTTCTAGATTGACAGGCCCGGTGAACTCGCTCTTGATCGCGGCGTCTGCTGGGACAACTTCCATCTTGGCAATTGTGCGGGCATCGAGGTCCAACTTGTCTGCCTCCAAGACGTTCTCGCCCATCGCTTCTTTCTGTTGGATGAGGGCAGTGGTTTCGGTTTCGATCAGGTCGTACAGTTCTGCTTGTTGCTTGATGGGTAAGAGGGGGATGCGGCCTGTTGTTCTACTAATAAGAGGGAAATCAGTCCCACCAACGCTTCCCTGACTTGGATAGGACAACATAGCATCGATTTCGGGGTGTTCTTCCAGTAGTTCTGTAACCACCTCCTCTCCAGCGGTATTGACAAAATCCGTGACGTTCCCAATGCTCAGATCTGAATCTCGTGCGGCAGTAGTATTAGCATTCAAAGATGCCATCTTTTTAGCAAGCATGGCTCCGAGTCTCTTCTCGGCGGGGACATCGGCCATCACCAAAGTGAATTTGGGTTCCACGACTTGTCCAAAGCGATTTGCACGTCCTAACATCTGAAAGACTTGGTTGACATCACGCTCTGCTTGGGCCACGATCATGTGCCTTGGGCGTTGGTCCGCAAACCGTTCTGAAGCATGGAGACTGATACCTGTTGCCCCTGAGCGGTTGAGGATTACGACATCTAATTCACCACCGTTAAAGCGATTTACCACATCAATCTTGGCCTGGGGCTTAACCTCTCTATTTGAGCGCAGGCCATAGATTAGTTCACCTCCCTGATAATTGATAATGCTTTTTCGTCCCGTAATCTCATCGACGGTATAGCCCTCTTGAGAAAGGCGATATTTCATGTAGTCAATGGAACTGAGAGGAATGGAAGAGAAATCAGAGTCAGCGATTAGCTCATGTACTTCTTGGTATGCTTCAACTGCTTCGACTCCTAGCTCTGCTTCCGTCATAGGGCGAGTATCAGAGATGCCTTGATAATCAGTGATTTGAACATCTTTGGAGCGAGTTAAGTATCGCTCTAATACATCCCCAAACGTCACATTAATTGCATCGCCAGTTTTGATCTCCCTATCTTTTGCATAGTCTGCAATAAAGGAATTCATTGTATTGGCAACAGCGATTAATGGTTTCTCACCTCGCTTCAGTGCAGCAATAGCTTCTTGAACAGTCGCCTCTGCTTTTTGGGAGAGCAGCCCTTGGTCAATGGCGTTGTGCATCAACGAAGTGAAATTTAATGAAGATGCACCGGATTTTCCGATTGCATTATCTTCGCTAGCTGATTTGGCTTCTTTTCTGACTTCTTTGTTAAGCTCCTCCATTGCTTTACTCTTGGCTCGATCAAACCGATCAATCCCTCGCATAATTGCGGCAATGTTATCTGCAATCCCGTGATCTACAGGAACGGTCTTAGCACTAAAGCTAATATTCTCGAACGTTCTCTCGCGGCGAAGCATATTCCCAGAGCTAACAAACTGAGTTGCCATCATTTGCTGAAGTGGGATGCCGCCAGCCTTAAGCGTATTCTCTAGATTATCCATGCTGTTAACGGCATGAATGGCATCGGTTCGTCTCGCGTAGAGATCCATGACCGCTGGATTCTTGGTAGCGGTTGCAGACATGAAGACAGTACCTGCCGAAGCATCAACCAGCTCTCGCACAAATTCAGCACGATTAGGTGCAGCATTACTACTCTTCCAACTCTGACTTGATGAACCACCGCCTGCCTCGTGAGCTTCATCAAAAATAAACACTGCCCGACTTGCTAATGCTCGTAGAAACTGCCGTCTATAGGGTTCTTTTTTGCTAATTGTTTGAAGCTGGTTGTAAGACGTGAAAATTGCATCATATCCCCCTAGTCCGATTTGGGTGAGGCGATGCATCTCGTTTTCTTGATCCTTGAGTCCAGAGGTTCTTAAGGTTCTACCATCTTCAAGATGCAAATCTAACTCGGAATCTGTCATGAAAGGCGAAAAACCTGGCCTGCCGATATCAGCCAAGTCCTGGATCATGGAGGCATAGAGGTTGGGTTTCTGGGTAACAAAGATGGGAATATAGCCCTGTCGCTGGGCATCAATAATATTGGCTGCTCCGAATCGTCCTTTACCGTTTCCCGTTTGGTCACCATTAAGGAAAATTTTGCCCTTGTCTTTTTGGTCAAAGGCCAGGGCGAGAGAGTCAATTTGCTCGGCGTAAAGGACATCATACATTTGTCCCTTGGAGTCATATCCCAAGCGATCCATTACAAACTCGTCGATATCTCCATGCTCTTGCTCGAAGCGATCTAATGCTTGCTGAGCAGAAACAGCCATGTTAGTAGGAATCAATGTGTTAGGGCTACGGCCTTTGCTGCGGGGAACATAAGCAGTATTGAACTCTGCTGCCATGTCACTATCCTCAATGAAGGTATCGTTTACTTGAATTCTGCTCTCAATTCCATCAGAAATTGATCGATTGTCACTTCGTCGTGCTTCGCCATCAAGGACTCCTGGGACATGGGTGGAGGCAGTGTCAGATCCACTGGGAAGTCCACTTCTGGATTGGTCAGCAGGAACCAATTCATCCAAGTTTCGTTGAATTCTAGGAGGCTGGCTCCCCACTGATATGCCATCGCCCATACTGGGATCAATTCTTTGGTCTCTCCTCCCCCCTCGTAAAGCATGGGTGGACTCTGGACCGGATTCAGTTGAAATAATGTGTTGGTTAGCATCTGGTGAAGTTCCTCCTGAGTCTCCCCAAAGTCCTTCATCCAACTCTCGAACATCCATTCCATCCGACAGTTCATCAACTCCAGGTAATCTCTCAGATCCATCGACTCTAGATCTGTTGGCACTCTCACCAAGAATATTGCCTGGTCCCCCTGTGCCTTGGGCATCCAGACCTTTGTGAACTTCAGGTAATCTTGGTAGCTGGGTAGTCGCCTGGATTGAGTCATTTAATAGTCCTCGCAATTCCTCAAATGATTCATAGATTTTAGGCGGTTCCACTGCGGGGAGAGGTAGCTGTGATTTCCCCCTTCCCTCAATTACAATCAAGTCCAGCGGCCAGTGTGCCCCCTGTTTCTTGTACAAGTCTCTAGCAACCGTGATGTGCTGGGTAACGTTGTACTGCTGATACAACGCATAGAAGAACCCCCGACTTTCTATAGTGTTGTAGGCTTCAGCTCTCTCCCCTGGGTCTGTTTCCGGTTTGCCTCCCAAAAGCAAAACCCCTCGACCATCAGGCTTCATGACTTGGAGTGCCTGGAGTGAAATCGCCTGATCAATCTGGCTAGTGCCTCGTGAATTGCCAGGTGTCTTAAAGTGCTTAGCCCTTTTGTCGTCTCCCCAAATGCGACCATAGGGAGGGTTGGCAATCACAACGTCATGGAGCTGCTCTGGCAAGTAGGTGGAGGCATCCTGCTCCGTAACGGTAAAACCCTGCCGTCTAAGATCTGCTGCCCGGTCTGGGTTCAGTTCGTTGACTGTACAGTTCTCAGGAGTAGCATTCAGGACTAATGCCCCATGCCCAGCACTCGGTTCATATACAGAGGACTCAGCCGTAATTCCTGCGAGGTTAGCCGCAAGATAGGCGAGGGGGAGCGGGGTCGAGTATGCCTGCTGTTTGACGCTAGTTGATGATCGGACTGCTAGCCTGGGCTGGCGATCAGTGAGGTCGATTAGATCTGTGTATGTTTTCAGAGGATCTTCAGAGTGGCCGATGATCGTCCTTGCAGCACGAACTAACCCCGCTTCAACTGACTCATCCACCAGTTTTGCTAGGGGACTGCCAGGATGCACGGGTTGATTCAGCAACTGAGATGCCTGGTTTCGGGCTTCTACGATGGAAGCGTAGGCTTTGCCCGCCAAGAACTCAGCCGCGAACAATTCGGCAAGGTCGTCTTGCTGCGACATCAGATTCAGTTAAGTCGTCAAGTTTTGATGTGTTGTGACGATTTAAACAGGTATGGCGGTTGAGGGCAAGCGATTGTAGGAATGTTTAAGAATGGGTGGGGACATGCCCCATATCGGCCTGGCCAGATCAGACTCTTGAAGGTCTTCCAGTAGGTATCGGATCATTCTGGTACCAATCCCCTGGTTCCTCCAGGCTGGAGCGGTCGCCATTGCCCTTAGCCACCAAGCGGGTTTACCCTGCCAAGTCGAGAGAATGAGAGTAATGCAGCAGATTACTTCTCCTCGGTGATCGAATGCCCCATAATGTTGAGTTTCCTGGTCTTGGTCTTCTGGAAAGATGACCTCTGCAATTGAAAAGCCTGGTCGTAAGACTTGATAGCTCAGGTGGAGGATGCGATCATGGGTCGTCTTGGTGTAGGTGATCATGTGACTCACCCTTAATAGGTATTTACTCAGCTAAACTTTCTAATTCTTTTAGAAGCAATTCAGCTTGCTTCCGCTTATTCTTATCAGTCCAAGCCTGGGATTTCTTGAGTCTGGTTGTGACTATAGATACTCGATCGTAAAATTTTTGAACAGTCTTTGGAACTTTTTTGTTCGCTGACGATTTTAATCCATTGATGATTGCTTTGATCTCTGAGAGAGAGAGATTCTTCTCAATTGACTCATGCAATACATTCGATCTGGCCTGCTCATCCTTGACTCGGGAAATGGCTATCGCTTTTGTATAAGCAAGCTTGCCCCCTCTCAATGCTTCAAGAATTTCTGAGGGGAGTTTTAATAAAGGGAGTCGGTTGACTACAAAGGATTTCCATCCCATGCGTCCTAGACCTGTAAATAACTCTTCCACAGCCTCAACTACGTTGTTCCCCATAACGTTATGGGGAACTTTACCTTTAACCTCATCTAGCATTCGATGAAGAAGCGAAACAGTCTCTGGAATTGGCTTGTCTAGATGAATTGAAAGTAGTTGCAAGATGCTTTCAGTCTCTTCTACTGGGTTGAGATCCTCTCTCTGAAGATTTTCAACTAGTGCTATTTGAAGAGCTTGTTCATCGTCTATCGTAAGTATCTTTACTGGTACTTCTTTAAGTCCAACTTTTTTCGCAGCTCTGTATCGTCTTTCACCTGCAATAAGTTCATACCGATCTGCCCTCTTAGGAGAAGGTCGAACAATTAGATTTTCTAGAATCCCATGTTTTTTGATTGACTGGCATAGCTGATCCATCTTTTTTACGTCAAAATATCGACGTGGTTGTTCAGAGGGCAAGCTAATTTTACTAATAAGCAATTGATCTGATTTCACTGATGGATCGTCATCATCAGTGAATAAAGAAACGTTATTCAGCATGGATCGTTTGGCCGGAGGATGCTTTTGACGGTTCATCTATAGATCTTCAATAAGTGTTGACACTTCATCAAATATTTGGAGAATCTGTTTATTCTTTTTTGGTGCGAGAGCTAAAGGGAGACCATATTCAGATGCTTCTGCAAGTGCAGTAGCACGAGGGAGTGGAGTAAAAATTGTTGCAATTTGGGATAGTTGCTCAGTAATTGTCTCAAGTGTCCGGTTATCCAAAACGTTGCCAGCAGAATACATAGTTGGCCAAAATCCAGCAAACTTCAAATTCTTATTCAGTCTTTTTTGAACCTTACTGACTGTACTCAATAGGAAATCAGTTCCCATTAAAGATTTAAACTGTGTTTGGATTGGAACAAGAACATCAGTAGCAGCAACTAAGCTGATATAACTAAGGATCCCTAGACTTGGAGGGCAATCAATCAAAATGAAATCGTAATCACCCTGTAATTTTGAAAGCGGTTCCTTCAGTCTAATTTCACGTTGCTCAGCTAGCACTAATTCTTGTTCCGCATTAGATAAATTGATGTTGGAAGGAGCTAGATCCATTCCATGTATATTGGAATATACTTCAATGTCCACGACATCTTCAGCCATTAGTGCGTCATATATTGTTGTTTTAAGTTCAGTTACCTCTAAGCCCATAAAATTGGTCAAGGAAGCCTGTGGATCCATATCCACTAGGAGAACCTTTTTGGAATGAGTAGCAAGGTGATATCCAAGATTCATTGTGATAGTAGTTTTACCCACGCCTCCGGCTTGATTGAATATTGCTATTATTCGGCATTTCGCCATATTGACATCACTCACTAAGAAGGGGGTGCTTGGAGAAAGATTGAAGCAATACTAACTGTACCTTTAAGAACTGAACTATATTCTGAATCTTATATTTTTGAAAGTTTCAGTCTTTTTGGTAACTGCGTCAAGACGAGTTCACTACATAATGCTCAAGCGACCAATTTCTAACTATGCATGAGGCTGAGAAAATATGTTTACCAATGGCCAGGATCGGTATCATTATCTATCGCAGTGCATGGACATCGATATTGCTAGCGGTAGTGGTGCAGGCAAGACCATCCCAGCTCTGGTCAATCAGTTTCATAACCCACTATTCATCAGCCATCTGCCTGGAACCTTGGGATAAAGAGCTGCAATACTGGTCTCTAGATTCGTGAATGAAATCGACTTTTAAGCATCAGCATTTTTTTTGGAGAGTTCTAGTGTTTGAGCAGACTGGGAAGAAGCTTCATTCAGCAGACTATTTTGGTGAAGCGCGAGACTTCTGGTGGAATCTAGACTTTTTGCAGTTGATGGGGCGAAGATGGAAAGTTGAGGATGTTAACACAGTGCTAGATGTTGGCTGTGGCCAAGGGCATTGGGGACAAGTTCTCTCTCAAATCCTGCCAGTTCACACCACTGTGGTTGGAATTGATCAAGAACCCAAATGGGTAGAAGAAGCAGAACGACGAGCACAAGATCTTGGGATAGAGAAACGGTTCAGCTATGCACAAGGTAATGCTAATGCAATCCCTTTCCCGGATTGCCAATTCGATTTAGTGACTTGCCAAACAGTTCTAATTCACATAGCTAATCCCACTACAGTATTGAGGGAAATGATGCGTGTCCTGAAGCCAGGGGGACTGCTTGCCGTAGCAGAGCCTAATAACTTAGCAGGTGTACTGATATTTAGTAACTTAAGCGCGGGAGAACCGATAGAGCAGATTTGCAAGGATGTAGAATTTCATGCGATCTGTGAACGGGGAAAATCTAACTTAGGTGAAGGCAATAGTTCACTGGGAGACTTGATTCCTGGTTATTTCTCTCAGCTTGGGCTACAAAACATCCAAACATACATATCTGATAAGGTATCTCCTCTATTTCCTCCCTATGCATCTAGAGAACAACAAGTTTCAAAGCAGCTATATTTGGATTGGGTTGAGCGAGGGCGTTGGAGTCGAGATAAATCTCTACGATATTATCTAGCAGGTGGTGGAACTGATCAGGGTTTTACAGATTACTGGGTGCAGATGTTGAGAAAAAACAAGTCAGTTGAACAATCTCTTCTCAATGAAAAATTTCATACAAGCGGTGGAGCAGTAATGTATTTAGTTTCTGGGCGGAAGCTAAATATACCTTAGTACATCTCGATCGACCGTGCCGTGAACTTAAAGGTTGTTGGGATAGAGTATAGCTACAATGGCTGTGCCCTTGCTTCTCAGCCACGATCGCTATTATCGCTATATGCCCTGTGGCAACTACGATCTCCCAGAAGCTCTGGACACGGGATTGATGATCACTCATCTGAAATGGCTGCGGTCTAGTTACTCTGCGGAATTGCCTGTTTATGACATGATCACCAATTCCCGGAAAAGAGAGACTGAGCTAGTCCATCCACATCCGATCATTATTGTTGAGGGCATCTTTGTGCTAACCCTATCCGAAATCCTGGAATATCTGGACTTCAAGGTTTACGTCGAGACTCCAGATGATCTGCGGATGAATTGCAGGATTATTAGGGATGGTAAGGAGAAACTGAGGTCAGAGTCTAGTGTGATTCAGGAATGGCAGGCTAATGTCATGCCGACTCATGAAGAGCTGGTTGAGTCTGGTGCTGCGGTGGCTGATCTGGTGGTATCAGGTGAGGAAGAGTATAAGGAGAATATTTTCAGTTTTAATGCTGTTTAGCCAGAGCATACCCTATTTGTTCTCATCTTGAACCGAAGAATCTTCTTGGGAATTTGGTAATGGATTAGGATTGAAATTTGTTTTTGGTTCTGTATTTAGAGAGAGAGCCTGCAGTTTTACCCATGCCTGCATACACTGAGAGAGTTCAGTCAATGACGTGGTTAACTCATCTGGTAAACCTAACGGCAACGTGCCGGAGCGAATATTTAAGTCTCTTTGTGGCAGAGGGATTTCAATTTTTCGATGTCTGAGAATAGTCTCGATTCTAAAATTTAGATCACTTTTGATGGCAAATTGCTTTTGAGGTTCATCAACCCAAACCAATAGTAAGAAATTTAACGAGTGATCTCCAAATTCAGTAAAAAATACGCGCGGGGGAGGATCTTTGAGAATACTTGAGTAATCCCTGGCGGCATCCATCAAGGCTTCTCTAACAGTGGTTGGACTTGCACTATAAGCAACCTTTACTGGAATTTGCAGACGAGAAATAGATGATCCATGGTCCCAATCCAACACTTTAGATTCTAATAGTTCTGAGTTTGGAACAATGATGGAAACTTGATCAAGGGTCCTTAATTCAGTACTTCGTACATTGATTCGCTCCACAGTTCCTTGGTATTCTCCAACTTTGACGAAGTCACCTACCTTGATCGGTTGTTCAAAGATCAGGACCATCCCACTAATGAAGTTTTTAGCAAACCCTTGTAAACCCAGACCTATCCCAACACCTAGAACACTAGCAAAAACAGTTAAGGTGCTTAAGTCAAAACCCCATAACTGTAGCAAAACCAATGTCCCCAGAAATAGCAAGACATAGTTTGCGACAAAAGCAACCGCTTCTTGCGCCCCCCGACTTAGTCCTGTGGCGCTAAGTACTCTTGTTCGTAGCAAGTGCTGTACTGTTCGAGCAAGATTAAGTACGCACACTAGCAAAATTATCAACAGGGCAACGTCTGAAACAGAATAAGATCTATTCCCCGCAGGAATGAACTGAGTTCCAAAAGTTTCTGTCAGAACACTGATCACTCGATTTATCCAAATCCGAGTCCAGGGAAGTAGCTCTCCGATATAGCTAATAGCCCATAACCAAAGTGCAAGCCTAAGCAGAAAGAGAATGACCTTGATTAAGAACTGTAGGCTCTGGGGTTGTTGTCCAGTCGTTGGGTCAACAGTAGCCTGGGGAAGTAAACCAACTAATTTTCTCCGCCAGAATCTTCCTAATAGCCAATGGATAATAACGGCGAAGACCAAGCATGCCGCAGACTGCCAAACCAGTAATCCGATATTTGCCCGTTCATCTTTACCCCGATCAATCGCTTTTTGAATTTTCTGACGCCAGTCTGACGCCGTTGCCTGAAGTGGATTGCCTTGAGCATCTCGTCGATTGATAGAGAGTAAGTAGAGACTTTCCTGATCATTCCCTTGATTGACTTTAAGAACGGGCAGATTTTCAGAATTATCAATGGTTATGGTAGCAGTAGCAGGTGATTTAATGAGCTTTTGCAAAAGGGTATTCACATCTTTGGCACGTTTTTCAGCAGGAAAATCTTCAGAAGAGCTAACTTGAAACAGTGTGACTCCATCAACTTGAATCGCTGCTGTTTGTTGTGTTTGGGCTGTAACAGAGAGAGGGCCATTGTGACCAATAACGATTAAACAAGTCGTCAATAGAGCGATGGAGAACCATCGTAGAAGACGTAGGTCATAAAATTTACTCAGAAAAGATAAACGTTTACGATGAGCCATTTTCTACAAGATGCCTGTGATAATATTTGCCAAATCAGATCGCATGAGCTTGAAATGAGCTTGATTACCAAGTCAATCACGGTGATGGTTATTGACTTCAATTGAATATTGAGGAACAGGAATAGCAATACCTGCTGTATCAAAGGCCAACTTTAGTTGCCGTCGTAGCTCCCGTGATACGGCCCATTGTTTAAGGGGTTGAGTTTTAATCCAAATTTTAATCATGGGTCCACGATGACTAAAGTCATCCAAGCCCATTAATTGTGGAGATTCAAGAATTTCAGGAGCCCACTTAGGATCCTCTGCCATCTTTTGGGCTGTATCAAGGATTAGATCCAGCATCGAATCAAGATCGCATTCGTAGGGGATTGGGATATTTAGATCTACTCTTGACCAGTCACTAGAGAGATTTGCCACAATCTTGATTTCACTATTTGGAATAGTAATCAGTTGTCCTTCAGCATTGCGAATCTGCGTTATCCGCAAATTCAGTGTTTCAACTGTTCCAGTAAAACCCTCCACTTTAATGATGTCACCCACTCCAAACTGATCTTCTGCAATGACAAGAAACCCATTAATTGCATCTTTGATGATGCCTTGTGATGCTAGAGAGATGGCCACACCGATGAGACCAACTCCGGCCAATAAGGGGCCAACATCAACTTTGAACAAGATCAAAATCACAATAATACCGATACTCCCCCAAATCGGAATTGCAATTCCCTTAACGACCCTAGTAATCGTTGAGATTCTCAACTGCAATCGTCTTGATACAATCGGCGTTAATAACGGACTCACAGTTAAGGCTAGGGCAAAACGATTGATGAGAGCCCAGCTGAACCGCACCATGAAGTAAGTGCATACTCCCACTAAAGAGACTGTAAGGGGCAAGGATAAGCTTCTTAGAATCCAAATTTTAATCGGACGAGTATACGGAAATCGATCCATGCAGATCAGCACTCCAGCAAACCAGATTGAAACGTGGCCCAAACTAAGGACTTGGCGAAGTAGAGTATTTAGCCCATCCCAAGAATTCAATGTAGGGAGTCGGGTCATAAAGTCAACGGTACTAGCCGTATTGCCCTTGGAAGAACGATATAACCGTCTTTGAAGTAGACAGATAAGACCATTGATGATCAATACAGCGAACAAAATCCCAGATAAAAGTATCCCCTGCTGTTTCAAGTATTGGGGTTGGCGCTCAGTCCTAGATTGCTTCAAGGCTGAAATGACAATGTTTTGGATATCAGTGGTTAAGGCACCAGAGTCAACTGCACGTAGATTCGTGTCAAGGGAAGTAATCGTAATTAGATTCTGATTATTGACGCTTAGAACGGGTAAATTATTGAGGGTTTTAATCTCTACTTGAGGTTCAACCTGATCTGAGGTGAGGTAATTTCGCTGAATTTTCTGCAGGTTTTCCTGCACGATCTGTTTGCGCTCAGAGATAAGATTTCGGGCCGCAGCAATTTGAAATAATCGCCTCCCATCTAGCCAAATCCAATCCGTAGAGATTTGGCTAGAAAAGCTATTTAGCTCTTCATCTTGAGGATTTTGAGACGTTGATTCTGCAGCGAGCTGTTCAGTGGGAATTGAGAAAGGGTACTGAGCAGCGCTGGGATGATGCAGCAAAAAACATAATGCTATCGTTAACAACCCTAGAAGCAGATGAAGGATAGAACTTGATTTAGCTTTTTCTCTCTTGAATAAATCCCTAGTAAAGCTAATAAATAATGATTTAGAAATGCTGCTAACTCCTTGTCTGAAAAAGCCTAAAACTAGTCTAGAGCTAGTCTAAAACATCATCCCTAATCCTTCCTGAAGGCTAGGAAACCTTGGTAGGGCTTCAGTCCAGGTAGAGTAAGTCCTTTGCCTATGAATTTTCTACAACTTCCAGAATATGGCATGATCAAAACTATCCTGCTCAGTTTCTACGTTCAGTAGACAGTAGTTTTGCCCTATCGCTCAATGATCATTCATATGCCAATACTCGTTATTTTCGCCCTTATTATCTCGTTAATAGCAATTCTATTTGCATTGCAAAATTCCTATACGATACTCGTTAGTTTTTTAGTTTGGCAGTTCGATGGGTCTTTAGCATTAGTTTTGCTTCTAACCCTTGCTCTTGGGCTACGGTGTACACATAAGTCATTTCTGGTAAGCGACCATGGTCGCTTACGATATTTGAGTGACCCCAGAATCTGTTAGAACGAGCTCTGATTGATGGAACCATAACCCATCACCATGGTCGCTTACTATGCATGCTCTAATATTTATTGCTCAACCCTCGATGATGCCACCAACGAAACACCACTTTCTCAAGTTCAATCCAAACAAACATGAGAGTGCTGAACCCCAAACAAATCAGCAATTCTAACCAACTCAAAGGCTGAACATCGAAAAAAGTTTGGAGGAAAGGAACGTACAGAACAAACAGTTGGCACACTGTAGTCACAGTGACAGCTCCCAGTAAGGATGGATTAGATAAGGGATTGAGCTGAAACGTTAGCTGAGTATCTGAGCGTACTGCCAACGCATGCCCCATTTGAGCTAGACATAATGTTGTAAAGACCATCGTTTTCCAGGTGTTTGGATCACCTGGGTAGCCCGGTGCTTGGGTATAGCTGTATGCCCAGATCATCAGACTAATCGTCAAGATAGACAGCATCAAACCAATGCGGACCATATACCATCCCAGACCACGGGCAAAAATGCTTTCACGGGGATTATGGGGAGGTCGTTGCATCACACCTGCTTCAGCAGGTTCCATCGCTAGCGCCAAAGCGGGTAATCCATCAGTAACTAAATTCATCCATAGAATTTGAAGTGGGGATAGTGGAACACCCCCCAACCCCAATAAAGGTGCTGAGGCAATGGTAATCACTTCACCAATATTGCTACCCAAAATATATTTAATAAAACGGCGAATATTGGTATAAATCACTCGCCCCTCTTCTGTAGCGGCGACGATGGTGGCAAAGTTATCATCCAAAAGAACCATGTCACTGGCTTCTTTACTGACATCGGTACCCGTAACCCCCATGGCAATCCCAATATCCGCTTGCTTGAGCGCGGGGGCATCATTTACGCCATCTCCTGTCATGGCCACAAAGGCCCCTCGACGTTGCAAGGCTTGGACAATCTGTAGTTTGTGCTCTGGAGCGACCCGAGCATAAACATTGACTCGCTCAACCTGTTGTTCCAGCTCCTGGGGCGAAAGTTGGGCCAATTGTTGACCACTCAAGACGGGATCCCCCGCCTTAGCGATACCAATTTTATGGGCAATAGCCATCGCTGTCAGTTGATGATCACCCGTAATCATCACAGGGCGAATCCCTGCTTGTCGGCAACGAGCAACGGCAGCTTTTGCTTCAGGACGAGCCGCATCTACAATGCCCACCAACCCCAACCAAATCAGGTCGTGCTCAACATTGTCCAAGGTTTTGGTCTCAGGGCATACGGCTAGAGGTTTGTAAGCAAGACCTATCACCCGTAGTCCTTGACTCGCTATCTTGTTGTTTTGAATGAGGATGCGATTGCGATCCGCATCGGTTATTCCCTGAATAATTGCCTGAATTTGTATTTGGTGACATTGTTCCAAAACCAACTCAGGTGACCCCTTCATAAATAGGGCGTAAGGTTGAGTAAATCCAAGATGATGGGCCTGAGATGGGGCGGTTTTACAAATCACACTCATGCGTTTCCGCTCAGAGGTAAAGGGAACCTCCGTCAATCGAGGGAAGGCGTTTTGTAGCTCAACGGGTCCCAGCCCCGCCTTGCTAGCCAAGACCAAGAGTGCGCCTTCCGTGGGGTCACCCATAATGGCCCATTGCCCTTTCTCTTTTTGTAAAGCGGCATCATTACAGAGGGCACTAGCCACCAACAGCATTCCCAGGGCAGGGTGTTGAGCGGGTAATATAGCATAGCCCTGTTCTAAGAATTCTCCGACAGGCTCGTATCCCATACCGCTGACGCTCAAGTGGTCCGCAAAGAGGTGAATCTGCTGAGCCACCATTTTGTTTTGAGTGAGGGTCCCCGTTTTATCGGAACAGATCGTCGTGACAGACCCCAATGTCTCCACAGCGGGGAGCTTCCGAATCAAAGCTTGGCGGCGCACCATTCGTTGGGTTCCCAAGGCCAGAGTGACCGTAATCACGGCGGGTAGGCCCTCGGGCACGACGGCTACAGCCATACTCAGGGATATCTCCAGCA
Organism: Acaryochloris marina S15; assembly: GCF_018336915.1. GTDB lineage: Bacteria > Cyanobacteriota > Cyanobacteriia > Thermosynechococcales > Thermosynechococcaceae > Acaryochloris > Acaryochloris marina_A. The sequence goes on along the minus strand of NZ_CP064924.1, from coordinate 125,517 downwards.
GGTCATCCACCATACTGAGGTTGCCTTCCCGCAAGATACCTCCCAGGACGACGAGTCCTACAAGCACCATTGATCCTGTAACCAACACGTTTCCTAACTGGCCCATTCGCTGTTGAAGAGGTGTGGGGGCTGTTTCCACAGATTGCAGCATGGCCGCAATTTTTCCCAATTCCGTCTCCATGCCTGTGGCAGTGACGATGGCAGTTCCGCGTCCCTGAATCACCTCTGTTCCGCGATAGATGAGATTATGTCGATCACCTAGAGCTGCGTTCTCTGTCAAGATCAACTCAGATTGTTTGGTGACGGCTTCTGCTTCTCCCGTTAGGGCTGATTCACGAATTGAAAGACTTGCCGAACTCAATAACCGGCCATCAGCAGGCACCTGCACCCCAGCTTCCAAGAAGATAATATCCCCTGGTACTAAGTCTTTAGCATCAATTTCCCACTCCTGGCCTTGGCGAATCGCTCGGACCCGTGACGAGGTCATTGACTTTAAAGCTGTTAGAGCCTGCTCTGCCCGACTCTCCTGCAAAAAGCCTAGCCAACCGTTTAACAGAACAATAGCTGAAATAGCGACAGCATCCTTGGGAAATTGCTGATCCTGTAAATCCAAAACAGCTGAGACAATGGCGACAGCAATCAACATCAACAGCATGATGTTTTTGAATTGATCGATCAAGATATTCCAGGTGGAGCGACCGGAAACTTCTTGCAATTCATTGCGACCATGCAGCTGTTGTCTTTGATTGACCTGATCTGGCGTGAGGCCATGGATTGGGTCACTCTCTAAACGCAGAAGGACAACGTTGGCATCCAGGGTTTGCCATTGAGGGTTGTGACGTTGCTCTGGTTCCTCTACAGTCATGATGATTTTCCCTTTGACCAGAAGTATCTTGATCAGTTTTATTCAGTCATGTTGAGTAATTTTTCTTAACTCACAAGATAATCAGCGATTGCTGGTTTATGCTTTTGTAGGCGTTTAAGAGCATCCATTTGCAATTGGCGGACTCGTTCGCTGCTGATATCCATACGACGGCCTACAGCAGCGAGGGAGAGTTGACGATCATCGATCAACCCATAGCGCAGGGTGAGTACTTCTCGCTGCTGAGGAGTGAGGGTGGTTAACAACTGCTGGAGAGACTCACTCAGGGTTTTGCCCGTGACAAATTCTTCCGGTAGGGGATTGGATGCCTCGATGAAGTCTACGATAGAGTTATCTTGATCATCACCAATTTTCAGATCGATAGACAGAGTGTGGTGTGAAAGTTGAAGATATTCTCGAACTTTTTCTGGAGGCAAGGACAGAGCTTGAGCAATCTCTGATGTTGTGGGGCTGCGGCCTAAAGATTGAGATAGTTCTCGCTGGGCTCGCTTGATCTTATTGAAGTATTCCGTCAGATAAATGGGAAGACGGATGGTGCGACTCTGATCTGCGATCGCGCGCGTAATTCCCTGGCGAATCCACCAGTAGGCATAGGTCGAGAAGCGAAAACCTCGTTGAGGGTCATATTTCTCCGCTGCTCTTTCAAGCCCCAAGGTTCCCTCTTGAATCAAATCCAGGAATTCCAAGTTATGGTCTTTGTACTTTTTAGCAATGGTCACGACTAGACGAAGATTTCCCGTAATCATGGCCTGCTTGGCTTTTTTGCCCTGATCTAGCTTGGCTTCGAGTTCCGACACCTCCAGATCAGCAGCCTCGGCCCAAGTCTCCATAGAAGGCTCTACTTCGTTATCCTGAGCCAACTTTTGTTTCAGCCCCTGCAATTCCATCATCGCTTGGACTTCTCTACCAAACTGCAATTCCTGAGTGGGTGTCAGCAAGGGATATCGGCCAATCTCTCGAAGATATAGGCGGACGTTATCTGTCATCCCCCTCTGCTTATGACCACGATGTGAAGTTTTGGGAGGAGGGCGAAGGGTCTGAGTTGTCATAACATTCATCTCAACTTTGATGGGATATGGATTAGAGTGCTTCGAAAATCAGGAATTGAGTATTTATGAATTTCAGAGATCAGCCTTTGAATCGACAGGGTTCTTAGCCCAGGCTCAATTTGATTCAAGCAATAGGTCTATTGGGAAAAATGGCAATGCTGAGTGTATTTCCCGTTCAATATCAGAATCTAGGTCATACCCCTATTAAATTAGGGTTTTACCCCCTTGGGATCGGCCCTCGGACTCAAAAAAAGAGTCTGAACTCATCCAAAGGGACTAGTCCGATCGAGAGTTGACGTATTTACCTGGGTGCAACGTGAGTTCGACGCTAGACAATAGCAGCAGGCAAAGCTTTTAGTTCATCGGGAGTTAAATCTAACGACGGTTTCATTGGATGATAGGAGTAAGCAATCAAGCCCCCAGAAGATTGGCTAAGAAATTGAACCCACTGCGATGCCTTGAATGCTCGGTAGTTAGGTGAGATTATCTCAGCCCCTCTAGCTAAGGGAAGCTCAAAAAAGGTATTGCTGAAGGGAGTTATTGAGCCAAGATACTCCCATGGAAGAGAAAAAAAGGCCATTACTTTCAGAGCTAGCTTGCGTGAACTCTAACTGTGAAAGCTATGGTCAAGCGGGCCTTGAGAATTTAACAGTACGTAAAGTCTACGGACAAGATCGAATACGGTATCTGCGCTGTCATAGCTGTGGAGCAGAGTTCAGTGAACGCAAGAACACTGCCTTTTGGAATACAAAAATCCCTGAATCTCGAGCAATAGAAGTAGGTCGTCAAATTGCAGAAGGAACGTCTATCAAAGGAACATCACGTCTGACCTACACCCATCCGGATACGGTGAAACGTTTGACCCTCAAATTTGGTCAGCATGCCCAGGACTTTCATGAGCAAGAAGCTCAGCAATTGGATATCGACGTATTAGAGATGGACGAGCGTCATGGATACGTCGCCAGCAAAAAGCAGCAGTGTTGGGATGCGGTATCCATTGATGCCGCCAGTAAATTCATTGTCCACGTGGCCGTTGGTCCCCGTAACACAGACCTGATAGAAAGGCTGATGCAAGGCAGTCACAGACGACTAGCTCATCCCCAAGACCTGGTGCTGATGACCGATGGAGAAGCGAGTTATCGCACTCTCTTTCCGGTCATCTTCGGGGTGTCTTACCTCCCCCCGTCAAAGCACGATGGGTCGACCTCCCAACCCCAAGTATCGGATTCCTCGAACCCTTGCCCACGTCCAAGTCATCAAGCATCGTCAGGGACAAAAGTTAGAAGCCGTAGAGGTGAGCAAAGCTCATGGGAGCTGGCAACGGATCAATCAAGCGCTAGATGAAATAGGGTACAACATTCCCAACACCTCAACTGTGGAGCGTTTCAATGGCACTGCACGACGGATGAATGCTCATCAAGTCAGACGCTCACTTGCTTTCGCTCATCGCAGTAATACTCGTCAGGCCGTTGCTTGGTGGAGTGCTACAGTTTACAACTGGGTGAGAGAGCATCGCAGTTTACGAACTCCTCTAGAAGTACCGAGGGTAAAAAGCGCTTTCAACAGAGAACTCCTGCCATGGCAGTTGGATTAACTGAACACATTTGGACCGAAGCTCAGATCCTCAGAGCACCGGTTTATATGGCTTCTACAGAATAGGGGCTGAGATAATCTCACCTGACTACCGAATATCGATGGGTACCTTTTATTGGAAATTAATCAAAAGAATCAAAATTGTTGATACATGTAGGGTGTTTTTGCATAAGCCCCTAACGGAATCTATGCAAAAACACCCAAGATCTAAAAACTCTAGATCTCATCTTGGATGAGGTTTAGGAAGCCATTTAGGATCAATCTTAGTTTCTTCAAAAAGAATAGCACCGAAGAGTTCGGCACGTCTGAGGTTGACATTCGTGAAATCGGTATTGAAGAGGTGGGCACCAAAAAGGTTGGCACCAACGAGGTTCGCATTGTTGAGTTTTGCACTGCTTAGTTTTGCACGGGTGAGGTTCGCATCGTTGAGCTTTGCATCGCTAAGGTCGGCACTGCGGAGATCGGCACCGTTGAGTTTTGCACTGCTTAGTTTTGCATTGTGGAGGTCGGCACTGTGGAGGTTGGCACCGCTGAGGTCAGCACCGCTGAGATTTATCTCCTGATTAGGATTCTCCTCACGCCACTGGTTCCAAGCATCTGGCCCTCCCCGCAAAATCTCAAGTAAGTCGAAATTCCCAGAACCAAACCTGAGTAAAGCTCTAACCATGTCTTTCCACCTTCAGAAATCATTGTTCGCCAAGTACCCTTATTTCTCAATATAAACCCCACCCCATAGAACGCTCCCCGCTGCACCACCTGAAACCCACTAGGTATCCCCACTTACTCCCTTCCCGCTGTAAAATCGAGAAGAAAGTAAATAGACGCAGTGAACTGAACACAAGCCTTTCGAGATAAGCCTTTGATGTAGATGAGTGGCAGAAATTCTACAATCGCAATCAACAACAATACATTCGCCAGCGATTAACCGCTATTAAACTCCTGCATGAAGGACAGAGTCGTGCCCAAGCGAGTAAGCAAGTAGGGTGTCGCTATGACACTTTAACGTGTTGGATAGACAAATTTCTCGACGGCGGACTGAGAGGTTTAGTCCAACCCATTCGACATCGAAAACCAAGTCGGTTGCCTCCAGAACAACAACAGCAACTCAAAGAAATGGTGCTAACACAACACCCGACAGACTATGGCATTGATCGCAATATGTGGACGGGGCTATTTTGTCAGTTGTAATTGAGCAACGCTTCGAGGTGCAGTTGAAAGACTCTCGTATTTATGAATTGCTCTCGGAGTTGGGGTTGTCTTACCAGCGAGCCCACCGCGACTATGCAAATGCTGATCCGCAAGCCCAGCAAGAATGGGTAGCAGCAGTAAAAAAACTGCAATCGCTACAACCAGGTGAGCACATCGTATTTTTTGATGAGTTTGCTGTCTCTGAGCGTCCCAATTTAGGGTATCAATTTAAGCCGGGAAAATAGCTTGGGTTAAAGGGTTAGGCCGTTTTTTCATTGAGGACTGACGTGCCACTGGCAATTCCCCCATAGAGTTAACAACCGACTCAAACACATCAGGAAAAGGATGCCCAAAAAGCCGTTGTGCTGCGGTGGTCCCATCTGCTCTTTTGAGGTCAAAATTATGGATGATGGTGAGCACTTTCAAGGATTCTTCCGAAACCCTCGGGCTGCATGATGCAATCGGGATAGATAACCATTACGTCCTTCAACTGCGGAGGAAGTCCGTTGATACTTCGTACTCATCCATTGCGCCCAGTCTACCCACTCCTGGCTTTCTTGAGAGTTCATTTGTTGAGTCATGGGGTGCTTGAGTAACCGGGCATAAGCTTGTTCAGTCGCCTTTCGATAATCTGCCTTGAGTAGAGGATGCCGAGTTTTGTCCGTTTGCTGTTGCCAATAAGCCCAGGGTAATAGGTACATGAGTACCCAGTTTTGTAGATCGAGATCATCTGTGGCTACCTTTAGCGCTTGAGTCACCCATTGCCACCAAGCATGAATCCCCTGAGCCATTGAAGGAATTTGTTGTTGGAATGAGTCAATGGCTTTGCTCCCTTCTGAGCACCATAGGTTTTGGCTAGGGTAGACATCTGGGCGAGGGGAGCATTCAACCCAGCCGATAGATCATCAAACAGCTGCCATTCCAAAGTCTTGATATTAAACGGATGAATGACTTGGGTAAGGCGATGAAGAACCTGATGATAGGCCATCTTGTCCTGCTCTAAAGACTGTTGCTGAGCAGAAATCTCCGCCTTTGATTGTTGGAGTTGTTGCTGTTTAGCCTCACTACGAACGTTGAGAAGTTGCTGTTGAAGTACAGTCGCTTTTTTGTTCAACTGACTCATTTGACGACCCATATCACTGCCGATAGGTTGGGCTAAGGCACTCAGGGCATGGAATAAATCAGAAACACTGACACAGCCTAAGCCTGATACAGCTAATTTAATCAGGGCTGGAGCACCATCACTCACCATAAAATGACAATGCCATCCACAGCGGGTCCACCACTGCTGAATCTGGGCTTGCCAGGTTGCATAAGTACGGTTGGGACGTTCCACCTCTGTGAAGATAAAGCCACTAGCCAATTCCAACATCACCAAGATAGGTAAACCAAAAAAGGTTTCGTCCCCACCGACACAGATGCCCTGACCGTCTTTGGGTTGGCAATGCTCTTGCTGGGCGACTTCATAGGCGATAATCGCATCCCGCATCTTCCGTTTCAACAGCCGAAGGGAGCTGGCTGAAACGCCCACATGAGCATCTATGTGAATCGCTGTAAAAAATTCTGATAGACTCTCAGCTCCTACCCCATGTTTGACGCCGAATAGTACACCACTCCTAAGACCATCACTCTGAGCCATTGACTCCCTGTCTGACTTTCCCACCATAGTGACTCTGGATATTGGTTACGCCGAGCGATAGCCTGTTGATGACGATGAACACTGCTTTTTGATAGACCTGTCGCAGCAGCAATTTTCGCAATCCCTTTTACTCCCTGTTCGAACAGACAATCAGTGACGGCTTGGCAGCGCTCTCGTATTGTCAGGCTCATCGTTTCCTCTGTTGACTTGCAAAGGTACGATACAGCTCTTTGTGACTAACCGCAGATATCTTGCCTATTTCATCTACAAAAGAGTGCGATCCTATCTGAAAATACTCAAATCTTTTCCCGCTTTATGCTGGTAGCCCCAATTTATTCTATGGCTGGGCAGAACGCAATACTCGTCCAGAGGTTCCGAGCAATACTCGTCCAGAGGTTCCGAGCAATGAGCGGGCTCGCAAGAAACTCAACGGTTTCCTTTGTGTTGATGCCCATAGTGGCGAGGAGTATTTTGGAATAAGCCCATATTCCAAAACAGAAGATGTATCAGAGTACTTTGCAGACCTATGCTCCGAATGCGTTGAATCAGGCTACACTCAACTGTGCATTATTCTCGATAACAATCCGACTCATAAGCTCAAAATGCAGTCCCAGCTGGCTGTTCATCTAGAGCAAATGGGACTGGCCCAATCGATTCAAGTTGAGTTTTTGTATCTGCCGTCCTACTCTCCCAAGCTAAACTTGGTCGAATATGTGATTCACTTACTGAGATTGCGATTGCTGCATCATCTCCCCATTGGAACGACACTTCCGCAAATCAGACAACAGTTCATTCAGTTCATTACTTCAAACCAGTTTCTATCGGCAGCACAAGTCCAAAAAACGCTTAATCATATCTTTTCACTCGCGCCCTAATCTTATGCCGGGAAGGGAGTAGATGGCATCTACCCATAAACCAAATGCTTTGCTTGGTTAGCGTCACAGCTCAGAAGCATCCAAACTCTTCAGATCGAACAAAAGACCAGCCCGACCAGAACCACAGCGAACACCGGAATCTCCAAAGTCAATCGGGGAAAGAATTCTAGAGACGAGTCTGGGAGAGTCATTTTTTCGTGTAAGTTTTTGTGTAATACAGATTTTGGTAGAAAATCTGGAATTAAAATCACAGATCTAATATGGTGATCTTGGAATTCATACTCTGTGGTGCAAATTATTTTGTGTTTGGCTCAACATGCCGACTTGTCGCCTATGCGTCTGACTGAGCTGAAAACCTGTTAATCGGTGTAGTGTTCCTTCAGCCAGTTCACCAGATCAGAAGATTCAGTAAAGTCGAGCAATGCCTCACCAAGAGTTTCGAGTTGATCGAGGGAGGGATTGAATCTGGGATTGTAATTCAGGGGAAACGTCACCAATGCGGCGGGTGAGTTGGCGGAGGATGAGGGATTGGGCTTCTCTAAGAGCGCCAGACTGTTCACCTTCCTGTCGTCCTTCCTGGCGACCTTCGTCCAAGGCTTCCTGGTAAACTTTCGTTTGCTTGAGTTCGCTTAAGCCCAACATACTCTCTATCTCTTCCCGGCTCAGTTGTGGAAATTTATAGACCACAATCGTTTCAATCAACTCCATTATCGCCGCTATCTTAGGATTTGTCTGTCTTTGCGTCTGAGCCCTTGATAGCATTGCTTTTGCTTGGGTCACAATATGAGGTTGAGCCGAGGTAAGCTATGGGTGAGTGATATTAGATAAGGATGCATTTCAGGCCAGCTAAAAAAATCTGAGAAATATTATCTATGTGGCCTGACTCACTTCGACATTGGAGTAAGCGAGCACGGCGGTCAATTGATCCTCGTCAAAGCCTCAAAGCTCGCTTACTGTTGATCACGTTTGGGATGGTTCTACTGCTCTCGACCGTTTTGAGTCTAGTGGTGGGCAACATCAGCACGGAACAACTAGAAGCGGTCACTAATCAATCTTTAGAAGATCTGGCCTTTCAAGTGGCCGACAAGCTTGATCGCGGTATGTTTGAGCGCTATCGGGATTTGCAAATCATTGCCAGCCTTGACGTGCTGCGTCAACCGAGTGTCTCAATAACCACTGAGCGGAATCTGTTGGAACAGCTTCAGAAGTCCTACCCTAACTATTCTTGGCTGGGGGTAGCAGACCCTGCAGGTATAGTGAAAGCCAGCACTGGAGGACTGCTGGAGGGAGAAAGTGTTGCCCAGCGTCCGTGGTTTCAGGCAGGACGGAAGCAGCCCTTTGTTGGTAGCATGCATGAGGCATTGATGCTAGAAAAACGGCCCTCTAATCCCACTGATGAATCATCCCGATTTGTGGACTTGTCAACCCTCTATTTGATGATCAGGGACAACTTCAGGGTGTTCTCGCTGTCCATTTAAGCTGGTCGTGGGCAAAGGAGACTACCCATCGGCTCATCAATCCAGAAGCCAAACACAATCATGCTGAAATCTTGGTTCTCTGCCAAGACGGGCATGTATTGCTGGGACCAGCAGTGTTCAGGGTGAAACATTACCGATCACCATCCTTAAAGCCTCCAATACGAATCGGACAGGATATTTTATTGAGTCTTGGCCCAGTCAGGGGAGTTTGTGACTGGCTGGGCCAAGACTAAGGGCTATCTCAGCTATCCTGGACTGGGCTGGATTGTGCTGGCCCGTCGATCGGTGACCCAAGCCTTCGCCCCAGCTCGGGTGCTACAGGCAAAGGTTTTGGTTGGGACTGGGTATCGGAACGCTGTTTGCATTGCTCAGTTGGTTGATTGCACGCCGCATCTCGTTCGTAACGATTAAACTCACCACTGCTGCTGATCGCATTCGGCAAGGCAGCCCTGATGAAACCTTACCGACCGTTGAGGGACGAGATGAGTTGGCCCAGCTCTCGCGTTCCCTCCATCACATGGTCAATATGCTGCAAATCCAACGGCAAAACCTACTGCTCACCAATCAACAGCTCCAAGATGAGCTACAACTCCGTGAGCAGGCCGAACATACAATTGGGGAGCAGGCTGCATTGCTGGACATTGCCACCGATGCAATTTTTGTACGGGATTTAGATAATCGCATTTTGTATTGGAATCAGGGGGCACAGCGCACCTATGGATGGTCAGCAGCAGAAGCCTGCGGCCAAAATGCAATCACCTTCCTCAATTAACAAGTTCCCCCGAGCTAGACACCGCCGTACAAACTGTTCTTGAACAGGGCGAATGGCAAGGGGAGCTAGAAAAGTGACCCAATCGAAACAAACAATCGTCGTTGATAGTCGCTGGTCGTTAGCCTGTAATGCAGAGGGTCAACCTGAATTCATCCTCACCGTTGATACGGACATTACTGAGCAAAAGCAGCTCGAGGTCCAGTTTCTGCGCGCCCAGCGACTAGAGAGCTTAGGCACCCTCGCCAGTGGCATCGCTCACGATCTCAACAATATTTCACCCCTATCATTGGTTCAGCGGGTCTCCTACCCATCACCCTAGACCCAGCAGACAGCAAGAGCCGCCGCTTGGTGCGGATGCTCAACGATAGCGCTCAACGCGGCAGCGAATTAGTCAAGCAAATTCTAGCTTTCGCACGGGGGCTGAGGGGGAATTCATTACGCTCCAGGTCGGTCACCTATTGGCCGAGATTCAACAGATCATCAGAAGCACGTTCCCAAAACACATTGAGCTGCAGGCCAATATTCCCACCCAGTCTCTGCCCACGGTGACCGCCGATGCAACCCAAGTCCATCAGATATTGATGAACCTTTGCGTGAATGCCCGTGATGCCATGCCTAACGGTGGCATTCTAAGTCTATCGGCCAAAGCAATAACAGTGGATGAACACTTTGCGGAGATACATATTGATGCAAAGACTGGGAAGTATGTCGCGATCACTGTTGCTGATACGGGTATGGGCATACCACTCGAGGTACAAGAGCGCATTTATGATCCCTTTTTCACGACCAAAGAGGTTGGCCAGGGTACAGGATTAGGGCTATCGACGGTGAGGGGCATTATCAAAGGTCATGGCGGATTTTTAGACCTTTATTCCGAGGTGGGTCGAGGAACAACCTTTACAGTGTTTATCCCCGCTGAACTCGATCATGAGATGGAGATACCTCAATATCCTGACTTACAAGAGGGGCAGGGGCAGTTAATTTTAGTGGTGGATGACGAAGCGCTGATCCTGCAAATGACCAAGAGCACGTTAGAACTATTCAACTATCAAGTGGTCACGGCTACGAATGGGAGAGATGCGATCGCTCAGTACAAGCAATATCACCCTGACCTTGTACTCATGGATATGATGATGCCGGAGCTAGGAGGGCAAGAAGCGATCTCAGCACTGAGAGACATCAATCCGCACCTCAAGATTGTTGCTACTAGCGGACTGATTACAGAGCAATTTTCTACTATCAGTGTTGATGCCTTTTTGCCTAAGCCTTATACTCTGCAAGAGTTACTTCAGACACTTGGGCAATTTCAGGAAAAGAACTCACATACTTTAGGCCATGAGATGCAATAGTAATGCATTGCATCGTAAGCGACCATGGTCGCTTACGATATTTGAGTGACCCCAGAATCTGTTAGAACGAGCTCTGATTGATGGAACCATAACCCATCACCATGGTCGCTTACGAAATATTGTGCTTCGATTGTTCTATGGCTGTCGCAAGTCAACGGACAAGCAGCAAAAATAACGGGAGTCTGTGTTTTTATTTTTTTGATTAAGCCATAGAAAACCAGGTGCCTGATGTGGATGTATCCCCCAAGCTGTAAGTGAAACAGCTACGCCCAGTAGGATGATCACGTTGGCTGCCAGAATACAGCCTGCGACCACTGCAATCGTACTCATTGGTAACAGAACCTGCAAACCTAGAGCCAGTAATGCACCACTAATAGAAATGAGTGCCACAATTGGGAACCCCACCACTAACCAACAGACCGTAAGAATAAAAACCCAGGTTAAAAAGCATTTAATTTTCTCCCCCAAAGACCAGTTAGGGAAGGGTAATGATTGCGATATGGTCATAGTCTGTCCCTCAATTTTGGCAAGGTATTTATTATTTTAAGCAAATATTGGCAAACCAGCCTTCAGAGAATTCGATTTTTGGATTTTCCCATTCTGTCATCTCTGAAGACAGGCTGATTCTTTAGAATAATTGAGTAGTTTGTCATATCCATGACATAGGTTTTTACATGTATATGACTTTAAGACAATCAGCAGTTTAGATAGAGAGTGATGCTACTTAAAAGGTTTGACTGAAATCATTCAGGTAGTGAACGAGAATATTAGTAGCTAAAGCTTCCATCTTCTCCACCTGTATGTGCCAAGTTTTTTGTTTTTGGCTCAGGTTGCTCCGCTATGATGCACTCAGTTGTCAGTACCATCCCGGCAATTGAAGCTGCATTTCGCAACGCAGCACGAGTCACCTTAGCAGGATCTACAATTCCCGCTGCAAACATATCTACAAACTGGCCTGTTATAGCGTCATAACCAGTATTGAAGGCCAGATCCTTGATACGTTCTGCAATCACCGAGCCATTTCGACCCGCATTCTCCACAATCTGCCTTAGAGGAGCTGAGAGAGAGCGAGTTAAAATCATTGCCCCAATGAGTTCATCTCCAACTAAATGCTCAGCAGACCATTCCTCTAGTTGAGGTGCGAGATGGGCTAGAGTTGTCCCGCCACCAGGAACAATCCCTTCCTCAATCGCCGCTTTTGTGGCGTTAATTGCGTCTTCCAGTTTTAACTTGCGATCCTTCATCTCTGTTTCTGTAGCAGCTCCGACCTTGAGTACAGCTACTCCCCCAGTGAGTTTTGCTAGGCGTTCTTGCAGTTTCTCTTTTTCAAAGGAAGATTCTGTTTCCTCGATCTGACGATAAATCTGTTCACACCGGGCTTTAACACTGATCTCATTCCCTTCGGCAACGAGGGTAGTATTATCTTTTGTGATTGTTACCCGTCGTGCCTGCCCCAACATCTCCAGCGTAGTGTTTTCTAGCGTCAGACCTACATCTTCGCTGATTACCTGGCCTCCGGTTAACACTGCCATATCAGCCAATAGATCATTGCGGCGATCACCGAATCCGGGAGACTTGACTGCAGATACATTGATAATTCCCCGTAGCCGATTAAGAACCAGTGTTGCCAGGGCTGCCTTTTCGATGTCTTCAGCAATGATTAAGAAGGGTTTGCCCGTCTGAGCAACTTTCCCCAAAATCGGAAGTAGCTCTTGGGCCAACGTGATCTTTTATCTGCTAATAGAATGTAGGTATCCTCTAAGATGACCTCCATCCGTTCGGCATCTGTGACGAAGTAGGGTGAGATATAGCCCTTGTCAAACTGCATTCCCTCAGTAATTTCGATTTCAGTATGCATCGACTTACCTTCTTCTAAGGTAATTACCCCTTTCTGACCCACTTTGGCCATCGCTTCTGCAATCATTTGACCAACGATTTCATCGTTTCCTGCTGCAATGGTTGCTACTTGCGTGATAGCGGTGGAGTCTTTCACTGGCAGAGCATGCTCTACAATTTGATCCAAGATAAATGGGTGGCTTTGTCGATACCTCGCCGGATTGAGATCGGATTGGCACCAGCGGCAACATTCCGCAACCCTTCTTTGACCATGGCATGGCTTAAAACAATTGCTGTAGTGGTGCCATCCCCTGCAATATCATTAGTTTTGGCTGCAACTTGGCGTAATAATGAAACCCCGGTATTGGCTAGATGGTTCTCCAGTTCAATTCCCTTGGCAATGGTGATGCCATCATTGACAATTTGAGGGGCACCAAATTCACTCCCTAGAACGACATTGCGCCCTCTTGGCCCTAATGTCACCGCAACAGCCTTAGCAAGTAGGTTAATTCCTTGCTCTAGGGCCTGACGAGCATCAATATCATACAGAATTGACTTAGCCATTAAGGCTTACCTCTAATAATTGGGGATACTGTTCAAATCAGAAAAGTGTTAGTACTGAAGTATCCAGAATTTTGATTGAGAATTTTAGAAAAATTCAGTTCTTGAAAAAGTTAATTCCTCGTGTCAATGTCAGAAAAACTGCATTCAATAGTCAATAATATTGAGAATGATAATCTAAGACACTCAGCACTGATATTTTCATTTAAGTTGTTGAATTGATCGCAATAACAGAGGATTCTTACAACACGATTTCTTGATGAGAACTGTGCATCAAAGTATTGGAAGTACCCAAGTCAATGCCCAAATCATAGGATAGGTATCTCAGGGTCTAACAGATTTCCACCATGAGAGTTTTGTGATTTTTGGGGTAGATGAGGAACACCCTACTGCCTGAGAGAGTGTATGAGTCATGATCTAAAGGTGATTACAGATGGGAGGGAGATGAATGTTATTTCGCCTGGTGGCCAATACTGAAGGGAGTTTCAAAATTCTATAAGGGCTGAGTCTTGTTTTGCTCAATCAACCCACGCATCATGTTTGCAGAGGTATGATCTTCTTGTGCGTCAAATAACTGAGCAGCTGTCTGGAAATCAGATAAGGCATCTTGACGATCATTCATCAGCAGACGAATCGTACCGCGATTGCCATAAGCTTCAGCCATAGTGGGAGTTAGTTCGATGGCACGGTTAAAATCCTTGATCGCATTGTCAGTCTGACCAATTGAGAAATACGCAACACCACGATTGTAATAAACTTCCGAATTCGAGGTTGTTAATTGAATCGCTAGATCATAGGCTTCAATCGCACCCACATAGTCTTCGGTAAAGGCTTTTGAATCCCTGTCATCAGGTAATCTTGGGATTGATTTTTCCCAGGCTGGAGGATTGCCGCAGGATTTGTTTGAGAAGAATCACTATTAGGTCTAGCCTGAATAGATTGGCAACCAACTAGGGCCAGGCTGCTTACGAGGAAAGTAGTGCTAAGAATCCATTGAGTGGGACGGCTAGAAAACATGGTTCAATCTCTTATAATAAATGGCTTGAGTAAAGCTGTAATCTGGCAACCCACAAGATTGTTGAAACCGTATCTTCATTGAAGCAAAATTACTTAAACTCACCATCAGCAGAGAGGATGAAATTTATTGCATCTCCATCCTCCTTTTGGACTAGTCCGATCGGTTGATTCTGGGGTATGTCATTACCTACATCTAGCTTGTGGTCAGCAGTCACTTTTCCTTAAGAGATTAATTTTGCTTTATTTGTTGAATCCTCAATACCGTATGCTGATAATTTCCCAAATCTCCTTGCTTCTGGAAAAGATCAGCCGCGTGCTGTAAATCAACTAATCCACCATTTTTATCCCCAGTTTGGGCTTTAATCAGACCTCTATTTCCGTATGCCTCAGCTAATTCTGCATTTAGCTTTATAGCTTTTGTATAATTCGAAATCGCTTGGGAAGCGTTTTGCATTGCTGCATAAGTTCTCCCACGGTTATAATATGCATCAGCATAATCTGGCTGAAAGCGGATGGCTTGATTTAGATCCATCAATGCCATCTTCCATTCTCCTTGCACTGAACCAAATATTATTGCTCGAACGTTGTATGCTTCAGCATAGTTTGGCTTTAACTGAATCGCTTTAGTTAAATCAATAATGGCCCCGTCGAAATCGCCTATATCAGAGCGTGATTCTCCTCGGTTGTATAGTGCAATCGGGTGATCTGGATTAATTCTTAAAGCATGATTGAAGTCTTTAATCGCAACTTGATATTCACCTAAATCATGATAGGCAATTCCTCTATAAATAAATGCTGTTAGATATTGAGGATTTTCTTGAAGGGCTTGATTATAATGGTAAATAGCTTTTTGATAGTTTCCCTGCTTCGCTTGCTCTTTTCCTTCTTCTAATAATTTTGAACAGGGTCTGAAGAAAGTGAGATTTTAACTGATTTAGATTGCGATTGAGTAAATAGACCAGTTCCTGCTATTCCGAGAATAATGCTGACAATTAAAGCAGTTTTCGAATAAGCTCCCATAAGATTTCCCACCAATAGTAATTTCAAATTTCTTCTAAGGGGAATGTCCGTTAATGCTAGTCAATAATAGTATGAAGTTTCAGCTTATTATTGATGTTGAAATGCCACTCATACTGCTGCGTCCACCTTCTCCTCTTCTTAAATTGTCTCTCGTCAGTCCCCAGCAATCCGAGTGCCTGGACTTTTTAGCAAAATCCTTCCAATATTTCCACGAACTAGTACTTGAACCTAATGCACTAGCTGCGTAACAGAATCTATAGTCTTTAGGCCTTATTGAATCCGCATTCAAGGCTTCTGCCTCCATTTTATCTGAAACTCTTGCAGAAAAACGACTTTTGCCTTGTAGTTTTAGAAGACCAGTGCCCTGACAACTTTTACAAATGAATAATTAATAGGGGATTTTTTTACTAAAAATGGGAAAGCATTTTTTTCTGAATAAAGGGTGATGTCATGGCTGATAGAATCCCAGGGCTGTTTCATTTATCTGAAAGACTTTCTATGCATGACTTCTTGGACTTTTGAATATAGGGTTATGTCATCTTAAACAAGGACTTTAAGTTGTCTAAGCTAAAGCCAGCTAATCGTTGTGCTTGAGTCACATCTCGAACATGATGTACCTTATTTTCGACTCCCCAATATCCACGAATTCGGTCAGCAAGAACTTGCACAGGCTCCACAAATGAAGCAACGTAGTAACGAGTCTCTGTAGAGCTTTCAACGATATTAGCTCGATAGATTTGGCGCTCGGAGACGATACGAATTATGCTTTGTAACCCCGGAAACGCAGGAATACCAGCTAAGTCATGACTGATACTGATTGTCCTTTTTTCAATACGTCCATGTCCCTTGTTTATTTGCTTTATTGTCTGTTGAGCTTTAAATTCAGCTTCGACGCCTTTAAGTAATCCAGATTGATTTCCCTTGAGTGCTCCTAGATAATTATTGCCACTATCTATAATCGTCTGGGCTGTTTTTTTTGGGTACTGATTGCATCAAATGCAAATACGACACCCTTGAGTGCCAACTGTTCAATAAATGCAGGAAGCGCGGTGATCTCGTTCGTTTTCGAGTCAACCTCATAAGGTTCCAGAATCAGCCCTCGTTCAACAATATAAGCACTGACGAGCATTATCGCTGGATGCGAGTCTAACCTTGGGTCATCACTGATGGCTTCATATGACCCACGCAGTACTTTCCGTCAGTCGCAATTGTTTCTCCAGGCAAGGGCTTAATCTCGAAAAACCGAGATAAACACTCTCCATACGAGAGATACTCTATCCGCAACAAGGTACGCCGAATTGTACTGTAGGAAGGTAAACGGCCTTTATGAGGGGCAAACAAAGTAACCAATTGAGCATGGTATGCCTTTAACCAATCTCCGATGGCGAGGAATCCACGATTGCCTGCGGCTACTGCAAGGGTGAATAGGGCTAAACATAACGATTGAGTGTGTCTTCGCCCTCTAGCGCGACGATTGTCAGGCAGATCGCAAAAGGCTTCGACAATAGCAATTTCAGGCATTCGGGAGGCTCAGGATATTGGGGCTGACTCCCTACCATATCAACGGCTCTATGAGAATGAAACAGCCCTGGGTTAGTATTTGAATAGGCGACCGCGTTTTTGCCCGCATCTTTGGCTTCATACATGAGTTGATCGGCAGATTGAATCAGCTCATCAACAGAACTGGGGGGATATTCAAAGATTAATACTCCCATGCTGAAGGTGACAGGCCACTGATGCTTTTCCAGTTCTTCAAGTAAAATTTTCTGCAATCTGGCAACTACATGCTTGACTTCTGTCTCTTCAGGTATGTGCAGCTCCCTTGTTCATCCATGATCCATAACCGTGTTTTGCTTCTAAAAAAGCTCAAAAGAAACACTACAACAAAATTTGGTTCACTCGCATCCGCTCTTTACAGTGCAAGGTTTTATGAGCTATGGGATACCAAGATCTGTCAGGCATTCAGCTACAGGACTGAAGATGAATAGGCTGTAATTGAGAACAACGTGTAAGATATTCCATGAACAGTATACGTCGACTATTGCATACTATTGTCAAAGCGTTGAGCGATAATTCCTTTGTGAAAGGATTGAAACGGCTTGAAGGTGCTGTCGCCAAGATTTTGACTTTAGGATTGATTCTAGTCATTTCATTCGCTTTACTGGATCTGGGGAATAGCTTGTTTCGTGAGTTAATTACAAAACCCTATGGATTTTTTAATTCAATGATACTAGGTATATTTGGCCTTTTCCTCAATATTTTAATTGCTTTAGAATTATTAGAGAATACCAAGGCATATCTAGATCATCAGGGTGTGCAAGTACAGTTAGTGATTGCAACTGCCTTAATTGCGATGGCTCGTAAGTTGATTATTTTTGATTTTGCTAAATCTTCGGGATTAGATCTAGCAGGACTCGCCACAGCCATCTTCTCATTATCTATTAGTTATTGGCTTGTTCGTCAACTCAAAAAGCAAGTCGAGTAAAGAGAACTTCTCCAAAGTTTAAATCAGGTATATTTCCTTTGTTAGTCGTTCTTTGCGGTTGGAGAGTATCATAAGATTTGACTATGCAATGTTGAGGGCATACCCCAGGCTGGACTTCACACCTACGTAAGGGCAACACTTTTGAAATATTGAAATTACTTCAAAGCATTGTTCAGAAAAAGGTTTTTGAGATTTATTTGTTCAAAAAGTGTTGCCTCATATATTTGGTAGTTGAACTTTGCCTTTCTATCTCCCTCGAAAAAAGTCAAATCTCCGATAGTTTGCTAGGTGTACTTAGGGATTGTATGTGTGATTTTTGCTTGAGGCCGCGTTTATAGAAGGCAAAGTTATAGGATAGGTCAAGAGCCCTCTTGTGAGCTGTCAAGTCATACCACTGTCCAGTGAGGCGATGCTGAGCGAAAGTTGCTATTGATAAGTCACATTTTGTTACGCTAAGGGGTTTATATTTGAGGGGAGTACCGTTTATGGGTAGATCAGGGTGAGGTATCATAACTCTCTTTTTTGTACTCTTCATAGGAAAGTATCAATTATGATGAGTTATCAAGTAGCTGACACTTTCATTTATACGAATGACTTTAACGAAACTATGTGTCAAAGCTATTTCATTTAAATGTCATTCAAATGCCAGTTGAGGGTTGCTGCCTTTGTTGAGTTGGCAAAAACCGATGGGAACAGAAGTTCCTGGCCCAATCAGTGTTTCAGGGAGTGCTAGATATACAACGCCTTATTCATCACTTGGTTAGACCACATTGGGGCCTCAGTAAGCAGACCACACCGGGAATGGAGATGGGATATTGTTCAAGCCTACTGAGCGTTTTAGAACTCCTAACTAATAAAGGCTTTAGATGTGTGTCTTGTTAATAGATCAGGTGCCCTGATTATCCCGAGACGATTTTACAGAAGCAGAAAAGGTGCTAGCAGCGACACAAAGCACAATGATAAATATTACTATTATTGGATCAAGATTCTACTTCACTTGCACCCATCTCCAGCATTTCAGTTAGGGATATCATCTGCCCCACTAGTTTATGAACTATCCACTGCCACTAACCATTGATGTTGCTGTTGTTCACCAGGAGCTTTGATATGGAATATCTAGATTTGTTAGGTCGGAAGGATGTATTGATGCCAGTGGCGACTGCAGGATATACTTACCCGGAGGTTAGTCAGTTCTTAGATATCCTGAAGCCACTGATTCGAGAACCTTCAGTGGTTGGTAACGAAGACTCTTTTTTCCGGGTCTTGCGACGTGAATTAGAAGAAATCGGGATTGAGGTACAGCACTATCATGGCGTATTGGTTGCCCAGGGAAATCGACCCCATAGCTTATTCTTTTCTGCCCATATCGATCGTCATGGACTCCTTTGTACTGGACCGAATGAGTTTCAATATGCAGCCTTCATTGCTGGGAACCAGGGTGAGAACATGGGAGACTCTGCATCCGAGCATTTACTTCACACCATTGAAGATCGCTTTCAAGGACAGCGGGTGCAGGCTCATTTTCCCTATACTGGCACCTATTTAGGCCAAGGCGAAATTACGCACTCCTACATTTGCCCAGAACGGAATAACCTGATTTTTGAAGTGGATGGACTGGATTTTCTCCAGCCAGGAACGCCTGTTTCTTTTTTGGATCGGCTACAGATTGAAGATGGACTAATTTCGGCCCAACTGGATAACGTTGTCAGTGCTGCAATGTTGATCTATCTGTTCCGACAGGGGTTTCAAGGGACTGGGCTATTCACCGCCCAAGAGGAGACTGGACGCAGTTGGCGGTATACGTTGTCCTGGTTTCAACGACAGTGTCTGACCACCCAGCGACTGATAGTCCTCGATACCAGTCCCTATGCCACCCGTGAAGATGCAGATGCTCAGCAGATTACGTTGCGCCATAAAGATGCTAATGGCCCATTTTCCCCAACCATGACTCAAGAATTAGTGAAGCGCTGTGAAGAGTTCGGGCTGTCCTATGGGTTTAAAGATGAATATATTGCGATCCAGAATGAGACTCGTGAAAAGCCCTATCCCCTGGGTCGGACTGAATTGGGACGAGTAGTTTCGGCAACTGATGGGGCGATTAATGGGACAACGCTGCAGATTCCGACGACGGAGTACCATACGGCGACTGAAACGGCATCCTTATCGGCGATCTCAGGTATGATTCAGCTACTCCTGAGCTATGTTGAGCCGGTTTGATGTGATTACGAATCCATAGACTGAGATAGAAACTTAATAGCAAAACAGACTGAAAGCGTAAATAATCTGTAGCAATTTTATGAAACCTAGAAATTTGGTTCATTTGATTCTATAAATCATGAACGTGTTCAAAAAGCAAAACGTTTAGGCCGACACCCCTTCCGCCTAGCTCCAGTAAATGTCTAAGCTCCAAGAGGATTTATTTAACCAAACCAGCTCGAAGGGCTCTAACAGCTGCCTCTGTCCGATCGCTTGCACAGAGTTTACTTAAGATATTGCGAACGTGAGTTTTCACCGTACCCATACTCATAAATAGGGATTCTGAGATCGCAGTATTGCTATGTCCTCCCACAATTAGTTCAAGAACTTCTAGCTCTCTCTCCGTCAAGGGCGAAGTTTGAAGAAGTTGAGCTTTGTCAGGATCTAAACCATGAATGGTGACAGCATCTAATTCACCTTTATAATTTGTGGTCGTAGTGCCTTCTAAATGCCCTTTGCGAGCCTGCTCAAGCACAATGCTGGCAATTGCAGGATCGATCCATGAATGCCCTTCAGCAGTAGTACTCACGGCCTCAACCAATAGCTCAATATCAGTATCTTTTACACAGTAGGAATCTGCGCCAGCCGCAAATGCAGCCAGTACTTCAACTTCCTGATGGTGCATTGTCAAAATAAGGACCTTGGTGGCTGCACCTTCACCCTCTGATTGCACTTTTCTAAATCGCTGAACTAGTTCAATGCCATCAAAATCAGGCAGTCCAATATCGACAATAGCGACATCTGGCTGTATGTCTTCTAGCAGCTTTAATCCCTCACTACCCGTAGCTGCTTCCCCTACAACTTCAAAATTATCTTGCTCCTCCAATGCTCCCAGCAATCCCATTCTGGTAAGGGTATGGTCTTCAATAATTACGATGCGGATGATATTCATGAACCATTATGTCTATAGAGATTAGTCCAATAGGACGACGCGGATACTGAAGGTTGTCGGATACACTAGTGGAACTTTCATTCAGTATGCCACATCCCTTAGAGAATCAAGACTATAGCTTGCTGAGGCACCCCTATGAACGTCACTTCTCCCTATCCAGTTGATCAACAAGTCCATATCTTAGTGGTTGATGATGCTTATGAAAATCTTTGCTTTATTCAAGCCGTTCTAGAAACGGAGGGTTATCAGGTGAGCTTAGCCGAGAATGGCCAAGTCGCCCTCGAACAGTTTCAAATGTCATTGCCTCATTTAGTCTTATCGGACGTCATGATGCCGGGAATGAATGGTACAGAGCTAACTCGACAGATTCGCAAGCAAAAAGACTTGCCCTTTATCCCGATATTGCTGATCACCGCCCAAGAGCAATCGGATGTAGTGGAAGGACTTGATGCAGGGGCCGATGATTTCATTAAAAAACCCGTTGAGATTACGGAGTTGTTGGCTCGGGTTCGCTCCCTGTTGCGTCTGAAACATAGTATTGATGAGCGAGAACAAATGACAGTAATGAGGGAAGAGTTTGTCTATCGCCTTACTCATGATTTACGTATTCCTCTCGTGGCTGCAGATCGGATGTTTACCTTAGTGGAGCGTGGGAAATATGGAACCATCCCGGATCCTTGCCAGAAAGTGATTGCCACCATGAAAGACAGCAATTCTGATCTGTTGCAAATGACCAATACATTACTTGAAATTTATAAATATGAAGCGGGCCAAAAAGCTTTAGCTTATACGACCTTCGATGTAAAACAACTAACGGAGTCAGTGATTGAAGAACTGAGACCACTGGCTGAAGAGAAGGGACTTGAGTTAAAGATAGTGACCAAGTCCAACACCAATTTGAATCATGATTTTCATCTATCAGGTGCACGGTTAGAGCTAAGAAGAGTCATTACGAATCTCGTGGGTAATTCAATTAAATTTACCGATACAGGTTCCATCCAGATTCAATTGGAAAAACAAGACAATTCTCTAATAATGAGAGTGGAAGATACTGGCTGTGGCATCTCTCCTGACGAGCAGCCCATCGTTTTTGAACGGGAGTTCCAAGGTAATCATCGCTGTTCGGGAAATGGGTTGGGACTGAACCTAGTCCGTCAAATCGTCGCGGCCCATCAAGGTACGGTGGAGTTGCAATCTCAAGTGGGGAAAGGCAGCAGTTTTAAGGTCCGTATTCCTGCCTAATCAAACATCATCGTCATCTTCAGACTTGATGATATCGCCATCAAAAATTCCTTGAAGTCCCGTCAGGGGTGGACCCACTTCCACACCGTACTGTGTTATCTTCAGTTCCCTTAAGGTTTTTTCAAAATCACTTAACCGCTTTTTGATGACACCAATGCTCTTTCGTAGTTCGACCTTGCCATCTTCATGACGATCGACATATCTCAGCAAGATTAGATTATCGGCTAGATAAGTGAAACTATCAGCAGTTCCTTTATCATCTTCATCTAATAATGCCGTTTCATTGATGAGGATTACTGCAACCCCCATATTGGCTAGATATTTACACAATGCATGTAGGTGAGATAGAAAATCTTCTCCTTGCATGGAGAGGTTATAGCCCGAGATGCTATCAATCATGACAATACGTATATGATTCTCCTCAACCTCATGGCGAACAATACTGGAAAACTCATCGGGAGTGTATTGCAAGGGCTCAATTTTGACAATAGCTAAAGACCCTTCCTCCGTCATCACCCGTGCTGGGATTTTTAGCTTTTCTGAACGTCGAAGAATAATTTCTACATCTTCTTCAAAAGTAAAGACGACAGACCGTTCCATACGGCTTGCTGCTTCCTTCATGAACTGAAGACCAATAGTGGTTTTGCCTACCCCACTCGGCCCTCTAAATAGCGTCACCATGCCTCGTTCAATGCCACCTCGGAGCATTTTGTCGAGGGCGGGAATGCCTGATGGGAGGGGTTCAGGTTGAAAATTACGTTTGTAAGCTTCAGGTAATAACTTGGGAAAGACAGACATGCCTTTGGGGCCAAGCCGCAGAGAGTGATTTCCTGCTTGAAATCCTGAGCTGCGGAATTTGGAGATGCCAACAGTACGCCGTGTAGGTGTAATTCCCAAGTTAATCACCCCATCACTCATGAACTGCAGATCATAATCAGGTTCTTCTGGACTGCATTCTGATGTAAAAACGACCGTTGCACCTTGGCCAAGAATAAAGCGGATAAACGCTAATACTTGCTTGCGAAACTGAAAGGTATCTGCAGTGATGTAGCGAAATTGCGTCATCGAATCGACAAAGATTCGGTCTGGCTTCAACTTCGTCACTTGATCCACAATTTTCTGGGTGATCGGATCTTTTTCCACTTCAGCAGGGCTAAAAAAATCGTAGGTTTGTGACTCCGTAAAAAAAGCTGAGTCAGGACTGAGATCCAGACAACTGACGGACTCTAGATCTAAGTCCATGTCAGATCCAGTTTCTAGGATTTGGTGACCCGGTTCACCAAAACAGATGAGCAGGGATGATTTCCCCTTGGGCAGCTGGTGGGTTAAGTAGTGCAGTCCTAAAGTCGTTTTACCTGTCCCTGGCCCCCCGCGCACTAAATAAGCCCGATTAGCTATGAGTCCACCATTGAGAATTTCATCTAGGCCAGATATCCCTGTTGATAACCGCGTTTTACTAGTCTGTTTCTTCTTAGAACTTTTGGTCACAGGACTACTCAAAATGTGTATTTGCGAGATGATGGCACTAGAGAAGTATAACGATTGAGAGGTCTATCACTCTATTCCTTAGTAACCAATAAATCATCTAGGACATCTTCCCAGTAAATCAATGGCTCGAATCTTATTGTTATTTGCTAGATCTGCCAATAGTAAATTCGTCTCAGAGAAGTTATCTGAACGGCATGAAGTTATCTCGGTATCATCTGAAGAGAAGCACTCGTCCCATGAATTACTGCAAGAGTTCTTTGATCTATGTATTGTTGATGGTCAAATGCTCGAACAACTTTGGCAACCCATTGCGGATTTCAGATCAGCCCAACAACCCGTACTTTTACCTGTGCTGCTGATAGTAGGCCAAGGAAAAGTTAGCACGATTAAACCTCAGTATTGGCAGGTAATTGAAGAAATTGTCACTGCTCCTATTGAGATCGCCGCACTCCAAGTACGAGTGGAGACTCTTTTACGGACTCGACAGTTCTCTATAGAGCTACAACAGGCCAATGCTCAATTGCGGCAAGCCAATGAAGAGCTACAAGAGCTAAATCGGCTTAAATCACAGTTTGTTTCTATGGTGTCCCATGAATTTCGTAATCCCTTGGGCGCTATTTCTGGATATATCCAGTTACTGGAAGGTCGGGGCAACACTCTCTCAACAGAGAAAACGCAGGATTTTTTCCAACATATACGAGACTCTTTGAAGCGACTAACTTCATTAGTGGATGATGTGTTAGTGATGGGTCGAGTGGGGGTAGGTAAGCTCACCTATGAACCCGAAGCTCTAGACTTAGAGCTATTTTGCCGTCGCTTGATTGAGGAAGTTAAATACAGTTCGACTCAGTCTTGTCGCCTTGAATTTGAGGTAAAAAATGCCTGTGATACATCGCAGTCTCTAGTCATAGATCAAAAATTATTACGATACATTTTGGGAAACTTACTGACGAATGCGATCAAGTACTCACCTGATGGGGATGAGGTCCAGTTACGACTTGCCTACCTTGAAAGCCAGATTGAATTTCAAGTCCAAGATTCAGGGATTGGGATTCCCTGGGAGGATCAACAACATCTATTTGAACCATTTTATCGAGCAGCCAATGTTGGACGATTACCGGGAAGCGGTCTAGGACTTGCAATTGTCAAACAATGTGTAGAACTCCACAACGGACATATTGAAGTTAGTAGTGCAGTGGATCAAGGAACGAATATGACTGTACGACTACCCTTGCGGACTAGTCCAAATGGATGAGTTGCAATCTTGATTTAAAGACATAGGATGGATGTGTTTAAACAAGCTTTGAAATTAAATAGGAATACTGCATTATTACAACCGATCTTGAAGTTCTCTCAAATCACATCTTCCAACGTCTTTATTAGACATAGGCCGATTATATTCAACCTCCGGTGGGTTTTAACCTTCTAAGGATCATGAGTCTTTGGTTTTTAGCAATTGGTTTGCTGTGTTTGGTCATTGCTGAATGGGTTTCGATTACTCTATTGATCCGTATTTCTTGTCAAGCCATCCTAGTCTATAGCCATCGATCTACCTCTTAATAATTAGATCAATCGAGTCGAAAAATTCTTCTATTAGATTATTCTGCTTTATTTGCTCCTAATGGAGGAGAACTATGGTTTTGTCTTCTATCCAAGTTGTATTTTTCAAATCCCTTCTAAACTACTCGGTCTTAGATGCTGAAACCGGCAAAGTTCTAGGCCGGGTAGAACAAATTTGGCTTGATAAAGATCAACACCAAGTATTTGGACTTACTTATCGCTCATGGCACTGGGATAAAACCTTGCAATCTCTTCCTTGGGAAGATGTGGAAGCTGTTGACGAAATAGGGATTTGGGTGACCGTTTCTGATGATTCTTTATTTGTAGTTCAACCTACACTTTCAGTGGACTATCAACTTGGCGATCCAATCCGAGACTGTTCTGGGAAGAATGTGGGACATCTGGTTGATTATCGTTTCAATGCCAAAACTGGGAAGGTTTTGGATTACCTCTGGTTGCACAACGAAGATGATAATTCCTGCAAAGTTTTACAAAAGATGCTGCCAACAGCATATCAAGAAGGACGGCTTTGGCTCATTCATCAAGATGACATTGAAAGAACGATTCCCCCTCCATCAACGTCCAATCATCATGGCAGTCTGAGTCTCAATAGAAGCATCACTCATCTTTTGCCCGACATCGCTATAGGGAACGAGATGAACAGATCGCTAGATTCTTACATCCCATGTCTTCAAACGACAGGATAAGGATCTGATGAATAGAGGCATAGCTTTAAATTGGGCTAGTCATTTTTTGATGTGTTATGTAATTTTTCAGCTTTGTGATAAGGCACAGCCGATTATCTTTCTCTGTTGTCCAAATTCCCAAAACTTCATTCCATGTTAGAGAGAAGACTTCATGACAGAACTCATCAAACGCTCCAAACATAACCAATCTGGAGTTGGAAAACAGAAAATAGTTACCGACAATGTGCGTCTTTACTTGCGGGAAATTGGACGGGTGCCCTTACTCACTCATGCCCAAGAATTACAATTGAGCAGACAAGTTCAGATTATGGTGTCACTACAAGCTCTCAAAGAACAGCTGACTCAAAGCCTTGGAGTGGCCCCTTCTTTGCAAATATGGGCTGAGGAAGCTCAGTGCGAAATAAGCTTACTTGAGGAACAACTGGCACAGGGGCAACAGGCCAAACAGAGAATGATCACTGCCAATCTACGCTTGGTCGTTGTCATAGCCAAGAAATACCAAGACCGTAATCTGGAGTTTCTCGATCTCATACAAGAGGGAACGTTGGGACTGGCAAGAGCTGTTGAAAAGTTTGACCCTCAACGGGGGTATCGATTTTCGACCTATGCCTATTGGTGGATTCGGCAAGGAATTACTCGCGCAATTGCGGAACAAGGTCGTACTGTTCGCCTCCCCGTCCATTGTTTTGAAAAGCTTAATAAGATCAAGCGCGCTCAGCGACAACTTTCTCAATCCTTAGGCCGAAGTCCAACACCGGCAGAGATTGGGAAAGAGTTATCAATTGGCGTCGAGGAAGTTCTAGAGTCTTTGCGTATCGCTCAACATACGCTTTCCCTCGATCACAGAGTGGGTGATGATCAGGACCAGACAGTGGGTGATTTTATAGAATCTGAGGGGCCGCAACCTGAACAATTAGTTACACAGCAATTGTTTTATCAATCTATCAATCAATTATTGGATTCACTTCCCAACCAACAGCGAGACGTTCTAATTCTTCGATATGGCTTGATTGACGGACAGGTACATACGCTCGCGGCCATTGGTCGACGGATGGGTGTGAGTAGAGAGCGAGTGCGCCAGATACAGCAGCAAGCGATTAAAAATCTGCAAAAGCATAAGGAAGGCATGCAGGACTTTCTCGCTAGCTGATCACTAAATCGAGCTTATGTTCATCCTAGCTTTCCTGTAAGAAAGGGCGAATCAGTTTAATGGCAGTACATCTTCGCAATT
This sequence comes from Acaryochloris marina S15, assembly GCF_018336915.1. Classification (GTDB taxonomy): domain Bacteria; phylum Cyanobacteriota; class Cyanobacteriia; order Thermosynechococcales; family Thermosynechococcaceae; genus Acaryochloris; species Acaryochloris marina_A. The sequence goes on along the minus strand of NZ_CP064924.1, from coordinate 98,396 downwards.
GGCTGGCTGATCATCTAGAGATCAGTCCTCGCCGCAAAGCAGAAATTTATCACAGCCTTCTCGATTCAGTGAGTTTGGGAGATCTCAGTTATTGGTTACAGGTACTGTTTTCAGCAGGCATTGCTACTTTCGGCTTGGTCCTCAATAGTCCAGCAGTGATTATTGGTGCCATGCTGATTTCGCCACTGATGGGTGCCATTCTAGCCAATGGTTTGGCTTTCGCGGTTGGCGATTTAATTTTAGGGACAAGGGCCATTGTCAATTTGGCGGTGAGCTGTACGGTTGCTATTGCTTTTGCTGTAATCATAATTACCATCATCCCCTTTAAAGAACTCACATCTGAGATTGCGGCTCGTACCCAGCCCAATGCCTTAGATTTATTTATTGCGTTATTTTCTGGAGCATTGGGATCGATTGCCACAGCTAAAGAACCGAAAGGAGTTGTTACGTCAATTCCAGGTGTTGCGATCGCAGTGGCACTCATGCCACCCCTCTGTGTTGTCGGTTATGGCATTGGCATTGGATTAAGTCCTGACATTACTGTTACAAGCGGTTTTCAAGTTGCCCGAGGAGGTGGATTGTTGTTTCTCACCAACTTAGCGGCAATTACTTTTATGTCCATGTTGGTGTTTCTGGCTCTTAATATAGGCATACCAGAGGTAAAAACTCAGGTTCGTTCATGGCATGCTCAAGATCCCGAAAGCCAATGGGTCCAGACCTTTTTAGCTCGCTTGCCGTTAACTAGTCGGTTGCAAAAAATTGGCAGTTTGCCTAGTCGGTTAGTAGTCATGTTACTCCCGATCGTCCTCTTATTAATTCCCCTCAATCAAGCCTTTCTACGATTACAGGCAGAGTTAGCTCAAAAACAGGAAGATAATCGACTGAAAAGCCTGACCACAACAATTTGGCAAAAAGAGTTTGCCAAATCCTCATCAGGAGAACCCCGATCCTATATAAGCCAGTTAATAACTGCCGCGACCGATGACAAACTGACGTTGCAACTGACCGTATTCACTAGTGACCCCTATACTTTCGGTGAACGCCAAACTTTCAGAGAAACCTTAGCTCGCCAGTTAGGGCGTTCAGTGGAGTCCTTGGATATCCAGCTGATCGAAATTCTGACTGCATCGAATAAGCTGTTAGCGCAATTATCTGGCGATCAGGTGTTGCCGGAACCTATAGCTCCAAGCACTCCTCCACCATTGACGGTTCCTCAGACTCAAGTAAAGTTTCTACAAACCGTGAATACTGCATTAGGGGAATTGGTTCTACCAACGCCTGCCCAGCTCTTACGACATGAAGCTAGCACCAGTGCCATAATTCCCCTCACCCTTAAAATTTTCTATCTCAGTGATCGGGATATTGATCGAGATGCCCAAACTTTACTAAGAGAAGATTTACGAAATCGTCTAAGTACACCCACAGCTCAGATAGTTTTAGAGCGAGTGCCTACGTCTCCTGACCAGCTGACCTTTGACTTTGATCTTTCCACCCTCTCCTCTGAGAATCAACAGAAACTGAATCAGGTCGGCCAAATTCTACAACAGCAACCTGAGTTGAGTGTAGATATCGTAGCTAGAGCGGAAAGCTTGGAAAGTTCAGTGATGAATGTTAATCGATTCCAGGCCATTAAAACAGTTCTAGCTAAAAAATGGCAAGTTGATAAGAATCGTATCAACAATCGATCAGGACCAGAACTTAGGCGTGGAGAACGCCCTAAAGTGTTTCTCAAAATCATCTTTAAACGCTGATGTTCTTTGAGTTAACGGTCATTTTTTTTGATACCCGTCAAACCTGTCCCCAGTGATTATAGTCAACTGCCAAGCGGACTAGTCCATTTGGCTGAGTCAAATCTATATTTTTGGTCTTGAGGTCGATTCTGTCTCGGACAAGTTCTTATTCAATAGATGTATTGTATATATTCTCATTTTGAAAGGAACTTCACTCCTCATATAGCATTCAGTACTTGTAATTTTCTAAGTAAGCATTAATTGCCAACATTCGAGTCTATTTAGATATTTTGGCAGAGAACATTCTTCACTACCACAAGGGAGATTCCCTTCTCACATCACTAAAAGCCTTAATTTTTCTAGGAACAGAGCAATCAAACTCTATTTCAAGTCAGAGAGATGACAATCATGACACCAGTCACTCACCCCTTAACTCAGTATCGGGCTAGCAAGCGTAACAACTCAGTAGATAATGTTCGCCAATACCTTCGTGACATTGGCCGATACCCTCTATTAACTCCAGACCAAGAATTGCAATTGGGCAGAGAAGTTCAAACGATGATGGCGTTGTTGGATCTGAGGGACCAGTTGACTAATGAAGCTGGGATTGAGCCTTCAATTCAAACTTGGGCACAAGCTGCTCATTTGGAGTCAACAGTACTAGAATCGCAGCTTGAGCAGGGTCGTAAGGCCAAACAGAAAATGATTACAGCCAACTTACGTCTTGTTGTTGTCATTGCCAAAAAATACAATGACCGTAATTTAGAGCTCCTGGATCTGATTCAGGAGGGAACCTTGGGTCTAGGCAGAGCAGCGGAAAAATATGATCCAAAGCGAGGCTATCGCTTCTCGACTTATGCCTACTGGTGGATTCGGCAAGGGATTACCCGCGCGATCGCAGATCAGGGCCGCACAATCAGGCTACCCATTTATTTAACCGAACACTTCAATAAGATTAAGAAAACGCGGCGGGAATTATCACAATCTTTAGGCCGTATTCCAACGACAGAAGAAATTGCTCAAGCCCTCTCCCTTGCCCCTGAAAAAGTGAGAGAATATCTTCGTCTCTCATTCCATACTCTGTCATTAGATATAAAAGTGGGTGAAGACCAAGATTGTTCCCTTGCTGAGTTTATTGAATCCGAAGATCCATTGCCAGAAGAATTTGTTAATCAGCAAACCCTACCCAGTATTATCCATTTTTTATTGGCAATCCTAACAATCCAACAGCGAGAGGCCATAACACTTCGATATGGTTTGTTGGATGGCAATGAGCGTTCCTTGGCTGAAGTCGGTCGTCAAATGGACATTAGTCGTGAACGGGTGCGCCAACTCCTAAAAGATGCGATTGATCGCCTGCAAAAGAGTAATCCTGATATTGCTGACTATTTTGTGAGCTGACATTCAAATTAATCATTACTTCGAGAATCACTAAGGCTACTTTTGCCTGAGGAAAGCATTGTGACTATAGTCTCCTCAACCCCACTGCAGAAATTAGAGCAACCACCAACATCAACTTGGCATACCCTTGATGTCAAATCTATTCTGCACAACTTAGAGAGCGATCAACTCCAAGGTCTCACCCTAGATCAAGTCATATATCGACAACAACAGTATGGCCACAATGAGTTACAAGAAGCTGCAGGTCGCTCAACTTGGGATATCTTGATCGATCAATTCAAAAACATCATGTTATTGATGTTGATCGCTGTCGCCATAGTTTCAGCTGTGTTGGATCTACAGGATCGTCAATTTCCTAAGGATGCCGTCGCGATCTCAGCCATTGTGCTGCTCAACGGTTGGCTAGGCTTTGTGCAGGAAAGTCGGGCGGAGCAGGCTCTGGCTGCCCTAAAATCTATGACTTCAGCTCGGGTTCGGGTAGTTCGCCAAGGCCAGGAGATGGAAGTAGATTCCAAAGAGTTAGTACCTGGGGATATCATTTTCCTAGGAGCAGGAGTACAGGTACCTGCTGATGGTCGGTTATTGAGTACGGCTAGCCTTTCAATCCGTGAATCGGCCTTGACGGGTGAAGCAGAGGCCGTGACCAAGCAGACTAACTTGACTTTGCCGGAAGATACAGCTCTAGGAGATCGTCATAATCTCGTCTTTCGAGGGACAGAGGTGATTCAAGGGCGAGGGACTGCAATTGTTACTGCTACAGGCATGGGCACAGAACTAGGGCGGATTGCGGCAATGCTGCAATCCGTGGAAACTGAGCCGACCCCCTTACAGCAACGCATGGGGCAGTTGGGGAATGTCTTGGTTACTGGATCTATGGTGCTAGTGGGATTCATCGTCCTAGGTGGTATCTTGCGGGAGGGAAACTTTAGCTTAGTTGATGATCTACTGGAGGTTTCACTGAGCATGGCAGTGGCAGTAGTTCCAGAGGGTCTACCTGCCGTAATTACAGTAACGCTGGCACTCGGAACCCAGCGCATGGTCCGTCGCCAAGCCCTAATTCGGAAACTCCCTGCTGTGGAGACGCTTGGATCTGTCACCACTATCTGCTCGGATAAAACGGGGACTCTCACTCAGAACAAAATGGTGGCCCAGCAGATTCAGCTGGCTCTAGACGACTTTGAAGTTAGTGGCATAGGGTATGAGCCTATCGGCGAATTCATTAATCAGGGGCAAGCCGTATTATCTGCACAATATCCTGAGCTAGAAATGCTGCTGATGGCTAGCTCTCTATGTAATGATGCGGCGCTGCAAAAGGAGAATGGTAAATGGGCTATTATGGGTGACCCAACTGAAGGAGCACTCTTGGTTCTTGCAAGTAAAGCGGGTCTGGGGCCGATTGAATTGCAAAATGCTTTTCCCCGCTTAGCCGAAATCCCTTTTACATCCGAGCGAAAACGGATGAGTGTCATTTGCGAGACCATACTGTCTCAAGACGATAATCTAGGGTTTACTCAGCCTTACTCCTTATTTATGAAGGGCTCCCCAGAGTTAGTATTGCAGCAATGTCGTCAGGTGCAGCTTAAGGCATCTGCGCAGGGAATGACGGCTACTCAGCGAGAACGCATCCTCACCCAGAATAATACGATGGCCAGCAAAGGACTAAGGGTGCTGGGGATAGCTTATAAAGCCTTATCAGCCCCCCCTGATCCAGCAACGCTAGACCATGTTGAGCAAGATCTGATTTGGTTAGGACTGGTGGGTATTTTAGATGCGGCTCGTCCTGAAGCTAAAGCTGCTGTTGCTCGTTGTCGCCGAGCCGGGATTCGACCCGTAATGATTACGGGTGACCATCAGCTCACGGCCATGGCCATTGCTCAAGACATTGGCATTGCCCAACCCGGAGATGAAGTATTAAGTGGGCAAGAGTTGGCCCAACTATCTCCCCAAGAACTTGAATATCAGGTTGAACGGGTGAGCGTATATGCTCGTGTAGCACCGGAGCACAAACTTCAGATTGTCCAAGCTTTGCAGCGTCGCCATGCCTTTGTTGCTATGACGGGAGATGGTGTAAATGATGCCCCAGCACTTAAGCAGGCAGATATTGGCATTGCCATGGGAATCACTGGCACCGATGTCAGTAAAGAAGCCAGCGATATGATTCTCCTAGACGATAACTTTGCCACCATCGTTGCAGCTACTGAGGAAGGAAGGGTCATTTACAGCAACATTCGCCGTTTCATTAAGTACATTCTCGGTAGCAACATTGGCGAGGTAATTACCATTGCGTCGGCTCCCCTGCTGGGACTAGGTGGCGTTCCCTTATCCCCACTTCAAATCCTATGGATGAATTTAGTTACTGATGGATTACCCGCTTTGGCGCTAGCGATGGAACCTGCTGAAGCAGGTGTGATGCAACGACCTCCCCATAATCCCCGTGAAAGCATTTTTGCCCGTGGTCTGGGATGGTATATGGTCCGCATTGGTTTGATGCTGTCTATCTTGACGATTAGTCTGATGATCTGGGCATACAGCTATACCCAAGCACCGGGCTACCCAGGTGATCCAAACACTTGGAAAACGATGGTCTTTACGACCTTATGTCTGGCGCAGATGGGTCATGCGATAGCGGTACGCTCTGATACTCAGCTAACGTTTCAGCTCAATCCCTTATCCAATCCTTTCCTGCTGGGAGCTGTCACCATAACCACTTTGTTGCAATTGTTAGTTCTATACGTCCCTTTTCTCCAAACTTTTTTCGATGTCCATCCTTTAAGTGGGTTAGAGTTGCTGATTTGTTTGGGGTTTAGTACTCTCATGTTTGTTTGGATTGAACTTGAGAAAGTGGTGTCGCGTTGGTGGCATCATCGGAGGCTGAGCAATATACATTAGAGCATGTATTGGAATGTTCTGAAGACTCAAGATTTCTCCCCCTAGTCTAATAGGGATAGACCTTCATTGCTGATGCAGTTGAGTCGTTCCACTCAAACATAACCGAACCATTTTGTGATCACGAATTATTAGTTGTCTGGAGAGCTGTAATGAGAACTTTACTCTTATTAATTGAGCAGAGTTCTAAACCACTTTTATGGGGAATCGCCACATTTGCCTTGCTCATCATAGGCGTGATGGATTACTGGACAGGATTTGAACTATCCTTTTCTATCTTCTACTTACTACCAGTTACTCTCGTAGCCTGGGGTATTAGTCGTAGGAGTGGTTTCATAATGTCTTTAGTGAGTGCTGCACTATGGCTGGCGACTAACAGACTTGCCGGGTTGCAGTTTTCCCAGTCTTATCTGTTGTATTGGAATGCCTTAACACGTTTAGGCTTTTTTATGGTTGTTGCCTCTTTGCTGGCTGAACAGAGGCTGATTCTAGAGTCCGAGCGCCAACTCGCTCGAACAGATCCCTTGACGAAGCTGTTGAACCACAGAGCCTTCTATCACGCCGTCAATATGGAAGTCCAGCGATTTAAGCGCTACCACTGTCCTTTCGCGCTTCTTTATTTGGATCTAGATAACTTTAAGACCATTAACAATCAATGGGGACATCACACCGGAGATGTCCTTCTTTCAATCGTCTCGGATATTCTGAGTGACTGCTTACGAGAAACTGATCTTGTTGCTCGTATAGGAGTGGATGAGTTTGCAGCTCTCCTGCACATACCTGAAGAGACAGAAGTCAAGCATATAGTTGCCAGATTGCAGAAAATTCTACTTGAAGAAATGGAAAAGCATCAATGGCCTGTCACCTGCAGCATGGGTGTCTTAATTGTTGAATATACGCCCAATTCTATTGATGAGCTGATTCAAGCTGCAGACAAACTCATGTATACCGCGAAATCAGCGGGTAAAAATGCGGTTGCATACGCAAATGGTAACGACACAACACAAACAGTCCTAATCCAAAAGAGCCCTGCTAGCCCCAAATTTTGATCCGCGATCAGCTACGTAATATTAGGGGGTAAATCTCCATTTATCAAACTGACTGCCTCTGAGTCATGAACATGGCATACGTTTCACATGTATATGACACATTGCCCCACTATTCTAAAGAAATAGCCTACCTTCAGAAATAGTTGTACTCCGAACGAGTTAAAGATTTACTTTTTTATTGAGACTAAAAGTCTTGTGTAGAAAGGAGTTTGAGCCAATCAAAGATATTAAGTCCTTAGTCGTCGGCAGTATAAAGGGGAAGATTCTAAACATAAGTGCTCTGTGACAGGTCGGCTAAACGCTGTTTTTTAAAAATAATATCCTACCAAACTTGAGGGAAAACTATGATCTCATCGAACTCTTTAGCCTTCCCGAATTGGTCTTTGGGAGAAACAATAAAATGCTTTTTAATCTGGGTTTTTACGCTTACCGTCTGTTGGTTAGTGGTGGGGTTTCCTGTTGTGGCACTCATTTTTATTAGTGGTGCATTACTGGCTCTAGGTTTGCAGATTGTGTTGCCAATGAGTTCAATTGCATTAGTTGCAGGCTTTATTTTGACAGCTAATGTGATCATCTTGCTGGGCGCTGCAGGTTCACTTACGGTTTGGGGGATACACCCACATCAATCTCCTGGCTTGCTTTGGCTCAATCCAAAGACAAACAAACAGACTCCAGCTATTTTTGCTGCTTGTCCGTTGACTTGCGACAGCCAAAGGGCATTTGAAGCACAATAATTCTAGTTTACGGAAACACTATAAACATAAATACTTAAACCCTGGAGATATGGCCTCTAGATTGTTTATATCTCCAGGTTAAATAATCAACTACCCCGCTGAAAGCAGTCGGGGTATGAAAAGAGTTTCACTCCCAAACCTTCGGTTTAGATTGTGAGCTAATTCCTTCGCTGCAAGCAGCGGGGAAAGTACCCGAAGTAAATTCAATTGGCATGACGTAGACCCCCATTTTAGATCAAGGGATATGGCCTGTATCAAAGCTGACTGCCCCTTCAGTCTAGTCTTATGAAAACTAAATGCTAAGACTGCAATTGCAACTGCCTATAGCCATTCGTAATGTACTGAAAGCAACCCACTTATGGCAGGAACATGAATTGATTCTGCGAGAGCTGAAATATTATCGTCGTTACCTTGTGTTAGCTCTATTATGTTCTTTTTTGTCTGCTTTGATGGCTGCCTTGAGTATTGGCTTGATTGGGGCATTGCTCCAAGGACTCACTTCCCCTCACGCTCCCCCTTTGCAAACACGAATTGATTGGATTGATATGGGTTTCTTGGGAATTCAAACTTCAGCAAGTCAGCGTGTATATCGTCTGGCCGGTTTGACCTTGATGGTAACCTGGCTTCAGATATTTGGTTCTTTCTGGGGACAGCTATATTTCCGGTTTACCGCTCTCGGGCTCGTCAACCGCCTCCGCAAAAAATTATTTGAGCAGCTCCAAAGGTTTAGCCTCAGTTACTATTTAGTCTCTGATACGGGTTCACTAACCAACACACTCACCAGTGAGATAAACCAGATTCAACAAGCTTTAATGACTGTTGCCATGATGGTTACACAACAGTCTTTGTTACTAGGCTATGGCGTTTCTATGGTGATGCTGTCATGGCAGTTATCTCTAGCAACATTCTTGTTTGTGAGAATTTTATCTTGGGGGCTACAAGTGCTGCAGCGCCAGGTTAGAAACACCAGTTTTGCTGTCCCTCAAGCAAACAAGCAATTTACAGCGATTACTTTAGAGTTTATCTATGGCATCCGTACAGTTCACGCCTGCAATACTCAAAATTTTGAACGCCGACGCTATTACCAAGCTGCTGATCATATCTTGAACACTGCCCAGGAGATGACGCAAGATATGCTCAAGGTGCAGCCAATCTCCCGAGGGATTACCAGTACACTTCTAATTGTTCTTATTACTTCGGCTTACACAATTTTGATAGCGGGTGGAGCACTACAAGCATCCACATTGTTAGCTTTTTTATTTGTGGTTTCACGCACATTGCCCCTCATTGCTCAACTCTCTGATTCTCGGGTTAATTTGATCAGTTTGCAGGGATCACTACGGAATGTAAGTGAACTATTGGCGAAGAAACCTAAATTTACTCTAGAAGATGGTGTTATTCCCTTTCAAGGGTTGCACAGTGCCATACGGTTCGTTGATGTCAGCTTTGGCTATGAGTCAGATCGACTTGTTCTAGACAATCTAAATTTAGAAATTCAGAAAGGTCAGGTGACTGCTCTAGTGGGAGCCTCGGGGGCGGGTAAATCTACTCTAGCTGATTTGCTTCCGCGATTCTTTGACCCAATAGAAGGTCAAATTCTTGTGGATGGCGTTGATCTCCGACGGCTCAAGGTTAAGACGTTGCGTGATCGGATGGCAATCGTTAGTCAGGAGACTTATATCTTCAATGCCTCTGTCCACGACAATATTGCCTATGGACTATTTGATGTCACCGATTCAGAAGTACAACAGGCTGCTGATCAGGCTAATGCCCTCAAATTTATTCGTGAGATGCCCGAGGGGTTCGACACTCAGCTGGGTGATCGGGGCATTCGCCTGTCCGGTGGACAACGTCAACGGATTGCAATTGCCCGCGCACTCTTGAGAAATCCCGAAATTTTGATTTTGGATGAGGCCACCAGTGCCCTCGATTCGGTCACAGAGCAATTGATCCAAGAGTCGTTGATGAAATTGGTTGCTGGAAGAACAGTCATTGCCATTGCTCACCGTTTATCTACCATTGCGAATGCTGATCAGGTTGTCGTGCTAGAAAAAGGGCGAATTGTCGAGCAAGGTACTTATCAAGCGCTACTCGACCAACGAGGCCAACTGTGGCATTTTCATCAGATGCAATATAAGCAACCCAGCCATGTCTAATGCCCTGTTGTGGGCTAATGGTATTGCCATAGAGGTACTGCAAGAGCCCAAGTTTTTGACATTAGGCATCATCAGCTTAGCCCTTATCTTCTTTATTGCAGAGTGGTATCCAGTCGATATCACTGCATTAATGGTGACTGCTGTATTGATGCTTTTAGGATTGGTCACTCCTGAAGAAGGGATTTCAGGGTTTAGTAATCCAGCCACGGTGACTGTAATGCTGATGTTTATCCTCAGTGCTGGGGTTACCAAAACAGGTATCATCCAGGTGATGCGAGATGGATTGATTCACTGGGGAGGTCGACATCCTTCGCGGCAAATTGTAGTCATGGGGTTGTTAGTTGGGCCGATCACGGCGTTCATTAACAATACGGCAGTGGTGGCAGTTTTTCTGCCTGTTGTAGAAGATTGGTTTAAAAAGCAGAATATTTCACCGTCTACACTATTCATTCCCCTGTCTTACATCACCATCATGGGAGGGATGATGACGGGGATTGGGACTTCCACTAATATCCTAGCCAGTGGTGTGTCCAGAGATTTGGGCTATGGTGAATTTTCTCTGTTTCAGTTTACCCAATTAGGAATAGTCACTTTTATCATTGGATTAATTTTCCTGGCCATTGCTGCCCCGAAAATCCTACCCCATCGAAAAACGGCCAACCTTTCCTTCTCCGATTTTGATCTGAAAGAGTATGTGAGTGAAGTGACGATTCCCCCTCACTCTAGCCTTGTGGGGCAAACGCTGCGCTCTACTCAAATACAGCGTAAATTCGATCTGGATGTGCTGGAGTTGATCCGTGCGGGAGAGCGTTTCACCCAACCCCTCGTGGACTTGTCTCTCCAGGCTCAAGATATTTTACTTGTCCGAGGCCACCGCGATGAATTACTTAGTCTTAATGATCAACGGGGACTTGAGATTCTACCGGTAGCTAAGTTCAAGCGGGAAAGCATTGAAAAGAATTTGAGTTCTGGAGCAGAGATGATCGCGGAAGTTTTAGTGCTCTCAACCGCTCAGTTAATTGGTTTTACCCTTAAGGATTTGAGGTTTCGTCAGCAGTACAACGTGACGGTGCTGGCCTTGCGCCGAGGCAAGGAGCTGGTGCGCGATCGCTTGGGCCAAGTCCCAATCCAATTTGGTGATGTAATGCTGGTTCAAGGCCCCCGAGACAGCCTAGTCGGACTTCACACCAGCCGCGACTTATTAGTAATGGAACCCCGTGATGTGGAAATGTTACGCTCCGAAAAAGCTGGCATTGCGATCTCCATCCTTGTCTTAGTTATTGGTGCAGCTGCATTCCACTGGATACCTATCCTAGTCTCTACTCTCGTAGGTGTACTGACGATGGTAATCACAGGCTGTCTCAAGCCTGGAGAACTTTACGAAGCTGTTCGCTGGGACGTAATCTTCCTCTTAGCAGGATTGCTTCCGTTAGGTATCGCTATGGACAAATCAGGAGCAACACAGTGGCTAGCCCGACCTCTTGTTTCAATCAGCCACAATTTACCTGGCTTTTGGGTATTGGTATTGTTCTATATGTTTACCTCGGTTCTGACCGAAATTATCTCAAACAACGCTGCGGTGATTCTGATCATTCCTCTAGCTGTAGAGGTAGCCAAGGCATTAAACCTTAATCCACTGGCCTTGATTTTCGCCATTACCTTTGCGGCTTCGAATAGTTATATGACCCCGATTGGATATCAAACCAACATGATGGTTTATGGTCCAGGTGGTTATAAATTCTATGATTTCATCCGAATTGGTTTACCACTGAATATTTTGATGGCAATGATGACCCCTCTCTTAATTGTTAGATTTTATGGTCTTTAGACCTACGAGATCCAATTAATGAGATCACCCCGAAGGACGACCCATGTATTTACTGCTTGTAGAGTCTGCGGCTCAAACCCTGCGTGAGCCAGTGACAACATTTGTCCTACTATTAGCGATTTCTCTCATCACACCTCCCATCTTTGAACGCCTAAAACTACCGGGATTGGTAGGGCTTTTGGTTGCAGGTATAATTTTTGGCGGTAGTGGCCTAGGCTGGTTGAAACCTGATTCTGAGACCCTAAAGTTGCTGTCAGAAATCGGCAAGATTTATCTGATGTTTGTTGCCGGTTTAGAAATTGATCTCGTGCAATTTCAGCGAACACGAAATCGGTCTCTTACCTTTGGATTTCTAACTTTCGCCATCCCCATGCTGGGGGGTATTGCTGTAGGGCTGCTGTTTCAATATGGTTGGCTGGCTGCAGTTTTGATTGGCTCCCTACTGGCTTCACACACTCTCTTGGCCTATCCGATTATCCAGCGTTTGGGTGTTGTTGGAGATGAAGCAATCACAATCACCGTAGGAGCCACCATCTTTACGGATATTGGAGCATTGCTCGTACTAGCTATTTGTCTTGGGATTAATCAGGGTAACTTCACTACCCTCAAGCTTTTTATTCTGCTGGGGTCGCTCACGCTCTATACGATAGCAATACTGTCAGGTCTCAAGCGTTTTGGCCGATTCTTTTTCCGTAAAACGGGCCAGGACGAAGGCAATCAATTCTTATTTGTGATGCTGTCAGTATTTCTCAGTGCTGTCATTGCACAGCTCATCGGTGTTGAAAACATTATTGGGGCTTTTCTGGCAGGACTCGCCATTAACGGTATCATTGGCGATGGTCCGGTTAAAGAGAAAACGGAGTTCCTAGGCAGCGTTCTCTTTATTCCCATGTTCTTCATCAATATGGGTCTCTTGCTTGATCTTAAAGCCTTTGGTAGTATTTTACTTTTTATTGAAATACCGCTAGTGGTGGTGGCGACACTGCTTCTCACTAAATTCTTGGCGTCGTTAGGAACTAAGCTGTTATTTGGCTATAGCTGGCCCCAGTTTTGGAGCATGTGGTCCTTATCAATTCCCCAGGTGGCAGCAACCTTAGCTGCCGCATTGGTTGGATATGAAGCCCAAATCATCAATATTCAGGTTTTTAATAGCGTTATTTTAATGATGCTGGTGACATGCATCCTGGGGCCTCTAGTGACTACCCGATTTGCTCGCCGCTTGGCCACCCAGACCACTCTAGATCAAGGTATTTCCTTTGACTGGTTGCCACAAGTGATACCTAACATTTTTTCTGTAGTGGTGCCCGTCCAGAACCCCAGAACAGAACAATATCTGATTGAGTTAGCCTCACTAATTGCTCGATTTGAGCAAGGTCGAGTGATTCCATTGGCAATTGCCCGAGCTCAACCCCAGATGGATTCTCCCCAACTTGAACAGGCCATCATTCACTGTCGCCAACGATTAACAGCTGCAGAACATATTAATGAAACGTTCAATATTCCTCTTGTGCCTCGAATGCGAATTGCGAATGACATTGCCCAAGCGATCAGCTACGTCGGTCGGGAAGAAGACGCCAAGGTGATCGTGTTGGGAATGGGACCTCGTCCGTGGGGCAGCGGACATCTGCTTGGCAGCATTCAGGACGATGTACTGGCAATGGCTCATTCTTTGGTGGTGGTGGCTCAGTTACTGGTGTCCCCAACTCAGCTTCACAACATTTTGGTGCCCATTAAGACTCCCAATCCGTCTATGCTCAGAGTTTTACGCGTTGCCCAGGTATTGACTGCAGTTAATGGTGGAAAGATAACGCTCTTACACATTTGTAGTCCTCGGGCTTCCACACTGAACAAAACGCGTATTCAAAAACAGCTAGAAATTCTAGTTTCGCGTTTGCCCGAAACGGAGGCTCGGATTCAGACCCAGATTTTGGAAGCAGACAACCCCATCTCCGCAATAGCCGAAGTTGCGGAGAACTATGATTTAGTGGTGTTGAGAGCGGTACGCCGTCGTATCAATAATAGGCTAAGCCTTGGTTCTAGTACGACGCCCTTGCTCAATCAGCTTTCAGGCTCAGTCATTTTGGTGGGGGAACCTCAAATAAAACCGCATGAACATTCTCAGTCTGCATCTCAAACTCACAAAATAGTCACAGAGTAGAGTCAAACCTTGGTACATAATACTCAGCTAATAAGTAATGATGAGTATAGTTGGCTTATCTAGAAAATGTGCGTGAAGACTCCAACTAACATTCGTATAGTTGGAGTCTTCACGCACATTTTCTAGATAAGCGCCGTCGCCAAATGCGGGATGCTGTGAATAAAGCGGCTCGGATGGTGATCAACTACTGTATTGAAAATAATATTGGTGCGATTGTCTTTGGCTGGAATCAAGGCCAGAAACAAAAAGCCAATATGGGCAAGAAGACCAATCAGAAGTTTGTGCAAATCCCCACCGCTAAGCTGAAGAATCGGATTGCTCAGATGGCTGAACAGATAGGAATTGAGTTCGTTGAACAAGAGGAAAGCTATACCTCCCAAGCGAGTGCTTTAGATCTTGATGAGATTCCCGTATTCGGTGAAAAACCCGAGGGTTGGAAAGCTTCGGGACGGAGGGTTAAGCGCGGGTTGTATAAAAGTGCAGACGGCATTCTCATCAATGCGGACTGCAATGGGGCCTGGAATATTGGTCGTAAATCAAACGTAGTGGGAATGCAATGCAGACCCAGTAGAGGCATAACTTTGACTATGCCTAGGCGGTTAAGACTGTGGACTTTGAGATCTACAGCTTAGCAGCGCTATGAATCCCCGCGTCTTTAGACCGGGGAGTGTCAATGTAAAAAAACATGCCTGGATCTATTATTATCATTCGATCAATTCATATTCGTAGACTCAATCTTTAAAATCTCTTGGTTCCTTGCGCTTTCAGCTTCCATAGAGTGAGAATGATTGAGTTTGAGTTTGAGAGGTAACATACCTCAATCTCAAAAAGGCTAACTGAATAAACGGTTAAAAGCCAATTTCAGCCGTATGAGATCATTGCAGAACATTTTGCCAACAGTTTCGACCCTTTAATTCTCCCAACATGTAGGGCTTTCTCGACATGAGAAGTGGGGTTTTCATGCTTCTCAACTAAAGGCCAGATATTGCATATTAGATTCAACACAAAGAAAGCGGTTATTTCCGCTACATAATTATTAGTCATTGTGAGGTCAAAATCCTATGATGATTCGTTACTGGAACCCAATTGAAGAAGTAGATTCAGTTCACCGTCAAATTGATAATCTTTTTGAAGGAATACTCGATACTGATGAATCCCAAACCTATGCAAGTTGGACGCCAACTATAGATCTATGGGATAGAGGTGACGCTCTAATTCTGAAAACCTTTTTACCCGGTGTAAAAGCAGAGAACTTAGACATCCAAGCTACTCATGAATCTATTTCAATCTTTGGAGTACGTCATCCTGAGGAGCTGAAGGAAGAAACAAAAAGGCTATTCTCAGACATTAGCTATGGTTGCTTCCGTCGAGCCAGCAAACTACCTGTCGCCATTCAAAATACAAAAGTCGAGGCGTCTTTTGACCAAGGCATTCTTATTCTTACGCTACCTAAAGTTGAAAGAGAACAGAATAAAGTGGTCAAAGTAAACTTTTTAAGTGAAAACAATAATAGTGAGACTTCTCAGACCGCATTAGAAGCTAGCCATACTTCTGAAGCAAGCTAACGCAAGTCCCTGGATTCAAGTCCTAATTTAGGCGCGGGGAGATCTGCTATCTGTCATCATACAGGTTAGTAGATCTTTCCACGCTTCTGGTGTTACCACTGATTTTGGGTTTGCAGTCCCGCTGACCTGGAATATTGCCACGAGTTCAATATGAATAAGTGAAATCGGTTAATAGACGATTTCACTTATTCAATATGCCTAGCCCACTATTGATAGGTGATTAGAAATCAGTACTTCCTCAATCTCAATATCACCTAGAGGTAATACGAACTCATCCACCTGAAGCCACCCTAAACCAGCATTGACAACACTATAGTTGGGCACTGGAAACTGTCGCTTGATCGCTCCGTTCTCGCTTTTCTCTGTACATAGATAGTTAATAATTTCACCAGAGCGAAGGTCAAAATTGTAATCCTTTACATCACCGATCCACTTTCCTCTCTGTGTCCAAACCCCATGATTGATACAATCACCTGAAATAACTGAACTGCCTGACAACAGATTGGACATTAAAGATGGGCTTAACTCCATAGTAGGGTCCACGGCAATTTGCTGATCATTGAGCATCCGAATCTGACTCAATGGATAGGTGCATGGATCGAAATCCCAAAAACCAGCACGGCAGTTAAATCCCAACACTTCTTGATCGGATAAATCAACCCACACTTCTGAGATTCTGCCAAGAGGTTTAGTCGTGTTAACATCCAATACTTCACGACCAAGGAAATAAGAGTATTGAACAACATACTGTGGGGTATTAGTCATGATTTGCTTCCTTCCTCAGCACAATTCAATTGCTTCTCAATGATAAATATCCACTCATTTTATTGAATGCCCATGTCATTTTGATTACAAAGATGTGACAGGAGGATGGCTGAGAAAAAACTCTTTGCCTGGAGTAAGTGGGAGGTGAAGAACATTGCAAAGAATCACACTAGATAGGGAGACACAGACAGGGACAATAACCTGACATCAAAATGACACATAGATAATTTAAAGTTTGAGATCATAACTGGAATCATCCAACTACTCTATTCGAAAACTGGGAAAGCCCAATGTCAACTCAAGAAGGCGCATTAATCACTTATAGTAGTTTGCTCAACCGTCAGGTCACCAATGAAGCTGCTTCTGAAAGATTGGGGCGTGTCACCCAAGTCTGGCTGAATTACCAAGATCACCAAGTGATAGGATTCACTTGCCGTTTGGGAGTATTGGACAACGATCCCTGTACTTTCCCATGGGATCAGATTGCTACTCTCGAAGCCCAAAGAATTCTAGTGAAAACCATTCCCACGCCTTATCAAAATGTCACTACGAATCTTGAGCTAGAAAGGCAGATTGTAGTAGATACTCACATCACTCATGAGGTTTGGACTAGTACCGGCAACTTCGTGGGTAAGATTTCGGACTGTCGTATTTATCCCTACTCTGGGATGGTCATGGATTATATTCTTACAGTGAGAAGTCTTAGACGGCTTACGGCCCAAAGATTCTATCTGCCTCCTACCTCGATTCTCTCTGTTGGTCGGGGATGGATGACAGTGATAGACGACTTTATGCAGGAGATAGAACCTGTATCCAGCGAGTTGACCTTAGCTAACTTTCCTACCGCTGAGTTGGCATAGTTGGAAATCTCTGGGCAAAGTAGGGAAAATCAATCCACTTTAGCAAACAGAATACTCCACCCCCTCTACTATATAGCGATTAATTTGAGTAGGGTAAAACAAACTAATGGATGGAAGAAGGGCAAGGGGGTGGGACTTGCAGGACTCTAACTTTGGACAAATGCTTTGGGTAAGCATTGTGATCGTTTGACACTCATCCCGCTAACCCTACGGGTATAGCAGGAGATTCTTCTTTCAGCGACGTGACTTGCTGCATTAAACCTGAGTTCAACACAGTAGCGGCCTCATCTCCAGAAGCGTTTTGACTATCGAGTAGCCCGCTTCCCACATGCCCTGTGGTAGCGATTCCTTTTCTCAAGATATTGATGGCTGCATTCTCATCCCTGTCTAACTTGCAGCCACATGCACAAACATGAGTTCGAGTAGACAAAGACTTTTTAACGAGTACACCACAATCAGAACATTCTTGAGAGGTGTATGCAGGTTCCACAGCCACGGTGACCTTGCCATACTTTTTCCCAAAGTACTCCAGCCACTGTCTGAACTGATACCAGCCTGCATCATGGATCGACTGAGCCAGACAGTGGTTCTTCACCATATTGCGAATCCTCAAGTTCTCATAAACAACCAAATCGTTAGATTGGATCACGCAAAGGGCCAGTCTCTTAGCCCTTTCTTTACGCTGCCGTGAGACTTTTAATTCATGTCTGGCTAGGCGATGAATAGCTTTATGCCGATTCGCTGAACTTTTTTGAGTCCTGCTCAATCGTTTTTGTAACCGATGACGTTTCTTTTGAGAACTGCGATAAAACTTTTCAGGAGGTTCTTTGTAGCCGTTGCTATCGGTGTAGAAGGACTCTAAGCCCACATCTAAGCCAATGGTGTTGCCGGTGGGTTCTAGCTCAATTTTGACATCAACGCTGATGCAGAATTGCACATAGTAGCCATCTGCTCTACGAACTAACCTGACTCGCTTGATTTGACTCTCGTCATAGCTTGCTAAGTCATAAGTCCCGATTAAACGCAGCTCACCAATATTAAAACCGTCAGTGAATTTAATCTTTTTAGGACTCAGAAGCTTCCACCCAGAGGTTTTGTATTCCACTGACCGAGAATGCTTCTTAAACCTTGGAAAGCCAACGGGCTTTATACCCTGTTTGCAATTCTCATAGAAGCGACTGATTGAACTCCAAGCTCTTTCAGCACTTGCCTGCCGAGCCATTGAGTTGAGTTGCTTAGCAAAAGGAAAATCATTAGCAAGAACTCTACAAAACTTGTTTAAGTCGTATTTGCCTGTACCTTTGTTATCCATCCAAAAGCGCAAGCACTTATTACGAATGAATTGAGCTGTCCTGATGGCTTCATCAATCGCACTTGTTTGATGCTGACTGGTTCTTGCTTTAAACTCTAGTACAATCATACTATTAAACTAGCATGTTCGGCATAACAATATGCTTGGAATGGAGTGCTATACACATCTCCAACTAACATTCGTATAGTTGGAGTCTTCACGCACATTTTCTAGATAACTCTTCCGTTTCAAATTTAATCTGTTGTAGGACCTGATCGGGTACAAATAGCCGACCCTGACCACCATCAACTAATATTGATGCTGACAGATATAACAGTTGTTGTTCCTTCGCTACATTTGAGTGAGGTGCACAGACATAATAGTCAATGGTTCCTGAGTTAGCATCGAATCTAAAATCTATAATCTCACCCATCCAATCTCCCCGTTGGTTCCATATTCCAAGAGGCAAGTGGGTCTTTAACAGCCATCCCAGTTTCAGGATTTATATTCAGTATTAGACGAGGATGGATAGTTGGGAGAGATTGCACCACAATTTGCTGGGCTTCAATGGCCTCAATCTGCTTCCAGAAATATGAACGAAGACTGATGCCCCCATATTCAGCATGACTGCTAAAGCCGATGACTCGATGCTGGCGCAGATCAATCCAGAGATCAGTGACTCTCCCTAAGGATTGCCTTGAAATAGAGTCAACAACCTGACGATGGAGTAAAGTACTGTGCCGCATAATATATTTGGGTGCCTTAGATGCCATCACTGCTCTTCTAAGCAGTAGGTGACATGGTTATCCCTAACGATATGGAACGTTTGTGCCAAACATACCTCAGTGGAGTGTCAATCAGGCATCAGATTGGGTGGCAAGCACCATGAGGCTTATCTCGCCATAAAACCTACGTGTCAGGTCTGTTTAAAAATAATGTCATTGGTGTGAACAGGTTTAGACTTAAGATGCTAATCTTCACCCCAGCCCTATCTCACCGAGCTGTAATAAATCATTGATAAACGATGAAGCCATCTATTTTGATTGTTGAAGATGAAATTGAAATCGCTCGATTTATCCAGCAGCTCCTTGAACAAGAAGACTTTGCATGTCAAAGCTGCCATGATGGATTAGACGCACTACGATTTTATCAACAATTACAGCCAGATCTAATCATCCTCGATCTGAAGCTCCCTGGTTTGGATGGTCTTGAAGTCTGTACTCGTATTCGCAAACAGGCTAACACCAAAGATCCTTATATATTAATGCTAACTGCTAAGGGCGAAGAAATTGATCGAGTGATTGGATTATCGACTGGTGCTGATGATTACTTGGTCAAACCTTTTAGCCCCATTGAGCTAGTGGCGAGGGTCCGAGCGTTGTTACGACGCAGTCTGAGACAAACTGAGGCTGCTCAAGTCTATAGAACTGAGCACTTTACGGTTGATATGGAACAGCACCGAGCCTATCAACATATGTCATCAACAGATGAACTCCTAGAGCTAACGATGTTGGAGTTTAAGTTGATGGCGACATTTACGAGTACTCCTGGCCGTGTTTGGAACCGCATGCAGCTGCTTGATAAGCTCTGGGGCGATGATTATTTTGGCGAGGAAAGGGTTGTGGATACTCAAATTGCTCGGCTACGAAAAAAAATTGAACCTGATCCATCGCAACCTACGTTTATTAAGACTGTCAAGGGGGTCGGGTATCGGTTTGAAGATACTCCTGGAACCTAATGATGAGAAGAATAGGATTGAGATCACGTCTGTTGATCTCTCATCTGCTGGTGATGGGAATACCGCTTCTGAGCTTCATATTAATCAGTAAAGCCTTGTCTGCAAACGTATTTGCGAGTCGGCTGGCACGGCTGGAAGGTAAAGGATTCACCATTCGCACCGCACGCGATGTTCTGCTAGAAAGCTATGACGCCGCTTGGAGCCATAGTACTGCCTGGGCAATTCTTGTGGGAGGCATCACTGCCGCATTTTTGAGCTTCTGGGTTGCCAGTAGGATCACTCGTTCCCTGATTCATATGGAGCAAATTATTCATCAGGTCGCTTTGGGTGATCTCAACGAGCGTGTTCCCGCTAGCGAGATTCCTGAACTCAATCGCCTTGGCCGCAGCTTCAACCGGATGGCAATTCAGCTCGAAGATGTCGAACAGCGTAGGAGAGAACTGATCACAGATTTAACCCATGAACTGCGAACACCGTTAACGATCATTCGAGGCTATTTAGAAGCTTGGGAAGCAGATAAATTGACCCCAAATCTAGAGGCGTATCAACTCTTAATCCAAGAAACGCGGCGTCTAGAGCGCCTCACGAATGATGTTCAGGAGCTATCCATAGCAGAAGCTGGACATTTATCCCTAAATTTAACGCCTTTGGCTATCAAGCCGCTGGTAGACAGGCTGATTCAAACCCTTTCAGCTCAACTGGATGATGATGGACCAGTGCTGCAACTCGATTTCCCCGCCAATACTCCTTTTGTGTTAGCTGATTCGGTTCGTACTGAGCAGATCTTGATGAATTTACTCAGTAATGCACTTCGACACACAACATCTGGAACCATTACTGTCCAGGTTACATCGGGAGACCATGAAGTTTGGATTGCGGTCCAAGATACAGGTTCAGGGATTTCTGATGATGATCTCCCTCATGTTTTTGAGCGGTTTTGGCGTTCTAAAGTATCAAAAGCACAATCTACCCGAAACACAGGCATTGGACTCGCAATATCACGCCGCCTCGTAGAGCTACAAGGCGGGAAAATTGTGGCTGAAAGTCAATTGGGAGTGGGGAGTACCTTCCGCTTTTCTTTGCCTACTTTAACCTGACTATGAATATAATCAATACCCTGCTGGGCGTAGAGCCAGAGTTGCAGACAAAGCTTATTACATCTCTCTTGGGCTTAATTTTTGTCATCAGTCTCAGATGGTTTGCTCTCCGTCTCCTCAATCGTCGTATTAGTGATCCGCGCATCCTGTATGGATGGCGAAAGTGGGTTAGCTACGTCAGTTCTGGAATTACCGTTTTAGTTGTGGGACGTCCCTGGATTCCTGAACTCCAGGATATCTCGACTTTTCTTGGTATCGTGACAGCGGGTGTGGCAGTGGCCTTGAAAGAACCCCTAGTAGATTTTGTGGGGTGGGTGTTCATTCTCTCTCGGCAGCCTCTACGGGTGGGAGATCGCATCCAAATTGGAGATCAAGCTGGAGACGTGATTGATGTCGGTATTTTTCAATTTACGCTTATGGAGATTGGCAATTGGGTGGCCGCGGATCAAAGTACGGGCCGAGTCGTCCACGTCCCGAACGGTAAAATTTTTCAGGAATCTGTTGCCAATTATTCACAAGGGTTTCAACACCTATGGAATGAAGTGCCTGTCTTGATAAATTTTGAAAGTGATTGGAAGAAAGCCAAAGGTATTTTGTTGGTCATTGCTAACCGCCATGCTGAACATCTAAGCGAAGCCGCCCAATCCCAACTTAAACAGGCGGCCCAAAAGTATATGATCTTCTATTCCAAACTGACACCCACGGTCTATACATCTGTCGAGGAAAGCGGCATTCTACTAACAATTCGCTATCTCTGCGAACCCCGTCAACGGCGTGGAACCCAGGAGGCTATCTGGGAAGATATTTTGCAATCTTTTGCCCAAGAGGATCAAATTTCCTTTGCCTATCCAACTCAGCGGTTGATCGCAACCGTTCATTCTGACGATAAAACTTTATGATTTATGAGCTTTGTGATCTGGTTCAGGATGGGAATGAACCGGGAATAACAGCGTAATGACGTTAAGGCTCATTGTCACTAATAAACCAATGGTGGCTGTATTAGATAAGAGGGATAAAACTGTTAGCAATGTGAACTCCAATCCCACTCGGGAAGATATCATCAATAAGCTTATCGAGCTGTTGTGGCATCTCCATGTCTAATCTGTCACGGGAGCATATCAAACCACCAAAGGTAATTCCAGCATCATTGATATCTGGATGACACAGATATGAAACATTCAATGAGTATCCTCTTACTATGGCTGCGTTATCTTGTTGCGATGAACCCATTTATCTCTTTAGAACAAACATTTTTAGCCTTAGCGAGGGTTGGCTTTAGCCCTCTTGGTGTCTCTGGCCTCAGTCATTTAGGGATGATAAATTCTGCAATGTCGGCTATAACTCCAGAAATAGAAAATCCCCTCGCTCTGGATACTTCGGTAGTCCAAGAGAACCAAGTCATCACCAACGCAGCTGTAAGAGATTCGGTACCTTTAAGGATAAGCGAATAATGCTTGCTGTTGAGAAGCGCCCAACTACTTTGGCACAACGCTGTTGTTGCTACGTCAACCAAACCGCTCACTTTCAGGTTTTACGGATTGTCAATATTCCTTACTTTTATTTTGAGCGGGCTGTCTTTCCTGGTCAACAACTCCTCTTTGAGACTCCACCAACTGCCCAGATCGAAGTTTATACAGGTAGCCCCATGAGTGCAATGCTTAGCGATCGCTTTCCTTGCACTCAGCTATTTATTTGAGATAGATGAAGGGATATTAAGTCGTATATCAATGACGTGGGTGTGCCATGCGTGGAGCATGCGTTTGAAGGTTTGCTAGTAGACTCCACTTCATCGCTTGAAGTCCTTTGCACTCAGCTTTTGGGCTGTTTTGTAATTCATCAGGTATGACACTGAATAGGAAGAACATCAGGCTCGATACCATACGCAAATCCAATTTACTAGAGGTCTAGTGTAAAATTCATGCTAAGAAATTCTGTTGCTTATTCTGCTTGAATTGGAGACTGCCCAAACCAGTTGAATCAATTGGTGATGGCCTTCAGCTATTGGGTTCAATTTCTAAAGGAGCCAGCGGCTATATGAACGATCCCATCTCCTTGGTTGACTAAAGGGTTTTTTGTAAAGCCAATGACCATCCCATCACAGGGAGACTGAACCCTTTTGTTAGTATCACCTAATGCATCAGCAATATAGCCAATTTTTTGGCGTTTGCTAACTGCTTGTCCCAACTCTATCTGCAAATGTAGAATTCCACTTTGAGAGGCTCTGACCCATTTGGTATCTCGGGACTCTTGTGGTGTTGTGCCCTGCGTGTTTGTGGAGTCGGAATCCAACATCTTCAACACTGACATCACCTGTAATACTCCTTCAACACCGACCTTGATAGCCTCTTGGTCAAATCGAAGGGCTTCTCCTGACTCATATAGCAAAACGGAAATACCTTGCTTTGCAGCAGCTTGCCGTAAAGACCCATCCCGAGTGTTGGCGTGGATGATGGCAGGTGCACCAAAAGCCTGAGCACATCGATAAGTTTCTGAATCATCTAGATTGGCCCGAATTTGGGGCAAATTAACCCGATGATTGGATGCAGTATGAAGATCAATGCCATGGCTACAATGGCTTACTATTTCTTTCATAAATAGGTGGGCTATCCGGCCAGCTAATGATCCTTTAGCAGAGCCTGGAAATGACCGATTGAGATCCCGGCGATCGGGAAGGTACCGGGATTGCTCAATAAAGCCAAATATATTGACAATGGGGACGGCTAACAAGGCTCCCTGTAACTTGTTGGGCTTAACCTGCTCCAAGACTTGGCGAATAATTTCCACGCCATTCAGTTCATCCCCATGAATTGCTGCACTGAGCCATAGGTGTGGACCATCACTATGACCATTGATCACATGAACGGGTAAGGACAACATGGTCTGAGTGGGAAGGCGAGCGATTGGCAACTCGATGCGTTGCTCAGTGCCAGGGGCCACTGTAATACCACCGACGGTGATGGGGGTCATATAGTTTTATTTTTGTACTATTTGTGAAGGTTAATATTTAATGCGATCGCGGGTCTTACCTGGTCCCGCATTCTTTTCTAAAAATTCGATGACCTTACCTGCAACATCGATCTCTGTTGCCGTTTCAATTCCTTCTAAACCAGGAGAAGAATTAACTTCCATGATGACTGGGCCGTGATTGGAACGCAGTAAATCAACCCCAGCAACCCGCAAACCCATTGCTTTTGAAGCACGAATTGCAGTGCTTCGTTCTTCTGGTGTTAGCTTGATTTGAGTAGCACTACCGCCTCGATGGATATTGGAGCGGAACTCACCAGGAGCACCTTGCCGTTTCATAGCAGCGATGATCCGATCTCCCACGACAAAACACCGTATGTCCATACCCCCCGCTTCTTTGATAAATTCCTGTACCAAGATATTGGCATCCAGACCCCGAAACGCTTCAATGACAGACTTTGCCGCTTGATGTGTCTCTGTCAAAACCACTCCAATTCCCTGAGTACCTTCTAGTAGCTTGATTACTAATGGAGCCCCACCGACACTTTCAATCAATCCGTCAATATCTTTTGAGGAATTGGCAAATCCTGTCACTGGTAGACCAATCCCTTTTTGTGACAAAATTTGCAGACAGCGAAGTTTATCTCTAGATCGCGAGATTGCCTGGGATTCATTGGCCGAGAAAACCCCCATAACTTCAAATTGTCTGACTACAGCCGTACCGTAAAAAGTTTTAGAAGCCCCAATTCGAGGAATAATCGCATCGTAGCCTTCCAGCGAATCTCCTTGATAGATAACCTTAGGCTTATGAGCTGTGATATTCATGTAGCATCGCAGATAATTGATGACATGTACTTCATGCCCCTTCGCTTCACCCGCGTCTAAAAGCCGCCGAGTTGAATAGAGGGATTTCTGCTGGGAGAGGATAGCAATTTTCATAGTTATTCTGAATACATCAATTTTCAGGGGCTGAATTTTGGATATAGGACTGCCCCACATCAATGACAAAACGCTGACGAACAGCCTGCCGCCCCAACAACATCCGAAACCCCATAGAGCTGCGATCAGTCAGGGTGACCTCTACTTTCCAGGAGTAATTGGAGAGAGCGACTTCCGTGAGAATGACTGGACGCAATTCAGTATGCCCTCCGGAATCACGGACTTGTCTTACTTCTAACAGCTCAGCAATAACTGTAACAATTGTGGTTTCATCTTTTTGAATAGGATGAATTTTGAACCGTAGCATTGATTTACCGTTCTGTTGAAATCGCTCTATTTCAAATGCATGTAAAGCGGATGAACGAGCCCCCGTATCGATTTTGGCTTTGACTTGTGGAATTCCTAGTTCTGGAAACGATACCCATTCGCGCCAGCCAATGATAGGTAATATCACTTGAGACGAAGAAGCAGTCATCAGATATTCTCCGAGATTATAAACTCTTTTGTGATGGCCTTGACAAGGGTTTCTTCCCTAAACAGTTAGCCGTTTGTGAGATGAAGCATATTGATCAATATAAGTTATTCAGATCTACCCTTTATTCAATTAAGTGAAATTGAATTGATTGACACTCATCCCGCTAACCCTACGGGTATAGCAGGAGATTCTTCTTTCAGCGACGTGACTTGCTGCATTAAACCTGAGTTCAACACAGTAGCGGCCTCATCTCCAGAAGCGTTTTGACTATCGAGTAGCCCGCTTCCCACATGCCCTGTGGTAGCGATTCCTTTTCTCAAGATATTGATGGCTGCATTCTCATCCCTGTCTAACTTGCAGCCACATGCACAAACATGAGTTCGAGTAGACAAAGACTTTTTAACGAGTACACCACAATCAGAACATTCTTGAGAGGTGTATGCAGGTTCCACAGCCACGGTGACCTTGCCATACTTTTTCCCAAAGTACTCCAGCCACTGTCTGAACTGATACCAGCCTGCATCATGGATCGACTGAGCCAGACAGTGGTTCTTCACCATATTGCGAATCCTCAAGTTCTCATAAACAACCAAATCGTTAGATTGGATCACGCAAAGGGCCAGTCTCTTAGCCCTTTCTTTACGCTGCCGTGAGACTTTTAATTCATGTCTGGCTAGGCGATGAATAGCTTTATGCCGATTCGCTGAACTTTTTTGAGTCCTGCTCAATCGTTTTTGTAACCGATGACGTTTCTTTTGAGAACTGCGATAAAACTTTTCAGGAGGTTCTTTGTAGCCGTTGCTATCGGTGTAGAAGGACTCTAAGCCCACATCTAAGCCAATGGTGTTGCCGGTGGGTTCTAGCTCAATTTTGACATCAACGCTGATGCAGAATTGCACATAGTAGCCATCTGCTCTACGAACTAACCTGACTCGCTTGATTTGACTCTCGTCATAGCTTGCTAAGTCATAAGTCCCGATTAAACGCAGCTCACCAATATTAAAACCGTCAGTGAATTTAATCTTTTTAGGACTCAGAAGCTTCCACCCAGAGGTTTTGTATTCCACTGACCGAGAATGCTTCTTAAACCTTGGAAAGCCAACGGGCTTTATACCCTGTTTGCAATTCTCATAGAAGCGACTGATTGAACTCCAAGCTCTTTCAGCACTTGCCTGCCGAGCCATTGAGTTGAGTTGCTTAGCAAAAGGAAAATCATTAGCAAGAACTCTACAAAACTTGTTTAAGTCGTATTTGCCTGTACCTTTGTTATCCATCCAAAAGCGCAAGCACTTATTACGAATGAATTGAGCTGTCCTGATGGCTTCATCAATCGCACTTGTTTGATGCTGACTGGTTCTTGCTTTAAACTCTAGTACAATCATACTATTAAACTAGCATGTTCGGCATAACAATATGCTTGGAATGGAGTGCTATACACATCTCCAACTAACATTCGTATAGTTGGAGTCTTCACGCACATTTTCTAGATAATAAATAAGCTCATCATCTTGTGTGATGAGTATTGAAAGTGTTGATTTATCTTGATTTGTGCCTCCATACCTTCGTACATAGTTACTCGTCCGTCAACATCTCTATGGACTAGTCCTTATGGATGAAGTAAATCCATATTTTTAGACATATGGTCGATTTCAAGGGGAAAGATTCAGCATTAAATAAGGTTATTGCGTTATTTCAAACTGATGTTGAAACGCTTTACCCCCACTGAATCTCCCACTACTGCAGCAAACTCGCTGAATCAAGTTAACCCAGCAGAGCAACAATCAGTAGATGAAATATCATTGTTGCTAGAACAGCTTATGCGGCATGAATCTACCACGGTTAAGTTGATCTTGGATCGGCTGTATGACATCGGTTCAACCAACCTCATCAATCAAAAAGTGACCATAAGATCACTCAATCGGATTAGCAGAGCGGTTGCAACTCAATCTAAGCCTATCTTTAGGTTTGTCGGTTTCCGATGGTTCCAGCATCATTGCCCACAATTAATTACAGATTGGCTACATGAACAAGTCATGTTCCAGTCCACAACCCAGGCAGCTGGCCAATCAGCCCTAGAGGTTACAGTCGTCCCTTCAGCTAGCCTTGTACCGGATCAATGCTCAATGGAAGTCCAAAATCTCAGATCCCAACTGCGGTGGCGAACAGGCTTGCTTTGTGGAGCTTTGAGCATCACAGGAAGCCTCTTGATCGCTAGTCATACTGTTTTATCTAGAAACTCTCCTTCTTCCTTACCCACCGCGTCACCTATTACAGCTCAGAATTTCAGCAGCGTTGAGTAATGATCGACTGTTGATCGAGCCAAACTTGGCATCATAACCATCCTATTTACCCAGTGAATAACCATGCGCCTTTCTACCTATCCCCTCATCCAATTCAGCCAACTCATTGATTGTCCAGTATGGGATTGTCATACGGGGCAACTCTTGGGAACAGTGCATCAAATCTGGCTGGATAAGCAACTGCACCAAGTCTTAGGGTTAACGTATAAAACGTTATTGAATAAAGATGAGCAAGGATCTCTGCCCTGGGAACAGGTGGTAGCGGTAAGTCCTGAAAGGGCTTGGTTAGATGTCTCTGAAAGTACAGCACTGATTTTCCAGCCCAAATCATCTATTCATTACCAATTAGGCAATGAAGTCTGGACCCACTCTGGTAGTCGACTAGGTACCCTTATCGACTATTACTTTGAGGCTAATACAGGTGAAATTCTCCAGTATCAGTGCGTAGTCTCAGAACATCAGAAGTATTTCCCTGAATTGTTGGACTTCTCTGCAGCTGAACTGATCTATAAGGGGGATAGATTCTTGATTGAGCTGACCGTTGATCCACGAAAATCCAGGCAAGATCGTCTTCCAGTAACAGTCGGCTTTGCAACTTCACCCGTTGAATCAAACATGAGTCTTTTTTTGCACAATCTTCATCTAGATCTAAATTTCGATGCTAATCAGTTCAACCGTGCTGACACATCTTTACGACCTAAAACTACAAATCTGATTGCAAACTGATTTCCAACTCATCTTCAGTATGGAGAATTAACACCATGACTAATTTTTCAGAACCACAAGCTCCTCAACCGGGCAATATCCCCCAAGGAAATCCAAACCTCCTAACTCATGAATCCCTTGCTCAAATTTCTCAGGATTTGAAACGGAGTGTACAAAATGATCTGACGGGAGTTCAAATCGAGACAGAGCGGTTACGAAGTCGGTCAAATTTTATCATCGGCATGCTGATTGCTTTTGTAATGATCTTAGGTGGTGTGTCAGCCTGGTTAGCTATTCGTGTACTGTCCTTTGAACAGGAGCCCCAAACATCCAATATCAATGCAGACCTGTCTGAAACTGTGATTGAGCCCAGAATTGAAGCTCTGGAGCAGGATGTTAAGTCCTTGAAGAAATTTGATTCATCCACTTTGACAGAAGAAGTTCAGAATAACCAAGAACAGCTTCAAAAAGTGGTTCAACAAGTCAAGCGTTTATCCACGGATATTCAGAACCTTAATGGTTCTAATGGCAGTTCAGATATTCGGAACCGTCAGTCCAACCCAACACCAGAGATTCAGTCTCAGCCGTCTTCTTCTGAACCTGAATCTTCAGCTCAGCCGAAGGTATCACCCTAGCTAGAGGTAATGACTCTACGCTCAGCTATCTTGATTTTTGGCCTTTCGCGAATTGGAGTCTAGAAGGGGTAAACGCATTATCCTAAAACATCCTGATAGCTGCTAGATCAAAGGTGCAATAAATAATATTCAAAGGTTCAATTATGGGTACGCGGAACCAATCGCATCCAAAAGATAACGATGATGCAATGGCTTGTGATTTAAAACCTCGACACCTTGACCATACTCAGGATATGGACTTGAGCGGTGTGGATTTTAGAGGCGCTGATTTACGAGGTGTCAGTTTTGCTGGCAAGCGACTTATCAAAACCCTATTTTGTCAGGCCGATTTACGAGGAGTGGACCTGAGCGAGGCTAATCTGACTGAGGCCAATCTAACGGGTGCTCAGATGGAGAAAGCTGACCTTAATAATGCCCATCTCACTGGGGCTAATTTGACTGATGCCATCTTAACCCAAGCGAATCTCATTGAGGCTCAGCTTCATAATGCCATCTTAATCAGGACTAGTTTGGTTTCTGTCGCGTTAGATCGGGCAGACTTAACGGGAGCAAATCTTAGAGAAGCGAATTTGCAAAAGGCGGTCTTGAATGGTGCAAACTTAGCAAATGCCATTCTATATAGAGCCAAACTTCACTACACCCATTTAGTCGATGTAACGCTGACAGGAACAGACTTGAGTGAGGCACAACTGATCCATACGGATATTGCGGGCAGTGATCTAAATTTAGCAATTTTGGATGGGGCTGAACTTAAAGATCTCATGCCCATGGAGAAATAACGGGTGGGATTATTAGGAGTTTTCTCCCCCGATATTGGCATAGATTTGGGAACGGCTAATACGTTGGTGTACGTCAGGGGAAAAGGTATTGTCATCCGCCAACCTACTGTTATTGCTAGGGACTCAGAAAACCAGTCGATCTTAGCTTGCGGACATCAAGCCCAACTCTTAGAGGGGCGACAGCCAGCTAACGTTATAGTCAGCTACCCACTGCGCGAAGGCGTCATTACGGACATAGACGTTGCCTTTCAGTTATTGCAACAGGTTTTAGATCAAGGATTAGGACGCAAGCCACTTTTTCCTCCTCGTTTGACCTTGGCGATTCCAAACGGAGCCACAAATATTGAACGACGGGCTCTTCAAGATATAGCTGAACAAGCTGGTGCAAAAGACATCTCAATTATTGATGAAGCGATCGCTGCAGCCATCGGTGCAGACCTGCCCATCGATAAACCGCTTGGAAATATGATTGTTGATATTGGTGGGGGTACAACTGAAGTTGCGGTTATCAGCTTATTTGGTGTCGTGAATAGTCAATCTATCCGAGTCGCGGGAACTCATATGGATGATACGATTCGCCAATCCCTTAAACGCAACTATGGTCTATTAATTGGACTGCAAACAGCTCAAGCGATCAAACACAAATTGGGTTCTGCCCTCATCCATCCACAGTGGGATATAGAAGAGATGGAAGTGGGGGGCCGTAGCTCACAATCTGGCTTACCAAAGCAGCTGAACTTGGAGGGATCACAAGTGCGTGACATGCTGCAAAAGGAATTTGCATTGATTGTTAATACCGTCCAGCAAACTTTAGAAAAGCTGTCACCGGAACTAGTCTCAGATATCTATACCAATGGAATAATGCTATGTGGCGGTGGAGCTTTATTGAGAGGACTTGATCGGTTAATCAGCCAGGAAACAGGAATTTTTGTGCATGTGGCCCCTAAGCCATTGGATTGTGTGGCTTTAGGGATTGGGAAGATTCTCGAAGACCGACAGAGATGGGACAGAGTATTTATTTCGTCAGCTGATTGATGGTCAATTCTGACCACATTGATTAGTAGGTGAGCCCCCTTCTGATCAGTAAGAAAAAAGATCATCCCTATGGCTTAAGTCAAGTGGATGATGAGGATGCTATAAAAAAGTCCATTTAGACGATGTCGGCCTTCTCTTTCTCTTCTTTAATGAGTCAGGTGAAAGGAAATTATGAGGTGTTTAGAATGGATAACCTGTTACGGGGATGGTCAGCCATTATAGTGTTGACTACGACAGGCTCCTTGTTAACCACTCGAAGTTGGGCAAATGACTTGGAACCGCTTCCTAGTGAGGCTCAGGTTCCATCATCCATTCAACAACAGATAGCCCAAACAGAGATACAGCAAGACTCACCTCAGATTGAACAGGGGGTAACTCATCCTTACTCAACACAAGCTAAAGATTTACTATCTCCTGAGAAAGAGCCAGTAACTCTGTCTTTTGAACCCTATGATCATCTAGCCCAGCTCGATCCAGACTCTGTTCAACCAAACGATGCTAATCCAAAGACACAGAAACCATTCTCAGCATATTTAGGATCTAAACTTCCCAATCCAACCGCTCTCAATGGACCTACGAGAAAGCCTATTGTCCCAGCCTCTTCCAACCTACAGGGTAATCTCAACCTAACGGCAGGAACACGGCTTCAGTTGGGTGAACAGGAAAAGTTGGTGCTGGAACTCAGAGGTGGTGAATCTATATTGGGAGGAGATCTCAGTTTTATTTATGGCTCAGATTCTCCTCGTAAAGGATTTGCCGTTAATGTATTCAATCAACGGGCCTTTTCCTCAAACTTCAACGGCGGCAACCGTGAGGTGGATCTCCCAAATAATGAGACCCCTTGGGTACATAGGACAGGAGGAGGAATCGAGATTTTACGGCCCCTCAGTCCCAAAATAGATGCAGCTGCTGGGGTCAGTTATCAACGAATTTCTGTCCGAGATGGACTTTTCTCATCTACAGCTCAGCCAATTGATGAGTTGGGTAATCCTCTGAGTGTGAGTGGCTCAGGGACGGATGACCTTCTCACACTGAATGTTGCGACTCAATATGACACTCGGGACAACTTCAGCAATCCCACTCAAGGCTCTCGGCTGCGATTGGGGGTAGACCAATCTATCCCCGTTGGAGATGCCAGCATTAACATGACCCGGTTGCACGGAAGCGCGACTCAGTTTATTCCTTTTCCTCTATTTGGGTTTAGTGAAGGTCCCCGCACCCTCGTATTGAATGTCCAAGGTGGTCATATATTTGGAGATGTCCCTCCCTATGAATCCTTTAGTTTAGGTGGAGCAAGTACCGTTCGAGGCTATGGCCTCGGTGATGTTGGGTCTGGCGGTAGCTTTCTCCAGGCAACGGCGGAGTATCGATTCCCGATTACTTCTCTTGTAGCTCTGAAACGTCCCATTGATCTATCAGGAACCTTATTTGTCGATTATGCCAACACCCTTGGTACTCAAAGTGCTGTCATCGGTCAACCGGGTTTGGTCCGCAATAAACCCGGTGATGGTCTCGGATATGGCATCGGCTTAAGGGCCAGCACATCAGCATTAGTGACTCGTTTAGAATTTGCGCTAAATGATCAATCTGATTTTGAAGTTCATATTTCCATTGGTGAACGGTTTTAACCCGACGAAATCTAAACTGTTTTCCAATACATCGCTTTACCCTCACACCCTGTACAAACCGCCCTAGCAATGACTTGCTAGGTTTTTTTTCTACAAATCAGCCCGTTAAGTAGTCATTCGGACGAGTCCATAAGGATGATGAAAGCCCATCAATCTATATCCATTTAACTGATGGCTTACCAGTGAAAAAGCAGTTCAATAGTAGATATAGACAACACAGCAATACAAAAATAAGTTGTCTATCACCTTTAATTCTCTAGTCAAATTAGTTGAGGAAAACAATGAAAGGGATTATTCGTCATAGCGCTTTTGGAACGATTGCCTGTGGCGTTCTGCTCAGTCTCTCAGTAATGACTCCAGCAGCCCAGGCTCAAGAAATAAAATCTGAAGCAAAATCAACGATTGCTCAGGTTCGTGATACCGTCAAAGACATTGTACAGCCCGATAGCTTCCAGATTGGCCGAGATACCCAAGGTGGACCTAGCTATATTGGAGCGGGTGTGAATGCAGGAGCCCTCGGTGGTACTGCATTAGGTGACACAAGCCTCTCCATTGTCAGCAAGGTGGGCCTAACGAAAACCTTCTCCGTTCGCCCTGGTGTCGTTACAGATTTTGAAGATGATGCGACCTTCCTAATCCCAGTCACCTATGATTTGAAGGGATTTCGGGTGGGTGAGCTGGGATCTCAAGAGATTAGAGTTGCTCCTTATATTGGTACTGGCTTAGCCGTAAGTACCGATGGAGATGTTGGCCCTCTTTTAACCGGAGGCTTAGATATTCCCATCACAGAACGTTGGACCTTGAATACTGCCGCTAATGCAGGTTTCATCGATGATGTGGATTTGGGGGTAACTGTGGCAGCTGGATATAACTTCTAACACCAGTGCTTGCCTGGAGAAAACTGGTTACTCTCACTTTCCCCAGGCAAGTTTTCTTATTCATGAGGTTGAACTATGAAATTAGCCGTTAAATCGGGTAAGAGTAAGTCTCCTGAAATGGTTGAGGTTGCACAATCAAAACCTCAACGATATAGCATCTGGTCAGATCTAGAAGCCCTGAAATTTCTGGAACAGACTCGTCAGGATATTCATGACATTGACCGGAAGGTAGGCCGAACACGCCTTTTAATCGTCCTTAGTTCCTTAGCAGGCGGTGTTCTGTTCATCCTTGGTTTTGGGTTTATATCCATGACCTATACGGAGCTAAAGCTCCTCAAGCAGCAGCTCCCGCAAATACCTGAAAAGACAAGTGATGCAAGGATTTCACCGAATATTTATAGCAACAGCAGAGAGGTTTAGATCGTGACAACTGATCATGTGAATGCCAACAATACAGCCCTAATCATTCCCCCTGAAGAAAAGGGACTTGTTGCACCCCCATCCTCGACCCCAGCAGAGATGGAAAACCACTTGGAAATTTTGGCTCAGGAGGTGGCTCATCTCAGATTATCTCTCTTAACAGAAACAGAGTCTTTTCAGAAAAAGGAAAAACGTCTAGATCGGCGGGTTAATTCCCTAACCTTTGGCTTTCTCATTGCCATCCTTGCCCTCGTGGGGGGTGGTACCTGGTTTTTGAGTTCCCCGAATTCCTTGAAACTGCTCGGACAAGCTACGCCCACAATACCGACTGAAGGATCACAGCCTAGCGATATAGAACCTCAGATTAATGCCAGTAGAGTTGACAATTCTGAACAACTCATCAGTGAACTTAAATCCCTTCAAGAGAAAGTCCAAGCATTAGAAGCAGACCAAAGCGCCGTGCAAGAGTTGGATAAAAAAGTAGAGACTTTAGTCACAAACACCAGCACTCGCCAGCAGACCATCACTACCTTGGCTAATGCATTGCAAGATGTGATTGATATTGAGACTGGCAATGTGACCCCTGAGCCTAGTACTTCTGAAGTGACACCGGATAGCAGTAGTCCAGAGAATCAGGCTGAGTCTAAAGTTTCGTCTCCAGCCCCCACTTCTACTCCAACCACTGTGGAGAACCAACCTAGTCCACAACCGCAGCCATCTCCACAGAGTAAACCAACTAACTAGCCGATGAACTGCTCGTTGGGTATCTAACACTGGATACCCAACGAGCAGTGTTCAGATTAAAGATATTTAAAACATATTTAGACTCCTTCCAAAATCTCCACGGAATCGCTGGAAGAAAGAATTTTGCTGGCGATTGAATGAGGCTAAATGAATTATCAAATCTCAACGAGGACCAACATGTTATTCCTCATTGCTCAAACTTCGACGCCCCCATCACCTGGCTCTGCCCTAGATCGTTTTTTCGCTGATACGAGCCAGCGTTTAGGGGACTTTATCCCTAATATCCTAGCGGCGCTCTCCATCCTAGTGGTTGGATTTCTCGTCGCGGCCATCGCATCTGTCCTTACCCGTAATGTTTTAACGCGGATGCAGCTCGGTCAAAGATTGGCTAAGCACGTCAACACCCCCGAAGATTCCACCCCACCTCCTCCGATTGAGCGATGGATTGCCAACGGTGTATTTGCAATTATTGTGATTGCTACCTTGGTGGGGTTTCTCCAGATTCTCAATCTCAACCAGATCTCTCAACCCCTGAATCGTTTACTGGATCAAGTCCTGAACTTTTTACCCAAATTGGGGGGTGCCATTATCCTATTATTGGTTGCCTGGGGGATTGCTACCTTTGCCAAATTGATCACGAGTAGAGGATTGCAAGCTCTTAAATTTGATGATCGGTTGCAGCAGCAAGCTGGATTAGAAACCGCCCATCAATCTAATCCCCTCAGCACCACTATAGGAAATGTGATCTACTGGTTCAGTTTTCTGCTATTCCTGCCTGCCATCCTAGACACTCTTCAGTTAGAAGGGATGACCCAGCCGATTGAAAAGCTGCTCAATGAAATCTTTCTGGTCTTTCCCAATATCCTTGCAGCTCTTTTGATTGGGGGGGCAGGTTGGCTAATCGCCCAAGTGATTCGTCGTGTCGTCACGAATCTCTTAGTGGCAGTCGGTACCGACCAACTTAGCCAGCGCTTAGGATTACCCCAAACGGCTCAACAGCAATCTTTATCTCAACTGCTCGGCACCATCGTCTATGTGTTAGTGCTGATTCCCATTGGCATTGCAGCTCTAACAGCGCTTAAGATCGAGGCCATTTCAACGCCCGCTATTTCAGCTTTGACTCAGGTGATGACAACCCTGCCACAAGTGCTCACTGCAGGATTGATCATGGCGATTGCCTATTTTCTGGGTCGCTTCATCTCAGATTTTGTCAATCAATTCCTGATGGGAATAGGGTTTAACGACCTCTTAAATTGGGTGGGCGTATCATCAGAATCCCTGGCTTCCCCTCCAAACCAGGCAGATCAGCCCTTACCCGCCCCCCAACTCCCTCCCGTTCAACCTTCAGCCATCGCAGGTGTGATTGTGTGGGTAGCCGTCATGTTATTTGCTGCTGTTGCTGCCACGGACTTGCTAGCCCTGCAAAGTTTAACGGTTATCGTTCAAGATTTGATTGTGCTGATGGGGCGGGTTCTCAGTGGGCTAGCGGTATTGATTGTCGGTGTGTATCTTGCTAACTTATCCTACCGTTTGGTGGCGAGTTCGGGTAATCGACAAGCCAGAATTTTGGGGCAAACCGCTCGTATTTCCATTCTTGCGCTTATTTCAGCAATGTCCTTGCAACAAATGGGAATTGCCACCAATATTGTCAATCTAGCCTTTGGCTTACTTTTGGGTGCGATCGCCGTTGCCTTTGCCCTCGCCTTTGGCTTTGGAAGCCAACCTGTTGTAGGGGAACTGGTGCAAGATTGGCTTAAATCCTTCCGTAGTCAGAATTAATATTCATCCGAATGGGGGATGCCCTCTCATCCGAATGGACTAGTTTAGACCATTTACATACGTCCATACAGTTGATTTCATTTGTCTAAAAAAGAACAACAATCGTAGATAATAAGCCAAATGTAGGCGCTATCTAAAGAAATGAAATCTATCCTCACCTCTGTCCATTGAACTACAGAATTAAATTGTAAGGAGTTTTTATATGAAACGTCATCTTCAGTCTTTACTTCCTTTGGGACTAGCGAGTGCTACTGTAATTGGTGCTCCACTTATTGGAACTGAATCTCATGCGGCTGAGAGTATTTTCGTCCGCTACCAAGATACTGAAGTCAATGTGACACGACAGGAGCTAGATAACTTCACTAACACTGGAGAACTGCCCTCTTCACTGCAAACCCTGCTTAATACAGATGCTGAGCTACCAAAAGTAGTACGCACAATCCTATCGGATCAGCTGACAGTGCCAAAATTTATGAAGAACTTCATTGAAGGTTCTAATGGCGAATTCTTACTATTTAAGCTCGACCAGGTTATTTCTAGCACAGATGGCAGGACTGAGCGAGGTCTGAATTCTATAAAAACAGCGGTGCTTAATTCGATAGAGGATGATCGGATCTCTTTCTTGGAAATTATCGACAAACATCCCCAAAACACCATTCGTCTAGACATAACAAGTCTAGAAAGCACTTACAACGATGTCAGTGGACTTGTGGTGAAAATTCTGCCAGCCTTAGAAGTTGCTAAAGGTGTATTGTCAGACTTTATCTGTGATTGCAATACCACTCAAGCGTCTCCGAATGGGACAAAAGCTCAAACAGTTTCTAGTCATCAGTATCATTCACAGAAAGGACTAGAGGATTGCGATGAAGCAGTAGTTCCTACTACTGCCTCTGCTGAACCAACCTCCTCTGATACAGCCCAGCTAAAAGAAGATGCATCTGCCATCAAGCCGCCAGAAACATCTTCTGCACCAGCAACTCAACCCATGGCTACTTCTGCCAAAGTTCAATAGCAGTTATGGGCGATGTCTCAATGTTGGGTGGTTCATTTTTTGGGCTGCCCTGGTTAAATATCCACAATCGCCCTGGTCTAATGCTGACGTGATTATTCAAAGTATATTGGAGTCGATCTATGGCCATATTTCCCAAGTGGTTGCCAAAGATTGGTCGTTGGGGTGTCGGGTTGTCTTTAGCCACGGTAACGGTGGCCTCAACTACTAGTCTAT
Organism: Acaryochloris marina S15; assembly: GCF_018336915.1. Classification (GTDB taxonomy): domain Bacteria; phylum Cyanobacteriota; class Cyanobacteriia; order Thermosynechococcales; family Thermosynechococcaceae; genus Acaryochloris; species Acaryochloris marina_A. Next base: position 60,632 of record NZ_CP064924.1, on the reverse strand, counting down.
TCTTGTCCAGTTCTCCTGCTAATGCTGCTGAGAAAGTGGTGTTTACCTACAAGCAGTTTGGTCAATCTCTAACTATTGATGAATTAGAGACCTTTGCCCAGACAGGTAAAGCCTCTTCTAAACTCAAGTTCTTTTTGAATGTGTCAGGACAAGATCCTGAAGCGGCCCGTCAGTTTATGACTAAGGAGGTAAAAGTAAAGCTGCAGACCGCAGATCGTTTGCTTCATATCCTCCCTGGTGAATATGCCTTATTTCAGGCAGGACAGATATTCCAGACCCCTAGCAAAAAAGCTAATCTGCAAGCATTTCGCTCCGCTGTCATCCTTTCTCTCAGTGATGACAATCGCATATCTTTCTTGGAGTTTTTACAGCGATATCCGACTCAAGAGTTTGTTGTGGATGGCTTTAAACTCGCCAAAGTAGCTGACACCATTGATGGCCTCATTGGAAGTGGTGAAGAGGCAGTAGAAGGAACGGGTCCCTTAGCTGTAGCTAAAGATGTTCTGAGTAGTTTCATTTGTGACTGCTCACAATAGTCTTAGATGTGCCAGGCGGATGTGATAAGTGTGATGAGTTAAGAGAATAAACCGATCGGACTAGTCCAAAAGGAGGATGGAGATGTAATAATCTTCATCCTCTTTATCGATGGTGGGTCTGGGCATTTCTGCTTCAATAGAGTTATTGGGAATAACCTTTCGGGTTCCTAAATTACAGCTTTACTCAAGCCCTTCATTACGAGAGATTGAACCATGTTTTCTAATTGTCCCACTCAATGGATTCTCAGCACTTCTTTCCTCGTAAGTAGCCTATTTCTAGTGGGTTGCCAACCGATTCAAGCTAAACCCGATATTAATGTTTCTCAGGCAAACTCTACAGAAATTACTCAGGCTAGGGAAAAGAAATCTCAAGATTACCTCATAGCTGGGATTCAAAAAGCCCTTACCGAAGACTATACGGGTGCAATTGAATCTTACGATCTAGCTATTCAATTAATATCCTCGAATCCGGAAGTTTATTACAATCGCGGCGTTGCGTATTTCTCAATTGGTCACCGTGATCATGCGATCCAGGATTTTAACCGAGCCATCGAGATAAATCCCACTATGGCTGAAGCTTATGGTAATCGCGGTACGATTCGCCTGCTAATGGATGAACGTCAAGGTGCCTTGTCGGATTTCAAGAAAGCCGCTCAGTTATTTGACGAGCAAGCAGACCATAGCTCTGCTGAAACAATGCGTGGGTTGATTAAGCAAAATAATACTCAACCCCAATAGCATTTCTCAAATCTCTCCACCACCCATATTGAGGAAATTCAATTTAATCAACAACGGATCAAGACATTTCCAATATCAGACAATGGTAAAGCATTTATTTTAAAAAATGCCAGCATGTCAGTCCTCAAAGATAAAACGGCCTAATCTCTTAATCCAATCTATTTTCTTGACTTAAATGGATACCCAATTATTGAAGGGTAGCCGATAGCAGTTGCAACCTAGCACTTTTTAATACCCTCAAACGGTGCAAACTTTTTACAACTGTAGTGTCATCAAAGACATGTGGGTAGACTTTTCTGAATTGTTAGTGGTGATATTGTCAATCCTATTCGTTAAGAGAAGCTCTTTCTAAAGGTGCCCAAATGCCAGACGCAGATACTCTAACTCCCTCACCATCATCTGCTCAAATCGAGAAGCATGAAAAGGCTCCTGAAACGACAATCCCTAAGCTCACATTCCTCCAACTTTGGAATATGAACTTAGGATTTCTGGGCATCCAATTTGGCTGGGGGCTTCAGATGGCCAACATGAGCGCTATTTTTGAGCATTTAGGTGCCAATGCCCATCAAATTCCTATTCTTTGGATTGCTGCACCCCTAACAGGCTTGATAGTACAACCGATTATTGGCAATCTTAGCGATCATACCTGGGGACCTCTAGGTCGTCGCCGTCCCTATCTACTGGTCGGTGCACTACTAGCTTTTTGTGCATTGATTTTAATGCCACACTGCTCAACCTTATGGATGGCAGCATTGATGTTATGGCTCTTAGATATGAGTGCCAACACTAGCATGGTCCCATTTCGAGCTTTCGTCGGTGATTTGCTTCCTAAAGAGCAGCGAACTCGGGGTTTTGCCATGCAAAGCATCATGGTTGGTTTAGGGGCAGTATCAGCTTCTGGGATGCCCTGGATCCTCAACAATATATTTGCTGTTAATAACGCGACGAGTGCCTTACAGCGAATACCTAAAACTGTTCAGCTCTCGTTTTATATCGGGGCAGCTATATTTTTAGGAACGGTTTTATGGACCATCTTCACGACCCCAGAACATCCTCCTAAAAATATAGCGCGTTTTGAGGAGCTCCAAGAAGAGCGAGGAGGAGTCATTAATAGTCTGCAAGAGACTTGGCAAGTTCTGATGGATATGCCCCCAACCATGAGGCAACTTGCTTGGGTACAGAGTTTTACTTGGCTAGGACTATTTTGCTTTTTTCTCTACTTCCCACCCGCTGTAGCTCACAATATTTTTGGGGCGGAACATCAGAGCACACCTCTTTACAGCGATGGGATTGAATGGGCAGGACTATGTTTTGCCATGCTAAATATTTCCTGTGCGGGATTTTCGTTACTTTTACCCCTTTTAACTAGGCGCTTGAATCGTAAGGTCACCCACAGTTTATGCCTATGCAGTGGCGGAATTAGTTTAATTTCTTTGGTCGCCATTCATAACCAGTACATGCTGCTTCTGCCAATGGTTGGCTTTGGCATCACCTGGTCTAGTGTTCAGTCTCTACCCTATGCCATGTTGGCAGGAACCGTTCCTACTCAGCGCAGAGGGATTTACCAAGGTGTTTTTAACTTCTTCGTGGTTTTACCTGAGATTGCAGTTTCCATCGGCTTTGGTTGGATTATGAAGAACTTGCTCAACGAGGATCGTCTAGCTGCTGTTGTCTTAGGAGGAGGATTCTTAGTGGTTGCAGCGGTGGCCACACTATTTGTTCAGGTCCCTCATCAAACCAACATTATTGGCCCTGAACCTCCGAAATTGAGTGATTGATGTCTTATGGCATTGAAGGACATTAAGACAACCAATCGAGTATTTCTATGGTTAATTTAGCAACGCTTTCGTCCGGGTCATCCCCGTGGAAATTGGGGCGACTTGCTCAGCTGTTGTTGTTGGCGGTAGTAGTGCTCACCTACAGCGTAATTGAAATGGCCGTGGCCAATTCCCTCTTCATCACCCATGTAGGCGCAGATGGTTTACCCCTCGCATTTATATTGATTGGTCTCTTTTCAATCCCAGCTTATGCCATATTTTCACAGGTGGTGGATCAGTATAGTCGGCCGCAATTATTTCGATACATGCTGCTATTGGCTGCAATGATGGCTGTGGGTATGTGGTTTTTACTGGCTCAGACAGGGATTGTAATCTACTACATCGTCCTGATTTTTGTCTTTTTTCAGTGGCACTTCCATAACAATATTCTCTATGCCAGTCTGCTGACAGATTATTTTACGGCTCTAGACTACAAGCGATATGCCCCGTTTATCGGTATGTCCCAAGCGGCTGGCACTATAGTGGGGGGCGGGTTGACGGCATTATTGAGCCATTTTCTCTCTACCCGAACGCTATTGCTAGGGTTGCCCGTGATTTTTGGTGTGGCAATCTCACAGTTGTTCTACTTTGAAAATACCCAACGACCAATTGAAAGCGTTGGCAGAAAAGATAATGTGGGCATGATTGAAGCCCTGAGAACCTTTCCTGGCTTGGTGAAACGTTACCCGCTGATGCTGTTTCTGGCCGCTAGCAGTTTCTTATTGGTGATTATCTACTTATCTGCTCAGTTTGTATGGTTTAGCATTTATGCTCAGAACTATACGGAAGATGCACTTACAGGATTCTTGGGATCGTTGCGAGTTAGCTTTAGCATCATCCAGGTGCTAGTGCTCTATTGCTTCACCCGGCCTCTCTTGCATTGGGTAGGGGTAGCTCGAATGAATGTGGTCTATCCCTTAACTACCCTATTTGGTCTGTTTGGCATTGTGATGCAAACCAGTTTACCGACTGCGATTGCACTGCATATGAATGGGGATGGTCTCAACAAAAGTATCAACATTCCTGTCCATCAGCTTAACTATAATGCTTTCCCTCGAGAGTTTTTAGGACGAATTAGGACCCTTAGTGATGGGTTATTCTATGCTGTTGGACAAACAACGGCGGGCGGGTTGCTCTGGGTCTGCCATCACTCCTTGAGCTTGACTCAAATTGCCTGGATCGCGATTGGTCTAACGGTCGTGCTGTTTGGCCTACGCTTACCCATGGGGAAATACTATGCCCAGGGGCTTGAAGAAATGATCTGCTCGGATGCCATTAACTTAGATAAACTGGGAGATCTACAGTTACCCCTCCCCCAAGAGTCAAGTGCAGTGATTCGCACCTTACTGCAAGATAACGATCGCTACACCCAAATCAAAGGGCTGGAATTTGCAACCCAATTGGGGCAACCCAGCCAGTTTTATCTAGATGTGAAGCCATTATTGGGGCAGGAAGATACAGATGTGCAAACGGCAATTGTTCGGCTGTTTAGTACCAATCCAGATCCTAAAACTGTGCCTATTTTTGAGGATTGTTTACAAACAGCATCAGGGTCGCTGCGTACAATGGCATTCGAAATTCTGATTGCCAATCGTTATCCCTTTGACATAGAGCAACTGCGAACTAATCTAAAAGATGGTGATCCTACAATTCAGGCCCTTGCTGCACTGGCTATTATCCAAGTGGGCAAAATGGACAAAACGCTGCAAACCACTTGTGAACAAATTTGGTGCTCACAATTATCTGAAGCAACGGGGCAAGCGGTAGTTCGAGTTGTGGCCTGTAGTCAAAATCGAGCTTTGATGACCGTGCTAAAGCTGCTGCTAATGCAAGACAATTCAGTCATCCAGCAAGAGAGTTTAGCTGTTCTGGCAACCCTTGGCCAAGCGGGTGACCAAGATTTAGCTGATATCGCCATTACAGCCAGTGATCATCCTGCTCCCTTAGTCCGAGCCGCAGCATTTAAACTACTAGGGGTTGTCCATATCCCAGAGTATGTCAACAATATTGCCGTGGGATTTCAGGATCCAGATCCGAGGGTGCGACAGCAAGCAGCCCAAATTTTGCCTGTCTATGGGAAGCCAGGATTACAGATTGCTAAAGAAAGTTTATCGTCCAATGATACAGAAGTTGTGAACACTGCGATTTCAGCCATTGGTCAAGTCCGAAATCGTCAGGCCGGAGAAATTTTGTATGAGTATCTAGCCCCTGAGTTTCAACAGCTAGCTCATACCCGTAGATGGCAACAGCAAATCCCCAGCACTGATCCCAGCTGGCAGCCTTTAGCTTTAGCAGTTGAAGACTTTCACAACCGACTTTTACAAAAAGTGCTCTATATTCTGGCCTGCCTCGGCCATGACCGCACGGTCAATGCTATCAATCGTATTCTGAACACCAATGAACAAAAAGATTTAGCCAGTGCAGTGGAAGCGTTAGCTTCTCTAAAAAATCGTCGCTTTATTCTCCCTCTGCTCCCAGAGCTTGAGCAGGTCGTTAAAAAAGAACCGGCCAGTGGGTGGAGCTGCGCTGAACCACAATGGATGCGAGATGAAGGGTATAAGTTACTCTTAGAAGCCCTGGAGACCCAAGACCGATGGATTCGGATTGGGGCTTTAATTGCATTAGCAGGTGTATCCTCGGCCTTAGTTAACGATCCTGACCCATTAGTGAAGACCGTTGTGGAGGAGATTTTCTTCTCTGCTGATCCAGATCCTCTACTTAATAGTCAATTTATGAAACGTCTATTGCTCCTCAAAAAGATCGCACTCTTCAAGAACCTATCTCTTGATGAACTGGTCTTGATTGATCAAACCTTAGAACAAGAACAGAAACTTACTGGAGAAACGATTTTTGCAGAAGGGAGTTGGTGTACACACTTCTATATCATTGCTGAAGGTAAGGTTCAAATCATCAAAGACATTGATGCTCAGTCTCGTGAATTAAAGCAGCTCTCCGTCGGAGAATATTTTGGAGAAGTGGCCCTGTTTGATGACGCTCCACATTGGGATGGATCTGTTGCTTTAGAAGATTGCACATTACTCAAGTTAGAAAAAAACCGATTTCTTAGCCTGATGACTCAGCGCCCCCACATTATCTTGGAAATTTGTCGATTCCTCAGTCAACGTCTCCGAGAAACTGATAATTACCATTCACTAGGAACGCTAGAGTTATCTCAAGTAACAGAATCTGTTTAGTGAGTACCGTTGTGAAAGTTGAGAGACAAAATTGATTGGTGAAATGCCTGTGGCAGCATAATCTCCCCGATTTCGATCGCTCTCAAAATTAGTACTGCAGATGGGATGAGTTAAGCAAAAAAATCAATCGGACTAGTCCAATAAGAAGATGGAGATATGAAAGCCTTCATCCTCTTTGCTGATGGCGGTTTTAAGCTTTCTTAATTGAATAAAGATATGGATAAAACAACGAGTTCAGTTACGTTTTCCATCCCGATTGAACCCTATAGCAATTGAGGTTCAATTAGGCGTTGTTGCATAAGTGGAAGTGTGGACAGCAATCCCCCCTTGTTGAGGTTGAATTAAGCAGCGACTGGAACACTGACAGGCTTACCGAGTTGAATCATTCGGTTCAGCATCGCGCATTGACACAATAATTCTGTCGCTTGATTTTCAAATTTACGGGATTGCACTTTACCTCCAAAAGCGGTTTTATGTCGAAACATCGTCGTTTCGGATAACGACCGACGGTGATAATGAGACTCCTGTTTCCACTTTTTGCGCCCCTGTTTACGGATAGCGCGTAAGGCTTCATCCCTCGGGTGTGGTGGTGCTTTACAGTTGCCATGCTGCCAAATCACCGCATTTTTTCGCGGGGGGATTACAGGCTGGGCTCCTCGCCCTGTGATGGTGTCATAGCATCCGCTTGTGTCATACGCCCCATCAGATGAAACCTGTTCAATCTCTCCGCCAATCTGCTCGAGTAAGTCCGGCAGGATCTCTGAATCCCCCCAGTCATTGGTGCTCACAACTGCGGCCAAGATTTCTCCAGTGGTTTCATCCACAGCCAAATGGAGTTTTCGCCAAGTACGACGTTTGCTAATCCCGTGTTGACGGACTTTCCACTCGCCCTCTCCATAAACTTTGACCCCGGTTGAATCAATCACAACATGACGGGCTTGCTCCCTGTTCAGAATCGGCAATGTGACCTCGAGTTTCCCCATGCGCCGAGAAACCGTGCTGTGGTCTGGCACGGGCAGTTCCAACCGCATCAACTCAAACAATGATGCGAGCAATCCAGTCGCTTGACGACCCGCTAGCTGAAACAGATTTTTTATCGTGACCACGCTCATAATGGCAACGTCTGAGTAGGTTCTGGGTGCCCCTAATTGCTCTGAAGGTTTAGTGTTAAGCCAGTGCTCTGTGGATGCTTCGCTCACCCAAAAGGTCAGGCTACCCCTTTGTCTCAAGGCCAGGTTGTACTCACTCCAGTTGCGGACACGGTATTGCTGCTTCATACTTCTGGCCCTGAACTTAACGAGTTTTGGAGACCCTCTCATTACACATCAGGGAATCCGACTTATGCAACAACGCCATTGCTAGGAGATCCTTTTAGTACAAGTTTCAGGCGGTAGTGCTCTAGCAAAGTGTGGGATTGGTAATTAAGTTTCAGAATTGATACAGCCAAAGTTATTCTAGGCTCGTGCTATTGCCAAGGTATACACTCATGCAAGAATTGCTTCAACAGCTTCCCAGATGGTTAAAATTGCTCCTCGTGATGCCAGTGGTGATTCTGAATCTGTGGTTAGTTGCTCTAGTTCTCCAATTTTGTCAGCCATTAATAACGATTTTTCTCATTGCTAATCTTTTAGCATTTATCCTGGACTATCCTGTCCAACTGTTGCAGAAGTGGGGAATTCAGCGTAGCTATGGGGTATTAGCTATTATCTTCTTGGCAGGATTGGGGGGCATCCTCTTTAGCATTACCCTAGCACCCAATTTCGTTGAACAACTAACGGGGCTTAGCCGACGATTACCCAGCTGGATTGAGTCAGGCAGTCGGCAACTGCAAACCTTGAATACTGGGTTAGCTGCTCAGAATTTACCCATTGATTTGAGCGGTGTGGCTGACCAGTTGAACCATCTATTGCCAGACGAGGTGAAATTACTGCCCAATCAAGTGCTGAGTTTAGTGCGCGAGATTGCTGATAGTCTTATTGAAATACTGTTAACAGCGGTGTTTACGCTCTATCTATTACTGCATGGTCAAGCGTTTTGGGATGGCATGTTTGCTCGATTACCAGTGACCTTTGGACAGACAGTGCGTGAAGCCCTACGGTTGCAGTTTAGAAATTATTTTCTGGGACAGGTTGCCATTGCAACCCTAATGGGGATAACGCTTACGACTACTTTTTTTCTGCTCAAGATCCCCTATTGGCTGGTTTTTGGTATTGGTATTGGTGCCACCGTTTTAATTCCTTTTGGAGACTTTTTGGGAATTGCAGTAGTGAGTCTGCTGGTGGCCCTAAAAAGTATTTGGCTCGGGGGTGAAGTACTCGTAATCAGCGCCCTCATTGATCAAGTGATTGATAATGTGATCGCACCTCGTATTCTAGGTAAATTAGTAGGGCTTAATCCTTTATGGGTACTGATTGCTCTAATTTTAGGAGCCCAAATTGGGGGCATTTTAGGGATCTTGATCGCAGTTCCGCTCGCAGGCTCAATCAAAGTGATGTTGGATACTCTTTTACCCATTACTGCGACAGGAGTCGCGGAAATCGAAGCAGGAGTCAGTACATCGAACTGATATCATCCTGACAACAGAATGACATAGGGACTGCTTAAGATTCTAGATATCCGCTGAAAGTATTTAGTCTCTCTCTTTTTTCAAAGGAGAACTCCTATGACTATGTCACCCGCAACTCTGATTCATCACAGCAATTTATTCCATAGGCGAGTCACAGACCAATCGGACTCTGAGAAGCTAGGTCGAGTCACCCAAGTTTGGCTTGATTATCGTGATCATAAAGTCTTGGGATTCACTTGCCAATCGGGGTTATGGGACAATACCGCTTGTACTTTCCCTTGGGAACAAATTGCGGCAATAGAGGCTCAACAAATTCTAATGAAGGCTATCCCCTCTAACCATCAATCTGTCACTCTAAACCTAGAGCTAAAAAGGATGACAGCAGTAGATACTCAAATTTCCCACGAGGTCTGGACACAATCGGGCAACTATATTGGCATGATTTCGAACTGCCGCATTTTCCCGTACTCTGGAGTGGTCAAAGATTACATCCTTATAGTAAGAAGTCTGAGACAGCTCACCATCAAGCAATTCTATTTACCCTCGTCCATGATTATTGACGTGGGTCGCGGATGGATTATGGTTCCTGATAGAGTCATGCAAGAGATTGAGCTGGTTGAAGAAAAAAGGGTTATTGATGGTACATTACCTCCAGCATGGGCATAGTTGGAGTTCGACCCCGAGATCACAAGATGGATCGGAAGCGTAATAGATCCCTAGTCTAAGGTGATATAGCCAATAAATTTCAGAAATTTGACAATAAATGGAGAATTATTCCATACAGACTAGGAATCTATTACGCTTCTGCATTTTTCCGTAACCCTTTCTCTCTTTATATTCTCTTACCCTTTCCCTACGATCGTCAGCGCGATCGGTTCACTTGGCTGAATCTGAATATAAGATATTCGACCCATATCTTATGTAGACCAAAACACATTAAAATCTGCTTGCCTTTTCCAACGACTAGTACACCAGGCATAGCTGTGGTTTTAAGCATATGTAGGCCAACTGAGTGTCGCTACCCTCCAATTCTGAGATCTCTATGAAGATTGCTTTTACTCTCAAAAGAAGAAATAGGGATCGGGTAGCATAATCATGATTAATCTTGGATATCACCTCATGTCGATTTACGTTGGTAACCTCTCTTATGACGTTACAGAGCAAGACCTAAATACCACTTTTGCCGAATATGGAACCGTAAAAAGTGCCAAGCTTCCCACTGACAGAGAAACAGGGCGCAAGCGTGGATTTGCCTTTGTCGAAATGGGTGATGATGCTGAGGAAGCCAAAGCTATTGAAGAACTTGACGGTGCTGAATGGATGGGACGTACCCTGAAAGTGAATAAAGCAAAGCCCCGTGAGAATAGAGGTGGTGGTGGTGGTAACCGCTGGTAGAAATTCTTTGTATTAAATGGATTGAAACTCATAGCTCTAAAACAATTGAGCTATGGGGTTGCCAGGTTAGAATTCTTCTCTTCACTCACAATAGCCTCCGCACCCACGATCGTAACCGTGATTCCCTCCCTCTGACATTCATACTGATACAGCTTCCCGCCTTCCAACTTCTCTAGACATGCCTCTTTCACTAGCAGAGAATGTTGAAGGATGCGACGGCTCTGATCGCATCTCTGATCACGCTGCACCAAGATCCTCTGATTGCCTGAATTCCACACCCCGATCATCACCCAGTCTTCAGCGTTCTCAGGGGTCGGTTCAGCAGTGCCACAAAACTGCAAGAAAACAATTTGACCATCAATGATTTGAGGGTAGCATTTCACCATCAAAGGAATATCCAATGACGCTCCTATCTTTTTTCTGAACCGATTCTTTACCCTCAAAGGGAGCTGATGACCATCCACTTCTATGAAATAGACTGGCCGTTCTCCCTCTACTTCCGCTTCCTGAACTCGGATGATTCCCGGTAGCCTGCACCAAGCCCGGTGGGTGCCATTGCCGGGGAGCAAGCGTGATTTACAGCTGCGATTATCTCGCGATTTAGATTTTGCCTGAGAAGTCTTTGTCGCCTGCTGTTGTTGGGTGGTTGCTTTGGGGTTTCCCTTGGCCTGATCCTGGTCTGTGGATTGACCATTGGTACTAGCCTGAGAGGCTTTTGGTATTTCTTTTGATGGTGCTTTGGCAGAACCTGTTGTGACAGATAGATCAGAAAATGGTGTCTGAGACAGCAAAGGTCTGAAAAGCTTATACTTCAGTGACTCTGAGCGTAGCGAATTAGTCATGACTGAAAAACAAGCCCATCAAAATCGTACGGCAATTGTTCATTTTGGTGCAACCAAACAAGACTATTTAGACCTGGTGCAAGCAGACAATCGCCGCCCCTTAATCGAGTATCTGCAAGCGCCCCTGACAGCCCAACTCTCTCCAGAACGTCATAAGCCCTGCTGCCGTGATACCAGTCGTTATACGCTCCATGCTTTACGAGAGCGCCAAGTTCAAGGGTGGTTAGGACCAGTCGAGACAATCCCTATCTGTCGAGTGCGCTGCCAAAGCTGTCGAGCCGTTTTCACGGTTTTGCCCAGCTTTATCCTGCGCTATCGTCGTCAAGATGCCGACTGCTTGGGGAAACTGCTGGAGTTGAATTTAGGCATGGGACTGAGCAACAGAGAGACGGCTACGATTTATAGCTGGCAGGGAGCAGAGCGAGGTTGGCAACCCGGTTGGGTTTGGAGTCTGGTGCAGTGGTTGGGGAACTTGATGCCTGTGTATTTACTTTTACTGCGTCTGGGACTCACCCCCCCGCCCATTTACTCAGTGACGAGAAGTTTGCCAGTTTAGAGAGGGAGCAAATCTACTTGTTTTTGGTGGCTCAAGCTGAATTGATTTGGTATACCGAATTGATGAAGTCCACGGATGAGGATGCTTTTCAAGTCACCATCCATCGGTTTCTGACGGAAATGGACGCCGCCGCACAAGCCACAGGTCACTTAGATCAAGCACAACTGTATGTCCCCGCATCGGTGACCACCGACGGCTGGGTCGCTTCTCAAAATGCTTGGATATCTGAGGTTGGCCTCGACTTGATAGAGTGCAAACTCCATGGCCAAAAACGGGTGAGTGCCACGTTTGATGATTTCTCAAAGACCCACCCTGATTGGCTACCTGACCAACTCCAACAACTCAAAGATGATTTCGATTCAGTTCTAAATGCTTCTTCACTAGCGTCTTATTCCCAAAGGGTGCGACGCAATCGTGAACGCTATGGCCATGAACCGACGTTGCTCAAGCGATTGGATATTCTCAAGCACAAACGCTTTCTGTTTACGAATCACCTAAAACATAAAGACGCTTCCGCCTATTCTGCACCTTTAGATCGCTCCATGCGATTCTTGGACAAGAAGCTCATAAAATTTGGGCAATATCGAGCAGAGGATGCCATTAATCCCATGGTGAATGCCTGGGCGATTGTGAATAATCTACGACAGTTTCTCCCTGATGCGAAAAAGGCGGGGCAATCTTTAGCGGAACATTTCGGAGTTCAGCTCAAAGGTATGCCTTGGATGGAGGCTCTTAACCTATGCACCATGGGAAGTCTGGATATCATGCTTGCGCCTACTTTCTAGCAGACACCATTTTCTGATCTATCTGTTCTGGGGTTACGTCAAAAGTGATTTTCTGGCCTTGCCTTAGATAAATGAGACTCAGTTTCTGAAGGGCTTTTTGATAAGTCTGCTCAAGGATCAGGTAGTAGAGTCCCAGCTGCAAATCGATTCCATCGGATGGAGCAATTGTCTTGCTGGTCTTATAGTCGATCAGCTCCAGGCCATCATCGGTAAAATCCAACCGATCGTATCTACCCGAAAGGGAAAACTCGATATTATTCACCTGGAAACTGGCCTTCAGCTTTGCCTCAACCCCAAGGGGTTTATGAATCTGGGGGAGTGGGGCAACGTATCGCTCATAGTAGAGCTGCAATGCCATCCAGCCCTCATGGATCTGGGCTGGGGTCAGCTCTCCGGTATGTTGCTGCCAGCAAACGGCAAACCAATCAAGAGAAGGCAACGGATAAGCGTAGTTCCAATCTTTGTATATGTCTGCAAGTGCGCCATGAAGGGCATTTCCAAAGGCAGGTGATCCGAAAGCGGAGGGTGAAGAGAGTCCCCGCTCGTACTTGAAGCTGTAAGCCTGGGGGCACTGTTGGTAGGTGATGAGCTTCGTGGCTGAGAGGGAATAGGCCATCGATTTTTGCTGGGGGTATATTCCCACTGTAGATCAAGAGTTTTGACAAAAATCCTAAAAGCACGGTCCCAATACAAATTTTCCGGTAATATGCCAAACAAGGGAGAAAGCTATGACAACTACCACAGATAAAGCTGGTAAATATTCCATTATTCGAGAAATTGCCCAAGGTGGTTTTGGCCGAACCCTCTTGGCTGAAGACTTGGAAGGGAAGCGGGTTGTTCTTAAGCAGGAAAACCCTCAGCAGTACAATGCTGGGTCTGAAGCACTACAGCTTTTTCATAAGGAATGTGATCGGCAAAAAGAGTTGGGTCACCACGATCAAATACCGGGGTTCATTGAATATTTTGAAGAAGGTGAAAACAGGTATATTGCCCAAGAATTTATTGATGGACAGACACTAAAAAGTGAGCTTGAAGAATCGGGTGCTTTTTCTGAGGAGCAAATCATTGCCTTGCTCGACGATATTCTTCCTGTCATCCAATTTATCCACAACAACCAAGTAATCCACCGTGACATAAAGCCAGACAACATCATTCGACGTTTTTCTGATAACAAGCTGGTCTTAGTGGATTTCGGAGCATCTAAGCCGATTACGGATACAGTACTAGCAAAGACTGGAACGATGATCGGATCACCACTATTCGTAGCACCAGAACAATCCCGTGGTAAGGCCAGATATGCCAGCGATATTTATAGCTTGGGCTTGACCTGCGCCCATTTGCTTACCAATGTTTCCCCCTTTGATTTAGTGAACGAGGATGATGGTCGCTGGATCTGGCAGGACTATTGCACGCAGGTTATCTCTGATGATGTTGCACTTGTCATCAATACGATGCTCAATCGAGGATTGAAGGATCGGTATAAGTCGGCCTCTGAAGTGCTTGATGCGATAGCTGCAATAGACCAGCCTGACCAAGAAGAACATTGGATTGCCAAAGCCTTTACAGAGATGGGCGGCAAAGATTCACTAGACCCTGAATCGACTTTCCCGTGGGAGCAGCAAGAGAACGAACCTGATGCTTGGTTTGAGCGCTTTGAAATTTTCTTGCATATGACATCTGATGAAAGAGATGTTCATAAGGCATGTAAGGCATATTTTCTGGCAAACAAGGGAGATCGCGATAGCAGCTTAGAAGAGTGGGTAACCTTTTTCAATCGCTTCAATTGGGAGACCAGAGCAAACGCTTATGATGAATCGGCTATTGGTGGTTTTTTAAAGCACGTTCAAGCAGGGGATAAATCTGGGCCATTAGCCATATTCATTAGACCTCTTGCAGCCTTTGTTGCAACAGTGACTGTTTTAGGGGTGGCTGTCACCCTCATCTCTCCTGATTCTTCCGTATTCATCCAAGAGCCATCAGTAATCGAACAACCTGTCCAGGAGCCTGAACGTGACGATGGGATATTGCCAAGATTTCCCATCCTTGATGATCTGAAAGATGATCTGGTGGCTGATATGGGACACTCAAAAGAACTGGCTCAAGGCTTCAATCATATGTTTTTCGTCATGAAAATCATGCTGATATTGTTTTCCATAGGAGCCATTCTGCCGGGGATATGGATAGCAATAAAGTATATGGTTTATGCTGAACGAAATTGAAAACAGGATGGAGATCGCTATCCAAGCACACTAGCATTTCTTTATGCATACCCGAGAATAGATAAGAAATCCCTAGTGTGCATCCCTTGATTCAAAATATTGATTCGATTAGGATGAATTCAGATAAAGGTTCCCAATTACCCGAAATTGGTGAGAAGGCTCCTCGTTAAACGCCCGCTCCCTTGAGCGTTAGATCGGGCCGGAAAGGGGACTCCCCCCACTCAAAGTTTTTCTCCAAATCCACCTCACCACGGCTCCAAATCGAGCCTAATTTTTGCAAGCGGTATATTCCCCAAGAGGCCAAGACCGCTCTTTCCATTTTTCCAATATCAAAAGGGCCGACTTGGTTGCACATGCCAGTCGTGCCCTATCCAGAATTCATTCTTCAAAGGACTAAATCATGAAACTGATTACTTCTGTCAAAATCCAGCAAGCCGACCACACCGAGGTCATCGACACCGCCGCTACCCAAGTGGGCCAAGCTGCAAACAAAGCCTTCCTGTTCGTCATCCGCAAGGAGATCCAGGGCTGGAAAAACTTCACTGCACTTTGCTCCTGGGGCCTGTCAAAAGTGAGCCAGAAGCACGGTCCCATCTTTGAGGAGGTCAAAGGAAATGCTGTGGCTGTCTTCCGCAAAGGCTGTCAGCAAGAGACGGTTTTCGTCCAGGCGCTTATCAAGATCCAGCTCACCGACCGGATTGATGCCCATTGGGAACTGCACGATAAGGCTATTGCCTGGTTCAAGGTCCAGACCCAGGCATTCCTGGCCGACAGTCCGGTTGAGGATACTTCTGAAGTCGTGGCTGAGGATCTGGCTCCTGACAGTTCGGAAGACCTGGAGGAGGCTGTGGCTGAGGTGGAGGAGCCTATCAGCGAAGTAGAGGAATCCCCTGTTATGGTCTTCGACCCTGACCCGCTCGATGATGAGCTAGCCGTTCCTCAAGACCCGACTCCTGTTGTCACTAGTGGTGGGGGCAAGAGTCGGACTGCTAAGAAAAAAGTTGAGTCGTCGCTCTCTAGCATGATGAGAAGGGAGGCTGCAAAGTCTTAGTCAAGCACTGGCGCACCTTGCCTCTGGGCTTGCCTGGGGGCTGGGTGGTCCACAATGTACTGTAAATGGAACTGTCATGAAAAATAGTGATGGAACTTAAATCAATTTCTTGGAAGTCTTTCAAGAAACCGTCAGTTTGGGTTTCGGTATTTGCGATCTCTCTCGTGATTCCGATCCTAGCGGCCCCTGCCGTTAGACCAACCCCTTTAATGGTTCAAATCCGGGCTGTAACCCTTCTGTTTTGCATTCTTTTATTGATCAGGGATGGCTTAACGCATTTGATTGTAGGTGGCCAGAGCATTGGTAGGTTCTTTCTAAAAACCGTTCTTTATATTTTTGTAATTAAGTTCGGACCATCAATGCTCCATGAACTGTATTTACAAATTAAGGCTAATCCAGAAATCTCCATAGCTTTTGGATTATCAGTTTTGGGTGTATTAGCTTTAAATTGGATATCGGATTTAATAGATCGAATCCTATTTTCGTTTCAGGATTTGAGCTGGAAGAATCAGAAGCCATCAATTAAAGATCTAAAAACCGCTGAGAAGAAATGGGAACCAAGGTTATGTACCTCTAAGGATATTTCTGTTACTTGCATCCATGAGGCAGGCCATGCTTTAGTTTATGCAGCCTTGCCAAATATTCCTGAGCAGTTTCGGATGAAAGCCCTTCCTCAAAGTGATGGTAGGGGTAGGCTTGGCTCCATTACATCCGTTGAATGGAATGGAATTTTACGGCCAAAAGATTTTATACTCATCCAACTACTGATGTTATTGGCGGGTCAGCAAGCCGAAAAATGCATCTTTAATGAAATCTTTGATGGTGCTCATAGTGATCTTCGACATTGGCAGCAAGAAGCAAAAAATTATCTAATGCTGGGCTTTGGAGGAATTTATTTTTCGCCCATTGAAGATGACTATGAGGCTGAACAAAATAGACTGACTTTAGAAAAGCTCAGAGAGGAGCAGAGTGATTTGCTGTTAAAATTCTTCAAGTTGAATCAGCAAGTTCTTGAAGATTTAGCGAAAGAATTGCAAGCTAAAGGACGACTTCTTAAGGATGATGTAGAGCCTTTTTTAGCGCAAGTCCAGTTTGTAGATGGGTTTCCCAAGTTGTCTCAAAAAGATTAGACCTCTTGCATAATTCAGCTACCAATATAGTAGAGGACTAAAAAATCATGTCAGATTGCGGCATGAATTGAGTAAGTAACACATCATGAAATGAATATTGCAAGAGGTCTATTCAACAAAATCAGGCCTTTAAAGTTACATCAACAGAGTCATCTGGAAGTATGAACATCAAATTTTCAGCGGAGTTAACAGACCTGGATTCACTAGGCTCTAGTCTCTCCCATTCTCCAAAAGACATTCCAAGTTGTGTGATCGCATTGATTTCAGTCTGATAAGTTGCAAACCTTTGACAAGTCTCAATGGTAGATTCAATCACCTCAAAGATACCGGGCAGTCTTTTAAACACTTCATTCCCAAGATCAGCATTATTAGGACCAAATAAGCCGCCTTTAACTTCTTCCTTAATTAAAATGGCAGGGGCAAGAGACTCAATCCATTTATCCTGATTACTACGCCATTGAAAAATATCTTGACGCAGTAAGTTAAACACTACATTCTCATCAAAGTTCGGATCCATCCACTGATACACTTGGGTCAGTCGAGTCAAATCAATTTGGTCTTGAAATTTAGGGTGCAGGTAAACAGATGGCTTTGATGTCAGAAGTAGCTCTACATATTTCTGAGAACGATTTTGTAAGATTGCTTGTCCTTCATTAAAACGGCGAGTTGCACTATCAAATTCTTCAAGTTCAAGGTAACAACGAGCTTCAGCGACATAAGCTAATCCCAGTGTTAGCAAATACTCGTCTGCAATTTGGCTTCCCTGATCAATCTCGCTATTCAGTAACCCAGTGTATATATGCTGGGCCTCCATAAAACGATTAATTGATTGAATTGCCATGTCTCTTCGATTATCACTGTTAGACATGGTGAAAGCATTAAGCGCTAAGTCAAGAGCCGCCCGAAAATTCGCATAGAAAGTTAGATCTGCTTTCCGATCTAACTTACTGAGAAGTTTTTGAGTGTCTTCCAATCGCATTTCCAATTTGTGCAACCGCTTCATAACTAATCCAAACCCCATTGTTGAAAGGCCTAGATTTAAGATACTGGTACTTGCTGCAAAATTTAGTAGACTGCGTATTGGTGGAATCGGCGGATGAGGTATGCCACCTTCCCGTAACCAGGTTACAATTCGCTTTGTCCCGGATTCTCGAATTACTCCTCCTACTCGTTCATAAATTCCACTTGCGAGTCCTGCCTTGATTGATTCAGGAAGTATGAAGGTTGCAGTGATAGATGACATCTTTATCTAAATTCCATTTGCTCAGATTTCAATTCAAATATTTACAACAGTGGGTATTTGTTGATTGTGTCTTTACCAATTTCTTTCACAAAATCAAAACTTTGTTCCAGCTCATAGGCATTGTTATCACCCTTATTGTTGTTGCATTTCCAACACATTATTTGTAAGTTTTCATATTCAAACATCTGTTCAGGACAGCGAGCCTTATTTACTCGATGATCTAACGTGACATAGTGAGGATGAAAATATCGTTTCCCTGCCTGAGCAATAACAACATCACCATCTTGGTTAGTGTATTCATAACCTTTGTTGATTGCTTCTTTCTTAGTCGAAGCACTATAAGTATGTTGACCATGAACCATATGTTGGCCGCAAAAAGGACAAGGCTTGCCATGATGCATGCTTCTAAACTTATTAGGTGAAATATAACCATAATGAGGGTGGTTGATAAGTTTAGAGCTTTGGCCTGCAGACCAAGTTTCACTGATATCACAGCTCTTATATAAAGCAGATAGCTCAGATGGATTCAACTTAGGCATAGAAATAAACTAGAGCAACTGATATTTATCTTGAGACTCTTTTGCAAGAGCATGAATCTTAGATTGCTTTCTTTCGATATCATTAATAGCTTGTCTTGCTATAATCTGACTTTGTTCTGCTTCCAAAATAGAATGATCAATAGCACCAACAAGATCCCCTTTATTCAGGCGGACATTAAAAAGATTGATCGGATCTAATATTTGCGAAAGCACCTGCCAAGACTCTCTAACATTCTTCCAGCCAATATTGTAATATCCTTTTTTTCGGGCTTTCTTTTGTTGTAATTTAGTTAATTTTTTAAAGTTTATAGAATTACGTTTTTGCCATTCACGATAACTTAAACCATCAACAATATTCATGGTTAACCTAGCTAATATGGAATGTATCTTTGATAATTTTCCAGGTCGAAGCCCCGTAGTTATTGATGATATATTCTTGTATCTGAGAGAGTTGATACTTTAAGGTATCAATTCTTTTTTCTAATATTTGAATTGTTATCTTGGCTTCATCTCTGGCTTCGTCACCCACCTCTATCATGGTTGATATCGTGTCGTTCATGCCCGTGACAGTATCGTTATAGTCTGTCTTATGGACTATCTCCTTCTCTAATAGAGTTTGCTTACGTTCATTTCCATTTTTAGAAAGAGCGTTAAAGAGCCATTTACCTGCTTGAAAAATCTCAGATTTACTTGGATTAATAAACTCTTTTAATTTGTCATTAGCTGTTTTTGTCTTTTGGGCTTGGCAATGTCGATTATAGTCGTTTGCAGATTTGAGCAATTTAAATACTTCTAAGTGTTTTGAAGCAGCAACAACTTGATCATCAGACATTTTCGCATCGAGGGCATATTGAGCGATACCAGAAGATTGCCTAAGCTTTTTAATTAGTTTATCTCGCTCTTTTTTGCTAATATCGGCCAACGGTAAGCACTCCAAATTCAGGCATGAGAAAGTAGTTCTTTACTTAAGATACCCAGCTTCAAACCCTCATAGTACGTTTTTCATAGCTTTAGTAAATTAGAAAATTTATCCCTTTCGATTTTCACAACCGCTCATTTTTTTAGCATAAAATGACTTTTCATATTTAGGATCTACGCTGTTTTGCTGCCTCATGTACCCACTCCGACCACCTCACGTCTTCCAAATGCTCTACCAACTCTTCAGCCAGCCTTTTTGCCTTCACCAGCTCGTTAGCCTGCTTTAGACTCTTCGACAGCACTGCTGCATATTCCTTATCTTCAGTTTTTGTCAGTTCATGATCCAGTTCTGGCTCTGTAGCCTGCATTTGATCTTTGGCCTGTGTAAGATTCTGGACTAGAGTCTTCGCATGTATCTTCGCTTGCTCAAGGACCAATATCAATTCTCTTGACAGCTCCTTAGCCTTCAACATGATACAAGCCTGCTCAAGATCCAATACCTTACAAAACAGCTTTAATAGTTCCTGTGCTTGTAGCAACTCTGTTGCTTGTGCTCGTTCAAGTACTGATATTAATACTTCAGCTTTACTTCGCAGATTATTGATTCTTGGGGTTATGACATATCTCACTGATAGATACCTATTGTGTCAAAAAAGCTATTTGTTCAAATAATCGAGTGGGTATCTTACTAGTCTGCCCCGGCAGTAGTAGGCTCAAATCAGGATACAGTTTCCAACTCAACAAGTGGGGGGGATATTTTACTGGTCTGTAACATTTTGAGATCACACGGTAAGGCCGTAAACGATCAAGGCTGTGATAAGACGCCAACTACACTCGTAACTTATACATAGATAGCTTTTCAGAAATTTTCAATAATCTGACTCTACTAAAAATAGATCCAACATCTGATCGCTGTGATGACCAAAATTGGTAGATATAATAAGTACACTTATACTAAATGGCGGGAAATCGCAGCTTAGTTTGTTTATGGCCAATAACGTCGCCATCGGTGAATTCAAGAGTACAATTAATGACGCAAATATCGGAAGGGACCAGAGAATGCGCCGCAAATCAATCCCAGCTTGTTTTACTGTTGCGATCTCAACCCTCCTCGTAAGCCTTAGCCAAGGTGTAGTGATAACGAATCCTTCGCTCTTAGTAACTGCTGCCCCCAATCCCCTTAACAACCCGCACTATGCTGGTGCAATTTCTCGGATGGAAGCAGAGGATCTGCCAGGGGCGATGCGCGAGATCAATCAAGCGATCCAACTTGATCCCTCTTTGGTAGATGCTTACATGCTCCGAGGTGTTCTCCATTTGGGCCAAAAGAACGTTCGAGAAGCGATCGATGATTTTACAAAAGTAACCCGACTGGATCCAAATAATATCGAGGGTTTTATGAATCTCGCCAAGAGCCAAATGCTGCTTAAGGATTATCAAGGGGCCTTGAACTCTGCAACTAAAGCCAAAGAAATTGATCCGAACAATAATGACGCCGCTTTGTTGGCGAGTTTAGCCCAACAGTTGTTAGAGTCCTCACAATAGTGCAACGACTTCATGTGAAGGCAGGGAGAGGAGAAAAGCATAGTTTTTGTGAAGAAAATCTTGCAGATTTTGGGTGTGCCTAGCTCTTGGGGATTCAAGGATGCACATTTCTGCATCATCTCAGGCCAAGCCTCGATTCTAAACCAGTTCGGAACATGTCCTATGGGAGGGTGTTTTTAATTTGGATATCTCAACTTAGGTTTTTGCGTAATTTTCTTCAGAAAAGCAGATAGATCTCGTAAAGGTAGTAGTTTTTCTAGTACTGCAGCTTTAGAAGTTTCATACAACCCGAGAATATTATTCAGGAAGGGATAATCAAGCATGAAGTATGTGAAGCAAAGCTTATCTGATATTCAGCGGTATGCATTTTTAGGAATAAGCACTACTTTTTTGTCAGTATTGTCAGTTTCTCCTTTGGCTAGAGCTGGCCATACAGATGCATACATGAATCTTCCATGTATTAATACTCAGCCTCCCACGAGTGCAAGTACTTTTGTTCAGAAAGTATTGGGGAAAGCTCAAGATGAGTGGGGATTCTGGGGGTGTCAGGTTGTTCAGGGAAGTAGCATCAAAAGAGCTGGAGAAACTGAAACGGCAGATAAATATTGGCAACGAGTAGGGGATTACTGGCAATCGATTGGTCTGAACTATACAGGTAAAGATACTAATCAAGCTTGGTCAGCATCCTTCATATCATGGGTAATGAAAGAAGCTGGTGCGGGCAATAATTTCCAATATTCACGACGCCACTCAACTTATATAGCTGACGCTATTCAGAACAAGAAGAATGGGAATATAAATGCACCATTTGTTGGGTATAAATTACAGGATTATTCACCAGAGATTGGAGATCTAGTCTGTTATTCACGCGCGTCATGGGTTTCGTACAACACCACCTCAAATAGATATCCATCCCATTGCGATATAGTGGTCGCTAATGTGCAAGACGCTGTTGAAGTTATAGGTGGGAACGTTAAGAATTCAGTGAGCAAAAAAGTTATTCATCTTGATGGGAATGGTAAAGTAGATGACTCCGAATTTCCGTGGTTTGTTGTCATTAAAAATAATTTATAACTCACTACTTCCATATCACTGGCACCATTGTAAGCCCCATTCCCAAGGCAGTTCATTATCAAACCTACCGTTTCGAACACTGCTCAAACACTCAAATTCTTTAACTTCTTCTTTTGGACCTAGAACCCCAAATGTTCTGCTCGAACCTACGTAGCCAATAGTAACTGTACCGACATTCTGGCAGTTGCCAATAATTAAGTTAGAAACCTCCATCAGTATGGCTGAACTGCCCATGAGATTATACGGTTTTGTGATATTTTTCCGATCCTGCTGCTTGATGGCAAATGTGATCCCATAAGCCCTAGTGGCTGGTGTTTGACTTCCATAGGTACGGGTTAGATCGTCAGCTCTAGTATTATCAATGGTTACGTAGTCTTCTCTATTTAATCTATCGAGTGCAGCCTCATAAGCCTTTGGGCACTCTGCACCTTTGAAAGCTTTCCCTTGTGGCTTAATTACAACACGCTGATAACTACCTTGTAGCAGAATAGCCAGTAGGATTAACAAGATTCTGTTTTGCATATCTTCACCTTTTGATAAAAGCCGATCTAAAGATTTAAAAAGGAACCTCCTCCTCAGCCGCCATCCATTCCTGAATCTGGGGATTTTGCATTTTTTGTTGTAGAGTTTTCACGCTCATCAATATAAAGTCGGCTTCAGTTGCGATTTCAGTCCTGCCCAGAGCTTCAGCATTTTTGATCGAGGCTTCAGCCTCTTCACGAGCATATTCAAGAGAATTTTTCAGCTTTAGCAGTGATTGACCCAGCTGTATTATCTTTGCGCCTTCAATGATTTCTGGCGATAGTTCGAGATCATCATTCATCGTCCTAGCCCTTGATTTTGATTAACATCTTGAGTTCGTTGTTGTTTTGGAGCAACCGTTTTAGGTTGTTCTTGCTTCTTGAGTTTTAAGCCCTCCATCATGATTTTGCGGGAATACTTGAGGCTGGCCTGTTCACCCTCTTGATAGCGAATAGATTTTACTGCAGGGGCAACAGACAAAGCACCCATGATTTTGGGAGGAGCCAGTCCCGCCTTAGCTGCATTTGCGGCCAGCCTGGTTAGAAGTATTTGTGGATTTTTTGGGTTAAGTCCTGCTGAGAATCGGTTGTAAGCGAGTTGATTGATGTCTTGCTTCATGGCAGCTCTAGCACGATCAGAAATGGGTCCACCTTGCTTGAATTGATTTCCAACTTTGGCGATCTTTTCTAAATAAGGAATGTCATGCTTGAGCTTCTGAGCAGTTCTATACCAATCTTTGAGTGAATTTAGTCCCTGTGTAAACTCCTTAAAGTCCTTGCCCATTGCGAGACTAGCTCGCGTATTGAGCGATGTTCCTTGTTTATACGCTGCAACACGCTCCTTCACCCTAGCCTGGTAGGCATTACCTCGCTTTAAAGCCGAGGCGTACTTAGGCCAGTCCTCTGGTTTAGCCTGTGGTTTGGGCTTCGGCTGTGGTCCTTTATCTTGTTGAGCGGTTGGCTCTTGCTGAGGTTGCTCCGCTTTTGCTGTGGCCGTGGGTTCTTGGAGGGGCGTGACCGTCTGTTCTGTTGGTGATTCCTGTACAGATCGTGATTCAACCCCTTGTACAGGCTCTTCTATTGTCTTATCTGGTTCTGGCTCAGCCTGCTTTGGTGCTTCTGCGATGCTGGGTTCAGAGACTTCAGCCTGCTCTGCCTGCCGCTCCCTCAATAGCTCAGGTAACTGCTCAAGGGCTGCTTCTGCAAATCCTTGGTGAATTATATTTGCTGCAAAAAGCTCCCCAAACTCCTGATCAAGTTCTCGTGCCTCTCTCCCAGTAAATGGGTTCTGGACTGCCGTCTCTTCAAGGTTGAGCTTCCCTTGGCCGTCAATTCCAAAGACCATCTCAGAGTCCAGGCATAAGTCCCCGTCTCGCTCTCGGTAATGAGTCAAGGAAAGCTGATCCGTAATCCGTTCCACCACTAGGGGTTCATAGGGACCATTCTTGATTTCAAAGTGGAAATCATCACCCTTCAGAATCTCCTGAGCCAATCCTCCCTCGTGTAGGAACTGGGCCACAAACTTCTCTGCCTTGCCCGTCTGATTTGCGGGTGGGGCAATTTGCTTGGTGTTGTCCTGGGTCGGCTGGACTGCGGCCTGGTCCGGTGCAGATTGAATAGCTTCAACTTGCGGGGTTTCACTCGGCTCAACAGCATCGGACTGGAGCAGCATATCAAGCTGGGTTGCGGTGTCTTTTGTCGGCTCCACATAGGGCACAAAGTCTGCCTGCTGCTCAAACTGATTTTCTTCAATCTGCTCCATCGTCGGCAGCATCTGGCCTAGGTAATCCCGTGCCATGTCTTTGAAGTCGAAAGCCGCGATCTGAATGCCTTCATCTTTCATGATTACCTTCAGTGCCGCTTCTAGATTCTCAGGGGCCACATGCATTTCCATCCGGTTAGCCACAGAGAAGAACTCACTCTGGGCGGCATCTAGCAAGTCTTCATTCAAGAAAAACTTGCCGCCGACACGGGTAGAGCTGGGGACTGTGATTACGAAATGATCGATGGGAGTACCACGCAACTTGGCGGCCGCATCGGCCTTGATTGCCAGGTTCTTCTCTGGGTTGTCATGGACTGCACCCAGATTTTTTGTCACCTCAGTCAAGAATGCTTTGACTTGGTACGGCTCCTCAAAGATCACGGGACGTTCCCGGAGCTGCTTCGTGATGTCGAAATCATCAGGCATGATCAGCCCTTGGCGCACCTGGCCTTGATTGGTGGTGAAATTCACGAACTTGCCCTTGGGATGTTCTTCATACGCCTTGATCAGATTGCCCGTGAAGACCTGCATTTCCGTGCGCAGATTTTGCTGTCTCTGGTCAAAGTCTTCATAGATGCTCTCTCCCTTCCAGGTTTTCTCCTGGGGTTTGATCGTTACAGCAGAAGGTTTACCTGAGTTGATTTTGGAGAAAGGAACAGAGATGTTTTTTCCTTCGCTAGTGATGATTTGCATCTTCCAGTTCGTCGGTGCTGCGGGACTTCCCAGTGGTTTAGCCTTCTGTGCAATGTTGGCGACCACCCCATAGGAAACCTTGCCCTCTGCTGAAGCGAGTTGTACAGTGCTGCCAATCTGAAAGCGATTAGTGATCGCCTGGAAATGCCCCATTTGTTTGTCGAACTTAGTCTCTAAGTGGCTTGCCGCTTCTGGGGTTTTTGCCTCCCCCATCGCTTTTTGGCTATAGGTTTCCAATCGCTTCTTAACCTGATTTCTCAAGCCCCGGTTCTGCTCCTTGGCCTGGTCTTCAATTGCATCAGAATCATGGTCGTCCACCGTCTTAACCCTAGACTGGCCCAAGTTCTCACGGACATTGTTGATGATTTCCAACTGTGTTGGGGGCTTGGTCGTCACCTTGGCATTCACCACTTCCAGATTGACAGGTCCAGTGAACTCGCTCTTGATCGCGGCATCTGCTGGGACAACTTCCATCTTGGCGATCGTGCGGGCATCGAGGTCCAGCTTGTCTGCCTCCAAGACGTTCTCGCCCATTGCCTCTTTCTGTTGGATGAGGGCGGTGGTTTCCGTCTCAATCAGGTCGTACAGTTCTGCTTGTTGCTTGATGGGCAAGAGTGGGATGCGGCCTGTGACTTTGCTAATTAAGCCAATCTCACCATCAATGTCTCCCCTACTCGGATAAGAGAGCATCGCATCCAACTCAGGATGTTCATCGATTAGCTCAGTCACCACCTCCTCACCAGCTGCGTTCATAAAGTCCGTGACATTGCCAACACTGAGATCTGAATCTCTGGATGCTGTTGTATTGGCATTGAGCGAAGCCATTTTTTTGACTAGCATTGCACCGAGTCTCTTCTCTGCGGGGACATCGGCCATTACTAAAGTGAAATTAGGCTCTACGACTTGCCCGAAGCGATTGGCACGTCCTAACATTTGCATGACTTGGTTTATGTCCCTTTCGGCTTGGGCCACAATCATATGCCTAGGGCGTTGATCTGCGAATCGTTCTGAAGCGTGAAGGTTGATGCCTGTTGCCCCTGAACGATTGAGAATGACTACATCGAGGTCGCCCCCATTAAACCGATTAACCACATCAATCTTAGCCTGGGGTTTAGTCTCACTATTGGACCGCAAGCCATAGGTTAGCTCTCCCCCCTCATAGTTAATGATGCTTTGTCGACCCGTGATTTCATCAACGGTATAGCCTTCTTGGGAAAGGCGATGTTTCATATAGTCGATGGAGCTAAGGGGAATCTGGGAGAAGTCCGACTCAGTAATGAGTTCATAGGCTTCTTGGTAGGCTGCAATGGCTTCGGCCCCTAACTCAGCTTCCGTCATGGGGCGAGTATCAGAATCACCATCATAGTTTTTGATTTGGATATCTTTCGAGCGTACTAAATAGCGCTTCAACACATCCGCAAAAGAAATATTGATCGGATCACCCGTTTGTATATTCCTGCCCTTGGCAAAATCTCCGATAAAAGAGTCCATCGTGCTGGCGAGGGCAATGAGGGGCTTCTCGCCCCTTTGTAGGGATGCAATGGCTTCTTGAACGGTTGTCTCTGCTTTTTGTGCAAGCAAGCCTTGATCAATGGCGTTGTGCATCAAAGAGGTGAATGAAACGGAACGGGCACCAGACTTACCAATGGAATTATCTTCACTAAGGGACTTGGCCTCTTTGCGAACCACCTTTTTCATCTCCTTGACGGCTTCATCTTTCGCCTGATCAAACCGATCAATAGCCCTCATAATGGCTGAGATATTGTCTGCAATCTCATGATCTACAGGAACAGTTTTGGCATTAAAACTAATATTCTCAAACGTCCTCTCTCGGCGCAGCATATTACCAGCACTGACGAACTGGGTTGCCATCATTTGCTGCAGGGGTATACCACCAGCTTTAAGAGTGTTGCTCAGATTCTCCATGCTGTTCACGGCATGAATTGCATCAGTGCGCCTAGCGTACAAATCCATGACTGCTGGATTCTTGGTGGCAGTGGCTGACATGAAAATGGTTCCAGCCGAAGCGTCAACTAGCTCTCGCACAAACTCAGCTCGATTGGATGCATCGGATGGTCTTTTCCAACTTTGACCTTGCCCACCCCCTGCTTCATGGGCTTCATCAAAAATAAATACGGCGCGACTGGCTAATGCTCTTAAGAACTGCCGTCTATAGGGCTCTTTATTATTGATAGCTTGAAGCTGGTTGTAGGTCGTAAAGATGGCGTCATATCCCCCTAAGCCGATTTGGGTCAGCCGATGCATTTCATTCTCTTGATCCGCCAATCCTCCCGTTCTTAGAGTCCGGCCATCAGTAAGATTTAGCGACAGCTTCGCATTTGTCATAAAAGGTGTACATCCTGGCCTGCCGATATCGGCTAAGTCCTGGATCATAGATGCATACAAGTTTGGTTTCTGGGTTACAAAAATGGGGATATACCCCTGCCGTTGGGCATCAATTATATTGGCTGCTCCGAACCGTCCTTTACCATTTCCAGTTTGATCGCCATTTAGGAAGATTTTGCCCTTGTCTTTTTGATCAAAGGCCAGTGCAAGGGAGTCGATTTGCTCAGCATAGAGGACATCAAACATTTGCCCCTTGGAGTCATATCCCAAACGGTTCATGACGAACTCGTCAATGTTTCCATGCTCTTGCTCAAAGCGATCTAAAGCTTGTTGGGCTGAGACAGCCATGTTAGTTGGAATCAGCGTATCTGGGCTACGTCCCTGACTGCGAGGAACATACGCAGTATTAAATTCTTCTGCCACAGTACTATCCTCTATTAAGATATCGTCTACTTGAATTCGGCTCTCAATTCCATCAGAAATTGGTCGATGGTCACCTCGTCGTGCTTCTCCATCAATGACTCCTGAGATATCGGTGGCGGGAGTGTCAGGTCCACTGGAAAGCTGACCTCTGGATTGGTCAGTCTCATCCATTGCACCCATGTCTCGTTGAACTCTAATAGGCTTTCCCCCCACTCCGTTGCCCAGATCCACATCTGCTTCTCCCCGTCCTCGTCGTATGGACTCGGTGCTTCCTGGGTTGGGTGAAGCTGCCGAAGGGTGTCGTAGAGCATCTTCTGTAGATTGTCCTTGGAACGGTCGTAATACTTGATCCAGTTCTCGAACATCCATTCCATCCGACAGTTCATCAGATCCAGATAGGTTCTGAACTCCATCATCTCTAGTTCTGTTGGCACTCTCACCAGAAACATCGCTTGGTCCCCCGATTCCTGGGGCATCCAGACTTTTGTGTAATTCAGGTATTGTTCGTAAGTTGGTACTCGCCTGGATTGAGTCATTTAGTATTCCTCGTAGTTCTTCAAAGGATTCATAGATTTGTGGTGGCTCCACGGCGGGCAATGGACGTTGTGATGTTCCCTTCCCCTCAATCACGATTACATCGAGGGGCCAACCCGCTCCCTGTTTCTTGTATAAATCTCCAGAAATGGTGAAGTGCTGGGTTACCCCGTACTGTTGATACAAGGGATAGAAGAACCCCCTGCTCTCTAAAGTGTTGTACGCTTCGGCCCGTTCCCCTGGATCAGTTTCGGGCTTGCCGCCGAGGATTAGGACGGCACGGCCATCGGGCTTCATGGCCTTAAGTGCTTGCATTGCGATCGCATGGTCGATCTGGCTCGTGCCCCTTGGATTGCCGGGGAGTTGGAACCGTTTTGTCCTTCCGTTCTCTCCCTTGGTTCGGCCAAACGGAGGATTAGCGATGACGACATCGTGCAGCTGGTCTGGGAGGAAAGCCGAAGCATCCTGCTCAGTAACGCTGAAGCCCTGCCGTCTTAAATCCCCTGCTCGGTCTGGGTTCAGTTCGTTGATGGTGCAGTTTTCGGGGGTGGCATTGAGGACCAATGCTCCGTGGCCGGCACTCGGTTCATACACCGTGGACTTAGCCGTAACCCCTGCAAGGTTGGCCGCCAGATATGCAATGGGGAGAGGAGTGGAATAGGCTTGCTGGCGAACACTGGTGGAGGATCGGACGCTTAACCTGGGCTGGCGATTGTACAGATCCACCAGATCCGCATAAGTTTGGATCGGGGTAAGGGATTGCCCAATGATGCTCCGCGCAGCCCGAACTAACCCGGCCTCAATGGACTCATCCACCAATTTTGCAAGGGGACTGCCAGGGCGCACGGATTGGTTCAGCAACTGAGCTGCCTGGGATCGGGCTTCTACGATGGACGCATAGGACTTACCCGACAGGAACTCAGCGGCAAACAATTCGGCAAGATTATCTTGCTGTTGCATTTGAGATCATGAAGATTGGAAGTTTGTGAGGTTTTGACATGGGATTAAAAATATATGTAGATCAACTTGGCAAAATGAATAATGGAAAATGCTTCCCAAGCTCATCTTGAGAAGATCTGCCGATATGAATTCTCGACGTATATTGGAAACTTACCCAGAGTTTTAAGAAGTGAAAGGGCTGGGGAGGAAAATTTTGGTAATTTCCACAAGAAAAATGATTAGTTTTTTTTGTGGAAGTACATATTTACTGTTGTTTTCTGATATTTAGGATTTTCTTTAATTTATTCAGAATGCACTAACTCTTGATCTAGGATCATCTCATCCGCTAGCTTGAAGGCTTATGAGAAGATTGGTCGGTTTTCCTGCGATCTCTTTGCTGATTGCCCTGGCTGGCTGTAACCAGCAAATCGGGCCAACCCATCAAGAATTAAAGCAAGACCTGGGCGAACAAGTTTATTCCCTCGTTTCAGACTTTGAAATTGAATCCACGGAAAATCTTGGAAGTAAAACCGAACCAATAATCCAGTCGAGATACAGGGCGGTATTGCGATTCAATACAGATGATATTAAAGATCCTGTCTTTCTTGAGGAAATGAAAAGGCTAGATCGGATCAATAAAGACTTTGTGGAAATTCATGGGCTATCAACTTCCAAACGCAAAGGAAGCCAATGGGAAACAAAATTCACGATCGAAGAGCGAAAAAATCTCTTAAAGGAATGACCAGAGCTGACTCTGGTCATTCCTTTATTCAACGCTTTCCCCGCCTGAAATCCCACGGCATCTCTGGGTTACTCTGGTTCCAAAAATTGAGCTTCTGGGATCGTGCCTCCTCCTCAGCAGCAACATACTGATCCGCAGTCGCTGAACAGCCATCCAAATATCGGTGGTACACTACGGCATAGCCTTCCCTCACCATCTGTAAGCCAACCGATTTCCCCTCCGAGTAGATCTCGGCTACAGTGCGCCCATATTGATCCGTGGTAATTTCCCGAAGCTCGATAGTTATTCCACTGGGTAATAGTGACTTGAGTCTTTGAGCAGCTTCAGGGCCATACTCCTGGTTAGACTCTGGTGCATCGATACAGCCAACACGGACTTTACTTGATGTGCCATTTTGAGATCGCACCTTGAGAGTATCACCGTCACCCGTTCTGAGAATTGTGGCGGGAGTGGTATTCGCTGGAGCAATAGCATTTGTCGTGGTGCTGGGGGGTGGGCTGCATCCTAGAAGGAGAGGGGGAAGGAGGAGAGAGAGGATGGTTCTGCGGGCTGTCATGGTTTCCTCCATTCTGCAGCCATATTACCTACTCCACCCTCTGTTGATCCCACATTTCCGTTGGGTGCAAAAGCATATCCAGAAGCCAATGCTTTAAAAACTTTTACTTTATCGCCAGAAATCCCCGCTTTGGTGAAATAGCCACGTAATTCTTCCAGTGTCGCCTTCCCACTGGCCAAACTACTGCTAATCATGATGATGGGACCACCCAAATCGTACTTCTTGACTTCATGCTTATGGATAATGCTACCTGTGGCATGATAAAGCGTAATTTGGCTTGGATTAGGGATCTGGTCTACAAAAAACACCGCAGCACAAGTTGAGAGGATTGAGACACCTATCACTTTATTCTCTAATGAAGACCCCACTGCCCCTTCTTTTAAGACAACCTCTTCAGGGCCTAGTGCTGGGAGGTTCACATATTTATCCTCAGTCATATTCCATAGATTTGAGATCGGCGTCCCAACCTTAGATGTTACTGCTGGTGCGCTACCCTGAGATGTTACTTGGTGATCTCTTCTTGAGCCTCTACCTTTAAAGCATGCTTGAATCTGATTTTCACCTGGAGTTTCGTCAACTACAGGCTTGGTGTTGGGCAAGTTTTTAGGTATTTCTGCTGGAACTCCTTCTAGTGAACCATTCGACACATGATTCTTAAATCCCTGCCGTACTCTATTAGCTAATAGACGGATCAACTCATCACTGTTTTGAGCGTCATTCGTTTCTGGAGCATAGCGCCTGATTGCCTTCTCAATATGCTTCGCTTCCGCACTTGCATAGTAATCAAACCAATAAGCAATATAGGGGCAGTCATTAGTTGATTGGCCAATTTCCGCTAAAACTTCTTCTGCTACCTTGACGACAGCACTTTTTAAACCATCTAGAAACTTGCTCTTGCATATTTGCCAAGGTTCCTGAGTTTCTCCATCTCCAACGATGTAATTACTAGCTTGTTTCGTGGGAGATTCATCATTTAATTGGTTTTGTATACCTGGAATTTGTGCTTTCCGCACTTCCCCTGCATTCTGCTGCAAAACATGGGTCAACTCATGGGCAATCAACTGTTGCCCATTTGTTCTCCCTGGCTGATACTCCCCCTTACGAAAGAAAACATCCTGGCCTGTTGTGAAAGCCCTAGCTTGAATGGATTGGTTGAGCTGATCTGACTGGGCATCCGTATGCAGGGGCAGCGCAAGAAAAATGAAGCTGTAATATGCTATGGAACTCCATTCTGTTAAAAGGGTTTCCCCATGGCTACAGGATTCAGCAAGCCTCCTTCCTCACCAGCTTCCACTGACTCATCCTCGTCACTCCTGCCTGCCAGTGATTGCGATCAGGCTTATCAACAATTGTCCGAGTGTTTTGAAGATTTGCCTGATCCACGTGGAGGCCAAGGTGTCCAGCATCCGTTTGTCAGCATCGTCGTGATTGGACTATTGGCAAGTTTAGGTGGCGCACAAGGGTGGGAAGACATTGAAACCTATGGTCTAAGCCATCAAGATTGGTTGTCGAGTTTTCTGAGGCTACCGTCCGGGATACCGACAGCAGACACCTATCGACGAGTGTTTGAGCGTATTTGCCCCACCGCTTTTGAGCGGAGTTTCAATCACTGGTTGGATCAGGTAGTGACAACCCTCGGCGCTCAAGTGATACCGATTGACGGCAAACAACTCAGAGGTTCCTATGATCGCAATCAAGACCAATCCGCATTGCATCTGGTCAGTGCTTGGGCCAGTGAGTATCGGTTATTTCTAGGACAGGTCAAAGTTGCAGACAAGAGTAACGAAATTACCGCTATTCCAGCACTGCTAGAGCTATTAGACATTGCCGGGTGCATTATTACCATTGATGCAATGGGAACTCAGCACGAGATTGCCCGCCACATTCAAGCTAAAGAGGCTGACTATGTGCTGGCCCTCAAGGAGAATCATCCCACGCTGTTTGAGCAGGTTGAGCAATGGTTTGAAACGGCTGAAGCGAATGAGTTTAAGTGCATTGAGCACAGCTATGATGCCCGGGTGGAAGCAGGGCACCATCGTCGCGAGAAACGACAAGTTTGGGCCGTGTCCCTTCAACAGATGGGTCCTCTGTACAAGCAGGCGCAGTGGAAGGGCTTGCAAACCATCGTCAAGGTCGCTCGGACCCGACATCTGTGGAACAAAACCACCTATGAGGTGATGTTTTATATCAGTTCTCTACCGCCAAATGCTCAGCAGTTGGGCAAAGCCATCCGCCAGCATTGGTCGATTGAGAACCAACTCCACTGGGTCTTAGACGTGACCTTTGGCGAAGATGCTAGCCGCATTCGCACAGGACATGCGCCGGAAAACATGGCCATCCTGAGACGCTGGAGCATCAACCTTCTCAATCAAGAAACGTCCTTTAAGAAAAGTACCCGTCAAAAACTAAAACGGGCGAGCATGGATGAAGCGTATATGCTCAAAGTTCTAGGCGCTTCTCTTCCTTTACAGTCTAGCCTTTCAGAGGCTTGATTTTCTTGCGCTTACCCTGCATCCGTATGCACTCTTACCCCACTTAAATCTGCTCTCATTAACTGCCCTATCGACAGTTGCAACCCGGCATCCAGCGGTTGACCACTGCCTTTAGCGCTATTGATGGCAGACTCAAATTCAGAAGATACCCCACGGTTATCCGTTGACCTTTGACGTTGGATAGTCGCACCCATCAGGGCAGAATCAAATGCTTCTTCTGGCTCTTGAGCAAGCTTTTCAATCTGACTTTTTTGGATGTTGATTGGCTGGAAAACTTGAGAAGGAACTCTATCAGCTTCCTTTTCGTATTTATCCCCAGGCGGTGCAAGGGTTAACTTCCGTTGAATCCAAGGTTGTGCTAGCTCACCAGATGGATTGGGAACTTTATCCATCCAAGAGCTTCCAAACCGTTCCCATTTCTGTCGTTGTGCCTCCCATTCTGCTAACCCCTCCTCATTGGACTTTGCTTGTATCGTTAGGGGATTCATCTCAGCAGGTTGATGAGTTTTCAATGTCTCAGTTTGTACTACTGGGATGCTAGAGGACTTTTTCTTTCGAGAGTCATAAGTGCGCACGATTGACAGCTCCCAAATTAGCTTGAGGATAGCCCTCAAGGGCAATAATGGACCTTTCAAAAAGTATTACTTGAGGTCTATTACTAGCCTAGTAGGGTTGAAGCGACAAATTGCCTCACTTTTGTCTCAGTTTTTCTTAGTTGACCGAATCATCCATCCAACCACATCTTTCACAATCGTAATGGACTGGCCTGCTATCCCCAAAACTTGCACCGCACTTCGGGCAGATTCCTGTGAAGTATGGGTGAGACTCCAGCACCTCAATCCGATCCGATGAGGTTAGATATCCCGCCCAGTCCCTGACCAGCTCACCGTTTTCAGAGATTGCCCCTAATGGTTGCCAGTCTTCAATCACTTTCGCAAAGTCGGGACAAGGATTTTGATCAGGACCACTCGGATGGATGGCACAAACGAGGAAGCCTTCAGCGAGGTATCCACTGAAGAGATCGCAACGTTGGCAAGCGGGGTGGATCATTTATCCCAGCAACTTGTGTTCACAACAAAAATGGGGTTTGAATCCCTTTATTAGACCTCTTGCATAACTAAACTAACGATTTGTTATCCAAATCAGTTCACGGCATTTATAAAGTTAGTAGCACATCATGAAATGAATATTGCAAGAGGTCTAATTTTACCTGAATTATTTACTACTCATTCAATTATTCACTGTGTCTCTTAAGGACAAACTCTAGTTACAGTCGAGCTTCCGCGAATACCTTGACTTCCTGCATCTAAACTTTGTGCACACCAGCGGACGGTTGAGCCACCATCTATCTTCTGGGCTAGAGTAATTGTGCCATTTGGGGCCATTAGAACGACTTCGGAACCACCATCTATTTTTTGACCAAAGAAGATGTCTCCCGTTCTAGCTTCGACATGGACTCGGCTGCCACCATCTATTTTTTGTGAAAAGCGAACATCCCCCTCGGCGATAATGCGAATATTAGAGCTTCCGCCATCTACCTTGAAAAGATTCACATCTCCATTTCTCGACTGGACAGTTACGTTATGGCTACCGCCGTCAACCTTCTCAAGAATAATACTGTCATTACGTGTATGGTTAACGTCGGCGATACCATCAAATTTTAGTTCTTGTGCCGTTACTGCTGTAGCGATAAATGACAGAGCAGCGGCAATAAAAATGCTTTGTTTATTCATCATGTTCCTCATTTTTTTATCCTTACTTACTGAGTCCCGAGTAAATTTTTAGGTTCCCCTGATTAAAAAGATGACAGATTTAAGGCTAGAATTCTTTTAGGATTAGGCTACTTTGAGGTATATAAACCACATTAAAAAAAGCAATAGGAAAGCTCAAATAATTAACTTTTACTAGACGATAATTACGTTAAGGAAAGCCAGAAGCTATAGGGTGAGGGCTGACTGCCTGACAGATCTTCGCCTTCCCCTGCTCATAAAGCCTTGCACTGTAAAGAGCGGATGCGAGAGAACCAGATTTTGTTGTAGTGTTTCTTTTGAGCTTTTTTAGACGCAAAACACGGTTGTGGATCATGGCAGAGCAAGGGGACTGGCATCAACAACTCCCGTCCTTTATGGACGACTCCCTTGAGCCATCGCAATCCAATTTTGAGATAACTAATGCCTCGTCGCCAATGTGGGTCAACCTGTTGGCGCAGCCCTTTAATGTGAACAGCCATCCCATGAGTCGTGCTGAATAGCAGTGCCACAGCAGCAACCAGATAAAGTCTCTCCAATGCATCAGCACAACGAATTTTCGACTCTTCTAGCTCAAACACTCCAGACTTACTATCGAGAAATAATTCTTCGACCCGAAACCTCAAAGCGTATTGCCACAAGGTCTGTAAAGTGGGTGATTCATCTGTAATCACCGCCCATGGTTCTTTCACTCCTCGGATATTAGCCAACACCAGATTGCACCGATAGATGCCATCTTCCCAAAGCCCTACATTGCGGTAGAGGACTGCTGCTCCTTTGGATGGCCACAATTGTCGGACTTCTCTTGGACATTGACGTGGACCATGAAGAAGGACATCACAAGGGATACGCAGACAGTAATGCCAATGGCTCTGTTGTAACCAGCTCATCAGTTGATGGTTTGCAAACCCACGATCTGCTAATAACATGACATCTGGATGCTGCCGTAATAACCAACGGGCTTGACGCAATAACGGTTGATATTCCTCAAAAGCGACAGCCGCACTCTTGTGCTCTAATACTTTCCACAACAACGGTACTGCTCTGCCACAGCAGACGACGGATAGATGAATCATGCAATATTCATTCCATAACACCGTTGTATCCATTGCCAGGTATAGACGATGAGAGTGCCAGTTCTTAAGGGCTAGCAGGACTAGAGGTACATATAGCTTGTTAATATCAATGCGTTGATTGGCTATAAATCGTTGCCACCGACGCTCGACACTTTGGGCTTTTCTGGCTCGGCAGGGAACATAGGATTCCCAGGCAGATAAGCTTAAGCGTTCACTACAGATTAACGCGCTTACCATCCAGCCCAGAGCAATGAGATGGCGCAAATCTCGATAATGGCTGTGTTGACGTAAAAAGGAAAACAGTTGACGATAAATTTGGGTGGGGCCTGACATTTGAATAACGCTGATTTGTGATTAAATCTAGCCTCACATGTCTCTCCACTCTTTTCTCATAAACTATGTAAATAAAGGCTTTGACCTACTTCTGTCAGGCAATCAGGGTTTCATCTGGGAATGCTCCTTTAGTTTTCAAAACCTTTCTGAGACTACGATTGACTGATTCAATGGCATTGGTGGTGTAAATGGCCTTGCGAATGTCAGGCGGATAATCAAACAAAGGAATCACCCTTTCCCAATGGCGCAGCCAAATTTGACTGATGGTGGGATAAACCTGATCATACTTATCGGCAAAGTGAGTCAGAGCATCTTCCGCCTCACAGACCGTTGCCGCTTGATAAATCGGCTTGAGATCAGCTGCAACTTCCTTGCGGTGTTTCCAACTGACATATTTGAGAGAATTGCGGATCAAGTGGACGATACAGAGTTGCACATGAGTCTGGGGATAGAGGGTTTCAATGGCTTCTGGAAAACCTGTTAATCCGTCTACACAAGCGATAAAAACATCTTGTAGCCCCCGATTTTTGAGATCCGTCAAGACCTTGAGCCAGAATTTAGCCCCCTCCCGTTCTTGAGGTCCGATCCATAAGCCTAAGACTTCTTTGTGGCCATCGAGGTTAATCCCTAATACCACATACACTGCCCGACTTTTAACCCGTCCTTCTTGGCGGATTTTGACGTACAATGCATCCAAAAACAGGATGGGATACAGCGCATCCACGGGGCGAGTTTGCCACTGACGGACTTCTTCCATAATCGCATCGGTGACTTGAGAAATCAGGGTTGGGGATAGCTCAATTCCATACAACTCTTCCAGCTGGCCTTGAATATCTCGGGTACTGCTCCCTCGTGCATACAGTGCCAAAATCTTCTCATCAAGACCGGCCAATCGACGCTGGCCTTTAGGCACAATAATCGGCTCAAACTCGCTGAGGCGATCTCGAGGGATCTGAAGGTCGAAAGCCCCTTGTTCGGTATTGATCGTTTTAGCGGAATACCCATTACGACTATTGCCCGATTTTGAAGGCGATGGAGACTCTCCTGTGGGTGTGCTTTGCAGATGATGGCTCAGTTCTGCTTGTAAGGCTTTCTCAATCAGGCGTTTTGATAATTGCTTGATTAATCCCTCCTCCCCCAATATCTGCTCAGGACTGCTGTAGTCCTGCATCAGTTCATCAAGAAGTTGCTCAACTTTTGGATCACAGTGGCGTTGTTTTTTCAAAGCGGTCTCCTTCAATCTGGATGTACTTTAAACCGCTTACACAAAATAATTTACAGTCTCCAATATAGGGTAAAAGCCACCTTAGTGAGAGTGTAGTTTCTTTCATCTCGGACAGACTTACTTTACGAATAAACCACATTCTCTATCTCAAGCTCTTTTAAAGTTTGATTCACCTCATCTATATCAAACACTTTCGGGTCAAACCATCCCCAACCCACACCACTTTCACCTCGCAATCATCCAGCTCAGCCAGTAGCTCCATATCCCAGCGCATCTGATCGGTGATAGCAGACAACGCATCGTCTTCCTCAACCACAACCGTCAGCTCATACTCATTCCCCCTCTTCTTAGGTTTGACCATCTGAAACGGACTCAAAACCCGCTCTTCGATCTCCTTCCTGACCACACCCTTCTTCTTCCCTGAAACCTCAACCGTCAGCCCCACCTGGACCGCATTCAAGGGCAGATCCACCGCAGTAATCTTGGGCCAGTTCGCAGGCTCCTCAGTGACAACTTTTAGCTCAATCGCCTCTTCTGCCACTGGCACCTCGCTAAATGCCACCAGATCCTCCAGCGGCATTGGCTGTCGTTCCACTTCCCCTTTGCTTTCCAGAAAGACTCCCTTAGCCGTCCGATACCGGACCTTCTGGGAATAGACCTCAAATGCTTTCACAGATCGCTGCCGCATCAACGTCATCGCCAGGTACGCATCCATGCCATTCTCAATCAACTGACTGGCATAGGTATGTCGTCCTTTATGGGGATGAATATCAGGCCAGCCTGCATCTTGGGCCAAGGCTTTGACCATCTTATAGATACCCTCATACCCCAACCGTTGACCCTTATTTCGATGACTCGTAGAGACAAACATCGGATCATCTGCTGTCATCCCTCCCTCACCATCCACCATCCGAACCCGAAGATTAGCCCGCAGTGCTGCATCGGTTTGCTCATCCACAGGTACCCGACCCACGGATCCATGCTTGGCCTGACGGATAGTGATTTCCACCCCGTTATAATCCCCGGCATTGAGATGAGAGATTTCCTCAGCCCGCATCCCGGCAAACACCATCAAACACAGGATCGCCCGATCACGTCTCTTTGTCTTCCGCTTCTCCAGTGCCTCAAACAGTGCCTCCACCTGGAACAGCTCTAGATTCTTCCCCTCCGTCTCTGGAGTTACCGGAATACTGATCGCCGTCCCTGGATTCTCCTCAATGTACCCAGCCTTCTTCAGCCAGGAAAAGAAGCTTTTAAGAGCCGTCAATATCGCCCCGACCGACCCCTGCTTTAACTGCCGACCTGACTCTAGATAAGTCTTGTAGCGTTTCAGATCGTTCATGGTAATCTGATGCCAGTCCTTGTTCACCCATAAACTGAACTGTCGTAGATGACGTTCATAGTTGCGTCGGGTGTTGGCCGCCAGGTTCTTCAGGGTGAGGAACTGTTCGATTCTGACTTGACGCAGATTCACTACCGCTGGCTTAGGCAAGGGCGTTTCAGATGCAGGTTTGCTCTCCTCTGGTTTTTCTGTGCCGAACTCAATCAGACGGACGGTTGGGATGTCGGAAGTTTGAGAGAAACGCGACATAAATTACACCACAGAACGAACTTGAAGATCACTATATAAGATCGGTGATTGTTACTCCAGATTTCTATATAAAAACAGGAATTAAAAATTGTTGTGTTTAGCTATTCCTTTTTCTATAAGGATTTCAGCGTAATCAAATGTCCGACATGGAACATATCTTTCGCCATATTACACGAACCTTTGTGGGATGTTAGTCTAATATTTATGAGCTTTTTAATAGGACATTCTGATGACTAAATATCAGTCATACAGGAAGTTAGTTTGTCTAAAGGCGTTAGCTAGAGATGAGAATGGTGACTATAATTTCTAGAATTGATTAAAATTCTCTCTGCGAAAGAATTCTTCAAAGGCTTCCAAAGCTATCTTCTGGCCCCAAAAGAAAGACTTAAAGAACAATTATATTCAGGATGAAAATGCCAATTCTATGTGATAAAGGTGATGTTTCGGATTGTTGCTCAGCTTTTATCTCTTATGGATATCATCGCTCTGACATCATTTTTAGCTCCCTGTTTGCCTTTCCTGCTGAAAAAAGTTGGTGCCCCAGCATTAGATGGAGCTGCTAAAAAGTTAGGAGAAGATACTTGGGAAAGAGCAAAGGCTATTTGGGGTAAGTTACACCCAAAGGTAGAATCTGAAGCTGCAGCGCAGATCGCTGCTGAGAAGCTGGCGACAACTCCTGAAAGTGCTGCTTGGAAGGAAGCCTTGCAAGAGGAATTAGCAACGATTTTGGCAAATGATTCACAATTAGAAGCTGCTATTGCAGAAATCTTTGCGGATATTCAGCCCTCAGCTAACCAGAATGTTGCTCAGCAAAATATTGATGAGAACCAGGGGGTCGTGATTGGTCAGATGTCAGGAGGAAACGTTAAAAATATCGGCGTAATTGACTCTGTTCAAGGTGATATAAATCTATAGGTCTAAAATTTACTCCTTTAGTGTGATTTGCCCTCAATGCATCCATCGCCAGAGAGTTCTCCAGAGCAAAGCTCAAAGCCGACAAATCAAGCTCAACAAGACATAGGCAACAATCAGGGGCAGACTTTTGGGCAGATGTCTGGGGGGAATGCGAATAATATATCCGGGAGCAACGTATATTTTGTTGATAGTAACGGGATAGCCCTAGATCAAAAAGGTTTGAGTGCGAAGCCAGTCATTCCTTCACTCTTGCCCTATTTGCCTGACCGAACGGATCAGGAGTATACGCTGAGTCTAGCGATTCAGAAATGGCAATCACGATCAAAACGACAGCCATTAATTTGCCTGATACACGGGGATGAGTTGCAGAGTCATGATAAGTTTCTGGAGCGCTTGCGCAAGGTTTCCTTACCTCGCCTCTTAAACATTGACCTCAAGCAAACAGCGATTAAGGAACATCATCTGCAATGGCCTGCTAGTCTAAAGAATTTGGACAGGCTATCAGCTAGATTATCAAAAAACTTAGCAGATACTGTTGAAAATAATAGTTATGCCCCCGTCGAGCAAATCAACAAAACCTTTGGTAAACATCCTGGCCCCGTAATCGTCCATCTACATCTGCTGACGGACGATTGGCGTCGGCTGGGGCCAGACCTAATACATAAAATATTAGAATTCTGGCAGCGATGGCCAGAATTAGGGGTCAATCAAACGCTAGTTGTTTGTGTCTTCGTCAAATATCAACTTAAACGGTCGAGAATAGAGAGGAAACGTAGGTGGTTGATAAACCCTTTTGCCTGGTTGAGACGATTTAGACGATTTATAAAATGCCGCCGATGTCAAAAAATGAACCATGAGATTATTGAGCAGCTAGAAAATCTCAATGCATCAGAATTTAGAGATTTTAATCACTTGACTGGGGTTGTTTTACCCAAGCTCGATAATGTAAATCGTACTCATGTCGAGGACTGGGTACGTTGCCCAGAGACCAGTCAATTCACGGGTGAAGCCGTCCTAGAGCAACTGTTGAGTGCTGTGGGTCAGTTGTTTGAGCAAGAAGAAACGATGCCGATGGATAACGTCGCAACTCATTTAACGAAGCTTTTAAAAGAAGCGGTTATCAGTGGGAGGCAACTTTAATGGAACTCCCATTTTACCGAGGGGATGCCAGTGGTAACCATCGGCAGGTGGCGGCTAGCTTACCCATCCCTCAACGATCTCGATTACTAAACCCTGAGAGCTATATCGCAGATGAAGGATTACGAGATGCATGTAATGTAGCGTTACTACTGGGACAGCCTTTGCTTCTGACAGGGGAACCAGGCACAGGGAAAACTCAATTCGCCTATAACTTGGCCTGGGAATTGGGGTTTGAACCTCCGCTCAAATTTGAAACCAAGTCCGATAGTTCTGCGCGTGATCTGTTCTATACCTACGACGCTCTTAAGCGGTTTCAAGATATTCAGAGCGGTTTGACATCGAGCACGATCTTAAACTACATCTCCTATCAAGCTTTGGGTTTAGCTATTTTACGTACTCGACAGTGGGGTGAGGTTCAACAATATCTACCCACCGATTTTGAATCATTTCAACCCCAGCGCTCCGTGGTACTGATTGATGAAGTAGACAAAGCCCCACGGGACTTCCCCAATGATCTGCTCAACGAGCTAGAGCAACTGTATTTCAAAGTCAGTGAGTTGGAGAATGCCAAGATTGAAGCAGATCCTGCCCTCCAGCCATTGGTCGTGATCACTAGCAACTCTGAAAAAGACCTGCCAGATGCCTTTCTACGGCGTTGTATTTATTACAATGTGCCCTTCCCCATGAAGGAGCGATTAACGCATATTATCGCCAGCCATTTAGGAACGAATACCGATGTCAATAATGCTTTTTTGAGAACAGCATTGGATATATTTGATCGCTTACGTGCCCCTGAGAATGGCTTGCGTAAAAAGCCTGCAACGGCTGAACTACTGGGCTGGATTTTGACACTGCAGCGGTTTGGAGAGGGCAAATCTAACCCGTTAGAAGACCAAAGTCTTGTATTGAAGACTTTGAGTAGTTTGATTAAAACGGCTGAAGATATCCCCAAAGCTAGAGGTGTCATTGAACGATGGAGTCAGGAAAATCAACCACTCCAGCAAGACTAGCATCTGAGCTGGTGGTGCAGTTCTTGGATGATCTGCGTGATGCGGATTACAACATTGGAATTCAGCAATATATTGCCGTTCAAGATCTACTTTTAAATCTGGTTGCTCAAGGAGAACTGTCTGATTTAAGGCAGCTAAAGTCATTTATTGGCCCCATCGTTTGCAGTTCCGCTACAGAACAGATTGATTTTCAAGAGCGATTTGAAGAATGGGCGAAGCAGCTCAAGCTAGAGGATTATCGCCCTCCTGAAACCCCAGAGCAGATCGCTGAGGGCTTGGCGGAAGATTTGGCACGTATTCAAAAGGGG
Source organism: Acaryochloris marina S15 (assembly GCF_018336915.1). Classification (GTDB taxonomy): domain Bacteria; phylum Cyanobacteriota; class Cyanobacteriia; order Thermosynechococcales; family Thermosynechococcaceae; genus Acaryochloris; species Acaryochloris marina_A. Next base: position 18,130 of record NZ_CP064924.1, on the reverse strand, counting down.
GGGAGGACACTCATACGGCGTCTAGTGGGAGTGGTCATCGTTGCTGGGGTCGTGTTATTTTTACCCAGCCGACTACACAAAGGTCTGATTCCTAGCCCTTCATCTACTCCAGCCCCTAGCCCTTCATCTACTCCAGCCCCTAGCCCTTCATCTACTCCAGCCCCTAGCCCTTCATCTACTCCAGCCTCTAGCCCACTCCCTAGCGAACCAGATCCGTTCTCATTAGAAGCCCCTGAACCACCTGCTTCGATGCGTGAAAGTCAATGGTCTCAAATGAGAGTGCTTCTCTTCCTAGGGATAGTTTCAGCCGTTCTATTGATTTGGCGCTATTGGTGGTATCGAATTGCCCGTCAGTTTCTCAATCGTCGAGAAAGCAACCAATCCCCTGAACTCCAGAAGATTTCAATGCAGGGTATCGAAAGTTCATTGTTTCCATCAACCCTTATTTTTCAAACGGCCCAGAAACTACGCCGACGAACCCAACAAATTGCCAATACTCTGGATATACAGCAAACACTTCTAGCTTCTATTAAGCAGGGGGGATGGTTCACCCCGATCTATGGCACCAAAAAAGTTATACCTGAATATTTATTTTTAATCGATCGGGCCAGTTATGCAGATCACCAAGCCAAGCTAACGGAAGAACTCATTCAACAACTCCAAAAAAACGGAGTCTACATTAAACGCTATTTTTTTGATGGGGATGCTCAGATTTGTTACCCAGAACGCCACACCCAATATCCCCAGTCCTTACAAGGCATATTCAATCAATACAGCAAAGATCGGTTAGTAATTGTGGCCGAAGCTGAGACTCTTTTTAGCCATCAGACAGGTGAACCTGAACCCTGGTTTGAGCTAATTCAAGCCTGGAAACAACGGGTGATTCTAACCCCCAACCCTGTAGAAAGTTGGAGTCAATGGGAATTTAAGTTGGTACAGCAGTTTATTTTACTGCCCCTAACCCCCCAAGGTATCGCAGCATTTCCACAAATTTTCCTTAAGGGTTCTACCGTCTATCGATTAGCTGAAGCGCCTTCAACACCATTTCCTGAGATGCTAGCGATCCGGTCCCGACGCTGGTTAGAACGGTATCCGCCAAAAGCGGAGGAAGGGCAACAGATGTTGGCAGAACTCTCCACGTATCTGGGTGAGTCAGGTTTGTATTGGTTTGCCGCTTGCGCTGTATTCCCTGAGCTGCATTGGACGATAACAGTGTACCTAGGTAATGTGCTCCAGAATACCGAGGGACGGGCTTTATTGTCGGGTTCTACCCTCTCTCAGCTTGTGCGTTTACCTTGGTTTCGCTATGGATATATTCCTGATTGGCTAAGACATTATCTAGTCTTGAATTTGACACCAGATCAAAATAAGGGGGTGCGACAAGCTTTTCAGCAACTGATGGTAACAGCAGTGAGAGGAGGCATTGGACCCCTCCAATTAGAAATTGCTCAGCAGTATCAGCGAACCTTGCCCAACTTAACCCATCCACTACTGCGATTGCTGTCTCGTCAGACTCGTGATGAAGCGCCTCTGCGTGACTATATTTTTCTAGATTTTATGGCAAAGGAATATTTGCTGACAGTAGCAATTCCCGACGATCTCAAGCCTTTACTTCAAGGGAGTCAATACGAGAAAGTTCTCCACCGTCAGAAGCTAAGTTTAGCTGGTGTGATCGGTTTTGCCTTAATTCTACTAGTTGTTGTTGTTGAGCATAATATTCATGAAGTTACAGTTAAAAGAGATTATGCCCGGTTAGATATAGAAGGGACTTATGAAGAGAAACTGGTAGTTGAAGCGTTAGTGGGAGGATGTAAAAAACAAAAAGAGATGGCATGGGTCCCAATTTATCTTGCAGAGCGGCTATTTGGGAACTGTCGTCCACTGTTTCAAGCTCCCCTTGAAAACGCTGACCTCAGCAGCACCGACCTCCGCAGCGCCAACCTCCGCAGCGCCGACCTCAGCAGCGCTAACCTCCGCAGCGCCGACCTCAGCAGCGCCAACCTCCGCAGCACCGACCTCAGCAGCGCCAACCTCCGCAGCGCCAGCCTCAGCAGCGCCGACCTCCGCAGCGCCAACCTCAGCAGCGCCAACCTCAGCAGCGCCGACCTCAGCAGCGCCTACCTCAGCAGCGCCTACCTCCGCAACGCCGACCTCAGCAGCGCCGACCTCAGCAGCGCCAACCTCCGCAGCGCCGACCTCAGCAGCGCCTACCTCAGCAGCGCCTACCTCAGCAGTGCCTACCTCCGCAGAGCCAATCTCCGCAGCGCCTACCTCAGCAGCGCCGACCTCAGCAGCGCCAACCTCAGCAGAACCGACCTCAGCAGCGCCGACCTCCGCAGCGCCAACCTCAGCAGCGCCAACCTCTTCAGCGCCTACCTCAGCAGCGCCAACTTCAGCAGCGCCGACCTCAGCAGCGCCGATCTCAGCAGCGCCGATCTCAGCAGCGCCGACCTCAGCAGCGCCATTCTGTTGAATTCAAACTTCCGTAAGACAAACAATCTCACCCAATCTCAACTAGTGGGTAAGAAACCTCCATTGATTTGCAACTCGCCCCTTCCCCAGAACATCAAGGTTGACATCAACAGGGACTGCAACAAGGTCGCGGCTGCCTTACACAAACGATATCCACAGTGGTACGAAAGTATAGAAGCAGCAGAAAAACACGTTCAAAAACAACGACTAAGGCAGTGGGATTAGATTTTTTGGAAACAACATTCAATCCAACCACTTCACATTCACCTCGCAATCATCTAACTCCCCCAGCACCTCCATATCCCAGCGCATCTGATCGGTGATAGCAGACAACGCATCGTCTTCTTCAACCACAACCGTCAGCTCATACTCATTCCCCCTCTTCTTAGGTTTGACCATCTGAAACGGACTCAGCACCCGCTCCTCGATCGCCTTCCTGACCACACCCTTCTTCCTCCCTGACATCTCTAGGGTCAGCCTCACCTGGACCGCATTCAAGGGCAGATCCACCGCAGTAATCTTGGGCCAGTTCGCAGGCCCCTCAGTGACAACTTCTAGCTCAATCGCCTCTTCAGCCACTGGCACCTCACTAGCCATCACAAGCTCCTCCAGCGACATGGGCTGTCGCTCCATCTCCCCTTTGTTTTCCAGAAATACTCCTTTAGCCGTCCGATACCTGACCTTCTGGGAATAGACCTCGAATGCCTTCACAGATCGCTGCCGCATCAATGTCATCGCCAGGTAAGCATCCATGCCATTCTCAATCAACTGACTGGCATAGGTATGCCGTCCCTTGTGAGGATGAATATCAGGCCAGCCTGCGTCCTGGGCCAAAGCCTTGACCAGCTTATAGATACCCTCATACCCCAACCGCTGACCCTTATTTCGATGACTCGTAGAGACGAACAGCGGATCATCCGCTGTCATACCTCCCTCACAGTCCACCATCCGAATTCTGAGATTCGCTCTTAGGGCTTCATCCGTTAGATCATCAACTGGCACCTTACCCACGGACCCATGCTTGGCCTGCCGAATCGTGATCTCCACCCCGTTATAATCCCCGGCATTCAACAGAGAGATTTCCTCGGCCCTTAACCCGGCATAGATCATCAAACAGAGAATCGCTCGGTCCCGGATCTCAGTGGTTCGTCCTGTCAACGCTTCAAATAATGCCTCCACCTGAAACAGTTCCAGGTTCTTTCCCTCGGTCTCTGGGGTCACGGGAATACTAATGGCCGCACTGGGGTTATCCTCGATATACCCTGCCTTAACTAACCAGGCAAAGAAACTCTTGATTGCAATCAGGACAGCCCCCACTGAACCCTGCTTCAACTCCCGACCCGACTCCAGATAAGTCTTGTAGCGCTTCAGATCGTTCATGGTAATCTGGTGCCAGTCCTTATTCGGGGTATGGCAACGATTCCTCGAATGGAGGACCATAGGGACATGAACCCTTACTAGATAAAGGTTGTAGAGTTCGATATTATTTTTATTTGAATCAAGAGAAGTCAGAATTGCTCTAACATTTCCGAATTGGAAGCCAAGGTGATGTTCAACCCTATCAATCAAAATACATGATTGTATTGTTGAACTGCCCTTTACAAAGGGATTACAGGTATCTGAACCTTTACAAGGGCATCTTTAAGGGTGATATGGCCCAAATTTCTTAAACACCAAAAAGGATGATCTTCCCTTGATTCAGAACTCATTTTTATATTCTTTTATCCTCGCAATATTCAAGATTTGATAGGACTGCAAGCCAGGACATTTACTGTCAATGCATTCCGGCCCTATGGCCCTCTATCCGAGGAATCGTTGTCATACCCCGAGCTAGTTCTCCAGCCTGATTTCCTCAAAGGTGGGCAGAGTAGCTTCAAAGTCAACATCTATATCAGTGCTTTGAAAACCTGCACTGAGAAATAACGCTTCAAATGAGCAACCAGTAAAGTCTCCATTACGATCTACCTCTACTGCATGGGGAGGACCAGCATGTACTTGATATCGACCTGAACAAGAATGGCTTCTCTGATACTCGCAGCCTTGAGATATATTGAATTTAGAAAATGCACATTCGACAGACTTCTCTTGCTTTGCTTCATTGGAGAATTCACCTAATATTTGATAGGCAAATGCTTGGAACTGTAGTTCTATAACTATCTCATTGCTCAATTCAGTACTTTGAGGGCCAAAACTATTCATTTTTCCATTTATCTGGGCAAATGGGATAGGAAAAGAATTTGATATTTTTTGCCATAAATATAAGTCTGATAATGGATTTCCTGCATACATATTATTGTCTATTCTAAATCTCATCCCTCTTTGCATAATTTTCTCTAATTCTAATAGCTCTTGTCTTCTTCCAAAAGATGTTAGACGCTCGATAAATATATCTTCAAGAGATTTGTATTGACAAGTATTTAGTAGGGAGGATGAATAACTTGAATAATGATTTGGCCATTCTTCATCGTCCTTTAATTTAAGTTCATCAGATTCACTTAGTGCCAGAGTTAGTTTTATAAAACGCCATGCTGGATGTGAATCCTGCCATTCATCGATACACTTTGGTTTTATATGCTCCCAGCTAGTTTGCATAGCTAAGTCACATATAATGGGAAATTCTTTATACCGCTGTTCACCACAGATTTCAATAAACCATTCATAAGCAAGCCAATATTGTTTAGAAATAGCTGATTTATCTAGACTTATATTTCTTGGTATATTGTGCATAACTTCTAGAAATTCAGACTCTATAAAATATGCTTGACCTTCGGTAATATCTTTGGTTTGTAAAATATGAGTAGTATTTTTTAGATTTATTCTTGGGTTCACAAACCAGTCTTTTTTGAGATCTGTTATGCCTAATTCAAAAATCTTTATCTCTGGATTAGAAAGATAGAATCTTGCCCGAGCAAGGTTTAGCATATCCTTTGATGCTGTATTTACTAATAAGCCTTGCATAAAATTATCGAGGCTAATATTTGATAAATATGCAAGGGGCAAATATCTCTTTACTCCTTGAGATCTTGATAACTGATTCCATTCATTAAAGAGAAATCCTGTTAATTGTCTATTAAAATCCCAAGAAATCTGTCCAAAGCCTGTAAACAAAATTTGGAGATAGTGCGCATATTCATGCACCATAGTTGCTTGAGCTTCTATTGGTACGGTAGAAGGATCCTCTTTGTCCTCAGGAAAGTTGTTGAGCCTCATATGTAGCCTAAGAGGATTAAAGCTACCTAATACAGCATCCATGACGAAGTTATCTGACTGGCTATTGCTTTTCAAATGATCCTCCCAGTGATCCAAATATTTAAGAATTATTGGATGCTTTTATTTGTATATTTCATGTTAAATTCAGTATTCCCTCAGAAGTCGGTATATGTTCCCGGCTCTAGTAATTTGGTATCATAGAGGCTTAAGTATATTCACATCGAAGGTTATAGAAACTAATTGACCCTGAATACAACTCAATAAGATGCTTTAAATTTTGAAAAATCCGTTTTCACTCAAGTTGTTTGACTGAATTCCTGTCAAAGTACTGGAAGCGTAATAGATTATGTTGAAGCATGGTAGTATGGTTTATTTATAAACCTAGAATTACATAGAGCAGAATACCCTTACAGAGTATTTGTTCATTTTGTAGATGTTCAAAAATATTGGTGTTGCGCTGTTTTATACCAATTGCTTGAAGGAATGAACTACTCAATTTTGGAGAGCAACCAGTTTGCAGTACTTTTGAGTGTCAATATAGGTCATTTTGCTGGGTAATTGGTATTAGCCTTTCTTCCTTCTTAACTATCATTTAGGTTACAAAAGGTATTTTGAACTCTAAACTCTCTGTAGTATTATACTTCAATATAATCTATTGCGCTTCCATAGTCGCTCATCCTTCGTCTACTCAATCGACACATCGGTGACGTTTCCCCATAATTGAGATCGCAAATCCAGTCCCTCTCCCTCTATCAACTCTAAACTCTTGGTGAGGCATTGCTCGACTTTACGGAATCTGCTGATCTAGTGAACTGGCTCCAGGAAAATTGAGCATAGGGGCTTTCCAATAGCAACGGAAAAATTTAGCCGGTAGGGATCAGACTGTCCCATTTAGGATGTTTGGGCAATTATGAGCTTCTACATTGAAACCCTTATGGGGAATGAAATAGAGGTTTGTACTGTTCCATTTACAGGTCAAGATCGGACAGTAGAATATATTCAGTACAGACTATTCTGAAAGCTGCAGCGCTAAAAACAAGAAGTCTTGAAGAACTTATTACCGCTAGCTTTCACGGCTTAACTCTTAGTCTACCGGCTAAATTTTTCCGTTGCTATTGGAAAGCCATAGGCAGCAAGTCGGCATGTTGAGCCAAACACACAATAATTTGCACCACAGAGCATGAACTTGCAGATCACTAGATTAGATCGAGGATTTTAATTCCAGATTTTCTACCAAAATCTGTATTACACAAAAACTTACACGAAAAAATGACTCTCCCAGACTCGTCTCTAGAATTCTTTCCCCGATTGACTTTGGAGATTCCGGTGTTCGCTGGTGGTTCTGGTCGGGCTGGTCTTTTGTTCGATCTGAAGAGTTTGGATGCTTCTGAGCTGTGACGCTAACCAAGCAAAGCATTTGGTTTATGGGTAGATGCCATCTACTCCCTTCCCGGCATAAGATTAGGGCGCGAGTGAAAAGATATGATTAAGCGTTTTTTGGACTTGTGCTGCCGATAGAAACTGGTTTGAAGTAATGAACTGAATGAACTGTTGTCTGATTTGCGGAAGTGTCGTTCCAATGGGGAGATGATGCAGCAATCGCAATCTCAGTAAGTGAATCACATATTCGACCAAGTTTAGCTTGGGAGAGTAGGACGGCAGATACAAAAACTCAACTTGAATCGATTGGGCCAGTCCCATTTGCTCTAGATGAACAGCCAGCTGGGACTGCATTTTGAGCTTATGAGTCGGATTGTTATCGAGAATAATGCACAGTTGAGTGTAGCCTGATTCAACGCATTCGGAGCATAGGTCTGCAAAGTACTCTGATACATCTTCTGTTTTGGAATATGGGCTTATTCCAAAATACTCCTCGCCACTATGGGCATCAACACAAAGGAAACCGTTGAGTTTCTTGCGAGCCCGCTCATTGCTCGGAACCTCTGGACGAGTATTGCTCGGAACCTCTGGACGAGTATTGCGTTCTGCCCAGCCATAGAATAAATTGGGGCTACCAGCATAAAGCGGGAAAAGATTTGAGTATTTTCAGATAGGATCGCACTCTTTTGTAGATGAAATAGGCAAGATATCTGCGGTTAGTCACAAAGAGCTGTATCGTACCTTTGCAAGTCAACAGAGGAAACGATGAGCCTGACAATACGAGAGCGCTGCCAAGCCGTCACTGATTGTCTGTTCGAACAGGGAGTAAAAGGGATTGCGAAAATTGCTGCTGCGACAGGTCTATCAAAAAGCAGTGTTCATCGTCATCAACAGGCTATCGCTCGGCGTAACCAATATCCAGAGTCACTATGGTGGGAAAGTCAGACAGGGAGTCAATGGCTCAGAGTGATGGTCTTAGGAGTGGTGTACTATTTCGGCGTCAAACATGGGGTAGGAGCTGAGAGTCTATCAGAATTTTTTACAGCGATTCACATAGATGCTCATGTGGGCGTTTCAGCCAGCTCCCTTCGGCTGTTGAAACGGAAGATGCGGGATGCGATTATCGCCTATGAAGTCGCCCAGCAAGAGCATTGCCAACCCAAAGACGGTCAGGGCATCTGTGTCGGTGGGGACGAAACCTTTTTTGGTTTACCTATCTTGGTGATGTTGGAATTGGCTAGTGGCTTTATCTTCACAGAGGTGGAACGTCCCAACCGTACTTATGCAACCTGGCAAGCCCAGATTCAGCAGTGGTGGACCCGCTGTGGATGGCATTGTCATTTTATGGTGAGTGATGGTGCTCCAGCCCTGATTAAATTAGCTGTATCAGGCTTAGGCTGTGTCAGTGTTTCTGATTTATTCCATGCCCTGAGTGCCTTAGCCCAACCTATCGGCAGTGATATGGGTCGTCAAATGAGTCAGTTGAACAAAAAAGCGACTGTACTTCAACAGCAACTTCTCAACGTTCGTAGTGAGGCTAAACAGCAACAACTCCAACAATCAAAGGCGGAGATTTCTGCTCAGCAACAGTCTTTAGAGCAGGACAAGATGGCCTATCATCAGGTTCTTCATCGCCTTACCCAAGTCATTCATCCGTTTAATATCAAGACTTTGGAATGGCAGCTGTTTGATGATCTATCGGCTGGGTTGAATGCTCCCCTCGCCCAGATGTCTACCCTAGCCAAAACCTATGGTGCTCAGAAGGGGAGCAAAGCCATTGACTCATTCCAACAACAAATTCCTTCAATGGCTCAGGGGATTCATGCTTGGTGGCAATGGGTGACTCAAGCGCTAAAGGTAGCCACAGATGATCTCGATCTACAAAACTGGGTACTCATGTACCTATTACCCTGGGCTTATTGGCAACAGCAAACGGACAAAACTCGGCATCCTCTACTCAAGGCAGATTATCGAAAGGCGACTGAACAAGCTTATGCCCGGTTACTCAAGCACCCCATGACTCAACAAATGAACTCTCAAGAAAGCCAGGAGTGGGTAGACTGGGCGCAATGGATGAGTACGAAGTATCAACGGACTTCCTCCGCAGTTGAAGGACGTAATGGTTATCTATCCCGATTGCATCATGCAGCCCGAGGGTTTTCGGAAGAATCCTTGAAAGTGCTCACCATCATCCATAATTTTGACCTCAAAAGAGCAGATGGGACCACCGCAGCACAACGGCTTTTTGGGCATCCTTTTCCTGATGTGTTTGAGTCGGTTGTTAACTCTATGGGGGAATTGCCAGTGGCACGTCAGTCCTCAATGAAAAAACGGCCTAACCCTTTAACCCAAGCTATTTTCCCGGCTTAAATTGATACCCTAAATTGGGACGCTCAGAGACAGCAAACTCATCAAAAAATACGATGTGCTCACCTGGTTGTAGCGATTGCAGTTTTTTTACTGCTGCTACCCATTCTTGCTGGGCTTGCGGATCAGCATTTGCATAGTCGCGGTGGGCTCGCTGGTAAGACAACCCCAACTCCGAGAGCAATTCATAAATACGAGAGTCTTTCAACTGCACCTCGAAGCGTTGCTCAATTACAACTGACAAAATAGCCCCCGTCCACATATTGCGATCAATGCCATAGTCTGTCGGGTGTTGTGTTAGCACCATTTCTTTGAGTTGCTGTTGTTGTTCTGGAGGCAACCGACTTGGTTTTCGATGTCGAATGGGTTGGACTAAACCTCTCAGTCCGCCGTCGAGAAATTTGTCTATCCAACACGTTAAAGTGTCATAGCGACACCCTACTTGCTTACTCGCTTGGGCACGACTCTGTCCTTCATGCAGGAGTTTAATAGCGGTTAATCGCTGGCGAATGTATTGTTGTTGATTGCGATTGTAGAATTTCTGCCACTCATCTACATCAAAAGGCTTATCTCGAAAGGCTTGTGTTCAGTTCACTGCGTCTATTTACTTTCTTCTCGATTTTACAGCGGGAAGGGAGTAAGTGGGGATACCTAGTGGGTTTCAGGTGGTGCAGCGGGGAGCGTTCTATGGGGGTGGGGTTTATATTGAGAAATAAGGGTACTTGGCGAACAATGATTTCTGAAGGTGGAAAGACATGGTTAGAGCTTTACTCAGGTTTGGTTCTGGGAATTTCGACTTACTTGAGATTTTGCGGGGAGGGCCAGATGCTTGGAACCAGTGGCGTGAGGAGAATCCTAATCAGGAGATAAATCTCAGCGGTGCTGACCTCAGCGGTGCCAACCTCCACAGTGCCGACCTCCACAATGCAAAACTAAGCAGTGCAAAACTCAACGGTGCCGATCTCCGCAGTGCCGACCTTAGCGATGCAAAGCTCAACGATGCGAACCTCACCCGTGCAAAACTAAGCAGTGCAAAACTCAACAATGCGAACCTCGTTGGTGCCAACCTTTTTGGTGCCCACCTCTTCAATACCGATTTCACGAATGTCAACCTCAGACGTGCCGAACTCTTCGGTGCTATTCTTTTTGAAGAAACTAAGATTGATCCTAAATGGCTTCCTAAACCTCATCCAAGATGAGATCTAGAGTTTTTAGATCTTGGGTGTTTTTGCATAGATTCCGTTAGGGGCTTATGCAAAAACACCCTACATGTATCAACAATTTTGATTCTTTTGATTAATTTCCAATAAAAGGTACCCATCGATATTCGGTAGTCAGGTGAGATTATCTCAGCCCCCTATTCTGTAGAAGCCATATAAACCGGTGCTCTGAGGATCTGAGCTTCGGTCCAAATGTGTTCAGTTAATCCAACTGCCATGGCAGGAGTTCTCTGTTGAAAGCGCTTTTTACCCTCGGGTACTTCTAGAGGAGTTCGTAAACTGCGATGCTCTCTCACCCAGTTGTAAACTGTAGCACTCCACCAAGCAACGGCCTGACGAGTATTACTGCGATGAGCGAAAGCAAGTGAGCGTCTGACTTGATGAGCATTCATCCGTCGTGCAGTGCCATTGAAACGCTCCACAGTTGAGGTGTTGGGAATGTTGTACCCTATTTCATCTAGCGCTTGATTGATCCGTTGCCAGCTCCCATGAGCTTTGCTCACCTCTACGGCTTCTAACTTTTGTCCCTGACGATGCTTGATGACTTGGACGTGGGCAAGGGTTCGAGGAATCCGATACTTGGGGTTGGGAGGTCGACCCATCGTGCTTTGACGGGGGGAGGTAAGACACCCCGAAGATGACCGGAAAGAGAGTGCGATAACTCGCTTCTCCATCGGTCATCAGCACCAGGTCTTGGGGATGAGCTAGTCGTCTGTGACTGCCTTGCATCAGCCTTTCTATCAGGTCTGTGTTACGGGGACCAACGGCCACGTGGACAATGAATTTACTGGCGGCATCAATGGATACCGCATCCCAACACTGCTGCTTTTTGCTGGCGACGTATCCATGACGCTCGTCCATCTCTAATACGTCGATATCCAATTGCTGAGCTTCTTGCTCATGAAAGTCCTGGGCATGCTGACCAAATTTGAGGGTCAAACGTTTCACCGTATCCGGATGGGTGTAGGTCAGACGTGATGTTCCTTTGATAGACGTTCCTTCTGCAATTTGACGACCTACTTCTATTGCTCGAGATTCAGGGATTTTTGTATTCCAAAAGGCAGTGTTCTTGCGTTCACTGAACTCTGCTCCACAGCTATGACAGCGCAGATACCGTATTCGATCTTGTCCGTAGACTTTACGTACTGTTAAATTCTCAAGGCCCGCTTGACCATAGCTTTCACAGTTAGAGTTCACGCAAGCTAGCTCTGAAAGTAATGGCCTTTTTTTCTCTTCCATGGGAGTATCTTGGCTCAATAACTCCCTTCAGCAATACCTTTTTTGAGCTTCCCTTAGCTAGAGGGGCTGAGATAATCTCACCTAACTACCGAGCATTCAAGGCATCGCAGTGGGTTCAATTTCTTAGCCAATCTTCTGGGGGCTTGATTGCTTACTCCTATCATCCAATGAAACCGTCGTTAGATTTAACTCCCGATGAACTAAAAGCTTTGCCTGCTGCTATTGTCTAGCGTCGAACTCACGTTGCACCCAGGTAAATACGTCAACTCTCGATCGGACTAGTCCCTTTGGATGAGTTCAGACTCTTTTTTTGAGTCCGAGGGCCGATCCCAAGGGGGTAAAACCCTAATTTAATAGGGGTATGACCTAGATTCTGATATTGAACGGGAAATACACTCAGCATTGCCATTTTTCCCAATAGACCTATTGCTTGAATCAAATTGAGCCTGGGCTAAGAACCCTGTCGATTCAAAGGCTGATCTCTGAAATTCATAAATACTCAATTCCTGATTTTCGAAGCACTCTAATCCATATCCCATCAAAGTTGAGATGAATGTTATGACAACTCAGACCCTTCGCCCTCCTCCCAAAACTTCACATCGTGGTCATAAGCAGAGGGGGATGACAGATAACGTCCGCCTATATCTTCGAGAGATTGGCCGATATCCCTTGCTGACACCCACTCAGGAATTGCAGTTTGGTAGAGAAGTCCAAGCGATGATGGAATTGCAGGGCTGAAACAAAAGTTGGCTCAGGATAACGAAGTAGAGCCTTCTATGGAGACTTGGCCGAGGCTGCTGATCTGGAGGTGTCGGAACTCGAAGCCAAGCTAGATCAGGGCAAAAAAGCCAAGCAGGCCATGATTACGGGAAATCTTCGTCTAGTCGTGACCATTGCTAAAAAGTACAAAGACCATAACTTGGAATTCCTGGATTTGATTCAAGAGGGAACCTTGGGGCTTGAAAGAGCAGCGGAGAAATATGACCCTCAACGAGGTTTTCGCTTCTCGACCTATGCCTACTGGTGGATTCGCCAGGGAATTACGCGCGCGATCGCAGATCAGAGTCGCACCATCCGTCTTCCCATTTATCTGACGGAATACTTCAATAAGATCAAGCGAGCCCAGCGAGAACTATCTCAATCTTTAGGCCGCAGCCCACAACATCAGAGATTGCTCAAGCTCTGTCCTTGCCTCCAGAAAAAGTTCGAGAATATCTTCAACTTTCACACCACACTCTGTCTATCGATCTGAAAATTGGTGATGATCAAGATAACTCTATCGTAGACTTCATCGAGGCATCCAATCCCCTACCGGAAGAATTTGTCACGGGCAAAACCCTGAGTGAGTCTCTCCAGCAGTTGTTAACCACCCTCACTCCTCAGCAGCGAGAAGTACTCACCCTGCGCTATGGGTTGATCGATGATCGTCAACTCTCCCTCGCTGCTGTAGGCCGTCGTATGGATATCAGCAGCGAACGAGTCCGCCAATTGCAAATGGATGCTCTTAAACGCCTACAAAAGCATAAACCAGCAATCGCTGATTATCTGTGAGTTAAGAAAAATTACTCAACATGACTGAATAAAACTGATCAAGATACTTCTGGTCAAAGGGAAAATCATCATGACTGTAGAGGAACCAGAGCAACGTCACAACCCTCAATGGCAAACCCTGGATGCCAACGTTGTCCTTCTGCGTTTAGAGAGTGACCCAATCCATGGCTCACGCCAGATCAGGTCAATCAAAGACAACAGCTGCATGGTCGCAATGAATTGCAAGAAGTTTCCGGTCGCTCCACCTGGAATATCTTGATCGATCAATTCAAAAACATCATGCTGTTGATGTTGATTGCTGTCGCCATTGTCTCAGCTGTTTTGGATTTACAGGATCAGCAATTTCCCAAGGATGCTGTCGCTATTTCAGCTATTGTTCTGTTAAACGGTTGCTAGGCTTTTTGCAGGAGAGTCGGGCAGAGCAGGCTCTAACAGCTTTAAAGTCAATGACCTCGTCACGGTCCGAGCGATTCGCCAAGGCCAGGAGTGGGAAATTGATGCTAAAGACTTAGTACCAGGGGATATTATCTTCTTGGAAGCTGGGGTGCAGGTGCCTGCTGATGGCCGGTTATTGAGTTCGGCAAGTCTTTCAATTCGTGAATCAGCCCTAACGGGAGAAGCAGAAGCCGTCACCAAACAATCTGAGTTGATCTTGACAGAGAACGCAGCTCTAGGTGATCGACATAATCTCATCTATCGCGGAACAGAGGTGATTCAGGGACGCGGAACTGCCATCGTCACTGCCACAGGCATGGAGACGGAATTGGGAAAAAATTGCGCCATGCTGCAATCTGTGGAAACAGCCCCCACACCTCTTCAACAGCGAATGGCCAGTTAGGAAACGTGTTGGTTACAGGATCAATGGTGCTTGTAGACTCGTCGTCCTGGAGGTATCTGCGGGAAGGCAACTCAGTATGGTGGATGACCTGCTGGAGATATCCCTGAGTATGGCTGTAGCCGTCGTGCCCGAGGGCCTACCCGCCGTGATTACGGTCACTCTGGCCTTGGGAACCCAACGAATGGTGCGCCGCCAAGCTTTGATTCGGAAGCTCCCCGCTGTGGAGACATTGGGTCTGTCACGACGATCTGTTCCGATAAAACGGGACCCTCACTCAAAACAAAATGTGGCTCAGCAGATTCACCTCTTTGCGGACCACTTGAGCGTCAGCGGTATGGGATACGAGCCTGTCGGAGATTCTTAGAACAGGCTATGCTATATTACCCGCTCAACACCCTGCCCTGGAATGCTGTTGGTGGCTAGTGCCCTCTGTAATGATGCCGCTTTACAAAAAGAGAAAGGGCAATGGGCCATTATGGGTGACCCCACGGAAGGCGCACTCTTGGTCTTGGCTAGCAAGGCGGGGCTGGGACCCGTTGAGCTACAAAACGCCTTCCTCGATTGACGGAGGTTCCCTTTACCTCTGAGCGGAAACGCATGAGTGTGATTTGTAAAACCGCCCCATCTCAGGCCCATCATCTTGGATTTACTCAACCTTACGCCCTATTTATGAAGGGGTCACCTGAGTTGGTTTGGAACAATGTCACCAAATACAAATTCAGGCAATTATTCAGGGAATAACCGATGCGGATCGCAATCGCATCCTCATTCAAAACAACAAGATAGCGAGTCAAGGACTACGGGTGATAGGTCTTGCTTACAAACCTCTAGCCGTATGCCCTGAGACCAAAACCTTGGACAATGTTGAGCACGACCTGATTTGGTTGGGGTTGGTGGCATTGTAGATGCGGCTCGTCCTGAAGCAAAAGCTGCCGTTGCTCGTTGCCGACAAGCAGGGATTCGCCCTGTGATGATTACGGGTGATCATCAACTGACAGCGATGGCTATTGCCCATAAAATTGGTATCGCTAAGGCGGGGGATCCCGTCTTGAGTGGTCAACAATTGGCCCAACTTTCGCCCCAGGAGCTGGAACAACAGGTTGAGCGAGTCAATGTTTATGCTCGGGTCGCTCCAGAGCACAAACTACAGATTGTCCAAGCCTTGCAACGTCGAGGGCCTTTGTGGCCATGACAGGAGATGGCGTAAATGATGCCCCCGCGCTCAAGCAAGCGGATATTGGGATTGCCATGGGGGTTACGGGTACCGATGTCAGTAAAGAAGCCAGTGACATGGTTCTTTTGGATGATAACTTTGCCACATCGTCGCCGCTACAGAAGAGGGGCGAGTGATTTATACCAATATTCGCCGTTTTATTAAATATATTTTGGGTAGCAATATTGGTGAAGTGATTACCATTGCCTCAGCACCTTTATTGGGGTTGGGGGGTGTTCCACTATCCCCACTTCAAATTCTATGGATGAATTTAGTTACTGATGGATTACCCGCTTTGGCGCTAGCGATGGAACCTGCTGAAGCAGGTGTGATGCAACGACCTCCCCATAATCCCGTGAAAGCATTTTTGCCCGTGGTCTGGGATGGTATATGGTCCGCATTGGTTTGATGCTGTCTATCTTGACGATTAGTCTGATGATCTGGGCATACAGCTATACCCAAGCACCGGGCTACCCAGGTGATCCAACACCTGGAAACGATGGTCTTTACAACATTATGTCTAGCTCAAATGGGCATGCGTTGGCAGTACGCTCAGATACTCAGCTAACGTTTCAGCTCAATCCCTTATCTAATCATCCTTACTGGGAGCTGTCACTGTGACTACAGTGTGCCAACTGTTTGTTCTGTACGTTCCTTTCCTCCAAACTTTTTTCGATGTTCAGGCCTTTGAGTGGTTAGAATTGCTGATTTGTTTGGGGTTCAGCACTCTCATGTTTGTTTGGATTGAACTGAGAAGTGGTGTTTCGTTGGTGGCATCATCGAGGGTTGAGCAATAAATATTAGAGCATGCATAGTAAGCGACCATGGTGATGGGTTATGGTTCATCAATCAGAGCTCGTTCTAACAGATTCTGGGGTCACTCAAATATCGTAAGCGACCATGGTCGCTTACCAGAAATGACTTATGTGTACACCGTAGCCCAAGAGCAAGGGTTAGAAGCAAAACTAATGCTAAAGACCCATCGAACTGCCAAACTAAAAAACTAACGAGTATCGTATAGGAATTTTGCAATGCAAATAGAATTGCTATTAACGAGATAATAAGGGCGAAAATAACGAGTATTGGCATATGAATGATCATTGAGCGATAGGGCAAAACTACTGTCTACTGAACGTAGAAACTGAGCAGGATAGTTTTGATCATGCCATATTCTGGAAGTTGTAGAAAATTCATAGGCAAAGGACTTACTCTACCTGGACTGAAGCCCTACAAGGTTTCCTAGCCTTCAGGAAGGATTAGGGATGATGTTTTAGACTAGCTCTAGACTAGTTTTAGGCTTTTTCAGACAAGGAGTTAGCAGCATTTCTAAATCATTATTTATTAGCTTTACTAGGATTTATTCAAGAGAGAAAAAGCTAAATCAAGTTCTATCCTTCATCTGCTTCTAGGGTTGTTAACGATAGCATTATGCTGCATCATCCCAGCGCTGCTCAGTACCCTTTCTCAATTCCACTGAACAGCTCGCTGCAGAATCAACGTCTCAAAATCCTCAAGATGAAGAGCTAAATAGCTTTTCTAGCCAAATCTCTACGGATTGGATTTGGCTAGATGGGAGGCGATTATTTCAAATTGCTGCGGCCCGAAATCTTATCTCTGAGCGCAAACAGATCGTGCAGGAAAACCTGCAGAAAATTCAGCGAAATTACCTCACCTCAGATCAGGTTGAACCTCAAGTAGAGATTAAACCCTCAATAATTTACCCGTTCTAAGCGTCAATAATCAGAATCTAATTACGATTACTTCCCTTGACACGAATCTACGTGCAGTTGACTCTGGTGCCTTAACCACTGATATCCAAAACATTGTCATTTCAGCCTTGAAGCAATCTAGGACTGAGCGCCCCCCAATACTTGAAACAAGGGGATACTTTTATCTGGGATTTTGTTCGCTGTATTGATCATCAATGGTCTTATCTGTCTACTTCAAAGACGGTTATATCGTTCTTCCAAGGGCAATACGGCTAGTACCGTTGACTTTATGACCCGACTCCCTACATTGAATTCTTGGGATGGGCTAAATACTCTACTTCGCCAAGTCCTTAGTTTGGGCCACGTTTCAATCTGGTTTGCTGGAGTGCTGATCTGCATGGATCGATTTCCGTATACTCGTCCGATTAAAATTTGGATTCTAAGAAGCTTATCCTTGCCCCTTACAGTCTCTTTAGTGGGAGTATGCACTTACTTCATGGGCGGTTCAGCTGGGCTCTCATCAATCGTTTTGCCCTAGCCTTAACTGTGAGTCCGTTATTAACGCCGATTGTATCAAGACGATTGCAGTTGAGAATCTCAACGATTACTAGGGTCGTTAAGGGAATTGCAATTCCGATTTGGGGGAGTATCGGTATTATTGTGATTTTGATCTTGTTCAAAGTTGATGTTGGCCCCTTATTGGCCGGAGTTGGTCTCATCGTGTGGCCATCTCTCTAGCATCACAAGGCATCATCAAAGATGCAATTAATGGGTTTCTTGTCATTGCAGAAGATCAGTTTGGAGTGGGTGACATCATTAAAGTGGAGGGTTTTACTGGAACAGTTGAAACACTGAATTTGCGGATAACGCAGATTCGCAATGCTGAAGGACAACTGATTACTTCCAAATAGTGAAATCAAGATTGTGGCAA